>JAZQCL010000028.1:0-208323 GCA_045546235.1 Acutalibacteraceae bacterium
TTGAAAGCCGTTTAGACGATGAGTGGTGTACTATCGAAAGTGTGCTGGTAGACAATGCCGAAATCTTAAAACTTGCACAGTTATATAATGTGAACTATATTCTTATTGATGATAAATACGAAATCACCATTGATTTATAACTATAAAACACCATTACTAAAAATATGTAGGGGTTCGAACACATAGGTTAAAAATTCAAAAGGGTTCGAATTTGTGCAACCCTTTCATATAAGAACGAAAGTTATGCTACCATCGGTATTGCAACTTTCGTTCTTTTTGTATACAAAAAATCGACAGGTTTCAACCTGTCGATTTTTAATTAATTGATTATCATTAGCAATTTTTATGCAAAATAAGACAATAGATTAATTTTTAAATAATTTTCCATACATATCATCGCCATTTTCAAAAAGCTTAATTGCAGCATCAATGTTTCCTTTAAAGATCTCTGCATAACCTAAAAGCGAGTTGTAGCAAGCAGTTCTTGCTATTTTGGCATTGGGGCAATATGATATGAAAAATGGAGTAGTAGCAAAATATCCTGCATCTTCAAAACTACGTTTATTCATCCAATCTGCATAGCATTCGTCAATTATTGCTCTTGCTTTAAGGTGTTCTCCAAAATGCTCCAAAACCATAGCCTGATAATAAGGTAATGCCTTAAGATGCATTTCAGTAAAGTAATCTTTTTGAAGCTTTAAAATATGGCGATATAGCTTATCAGCCTCTTCGATATTGCCGAGCTTTTCCAGACACACAGCCTTGTAGTACTGATGAGGAACATATTTTACTTCGTTCCATATGCCTGCTCCAAGGTTTTGAGGCAGTGTCAAGGCACTGTCAAATTCAGCTAAAGCCTGAGCAAATTCACCGTTAGCTAAATATCCCCTGCCCTTTGCGTGATGAGCAAACATATATTGATCTGCAATAGCATGCTCGCCGCCTTCACAAGCAACAAATGTATGCTCATTCAATACCTTAAGTGCATTATCGTACTCGCCTAATTTATTATAGGCTTTACTTAATTCAATGTAAATGTCATCACGATTGAATTTATTGGAAAGTATTAAATCAACCGTATATCTTGGGTCAGTGGATATTAATGCAATCTCGTAAATCAATTGCTGGTCGCCGGGATTTAATTCAAGTGCTTTTTCAAGCAATTTTAACGCGCTGTCAGCCTTGTTCAAATGACTGTAGTTAACTGCCGCCAGGCATCTGTAAGGTGCGTAAAAATTAGGCTGTTTTGCGATAGCAGATTCAAAATGTTCAGCAGCCTTTTCGTACATACGTTTAGAATATAAAAGGCAACCCAAATAGTAGTCTAAAGTACCGTTACTTTCACTTACAGCATCTTTAAGAATATCCATTTCGAACTTTCTACAAGGAAAAGCGTTTCCTAAAGCAGTATTATCAGCAGCATTGATATTGCCCAAAGTAAGCTGTAACATAGAAATTTTATTATCAACCGAACCAGCAATCAGTTTAATTTCTCTATCAAGTCCTGCAATTTTCAAATCAGAAATAATATCTAAAATTGTTTGAGCTGGATCGCTGTTAAGGATACCGTTGAAGTCAGAAATATTAATACTTCCTGCAACAACTCCGGCAAATCTTACAAAATGCTCTAACGGATCTGAATCTAAAATTTCATTAACTAATTTTTCAGCTTCAGCTACACAATTTAGTTTAGCTAATGCAATGGCTTTATATGCAGCAGCTTTAGTATTCCGAGCATTATATATATTTGCTGTTTCAAGATGTTTGATAGCAACATCATATTCTTTGTTCATTATATCCAAAGCGCCAATATAAGTCATAGAAGCTGAACAGTAATCCATATTCCAAGAAGACTTGTAGAACAAATCATAAGCCTTTTTGCAGTTACCGCTGTATAATTCAGCCAAAGCTAATAAATAGTAAAGCTTACCACTTTGCGGTCTTTTATTAAATACAGTAATCTGTTTTTCGGCTTTATAAAGGTATTCTTTAGCTTCGCAAAATTTAAACTCTTCAATAGCTAATTCGCCCAACGCCAACAAACAATCAGTATGGTTAGGATTACGTTCAAGACCTTTTTTCCAATAGTAATCAGGCTTTATTGCCGGGTCTCTATACTGTTTCACGTGTACGCCTTCAAGATAAAGCTCGTCAGCATTCATAACGCTGTCAGCCTGCGGTAGGTCTTCGGTAAGCTTTGGAATATCATACTCGTTCTTTTCAAAGAAGGTGAATTCAAGAATTGATTTACCTTCTTTGTTAGTAACAGATATTGTATCACCTGTATTAACGGAAATATTGTTAATGGAATATATATCGCCACAAGCAAGATTGATTACATCGGAATATATAATATCATCATTCCTATTAATAGCAATGTTATATTCAGCAACGTCACTTGTAAACTGCAATTTAAGGCCATTAACATCTTTGTGAATAGCGCCGTTAAGATTAGCAAATATAGGAATTCCAACCTCGCCAATAGGATACCAGTATTGAGAGAACTCTTTTGCCTCAAAGGGCTCAAGCCAGGCAAAATCAGGCTGATTGTCGGAATACACACCGGCCATAAGCTCGGCGTAAGCACCATCACTGTCCGTTAAAGCGTTCTCCCAGGATTGAGAAAGCTGATTATATCCCCAGGTAAACATCTTTTTACCGGGTGAAATGTGATGGTCAGCAATATGAACTACACCGCATTTTTTGGAATGGTCATAACCACCAAAAAAATCATATTCAGAGGGTGCGCAGAAATACGATGTGGGCTGTATTGTGCTTTTATGCATAGAAATATCAGTGGGTTCTTCGTATCTAATACCATTGAACACGCCTAAAGAATTATCTGCAATTGGAAAGGTAGTTACCGACCTTTTATAGTGGAAATTAACGTAACTGACATCGGGCGGATAAAATATCTGATAATCCTTATTAACGGGAACTGCAGTGTTTTCCCACCACAAGAAAGGCTTAGCAGTTTCGGTTCTGTTATATAACCTTGCTTTTGTTTCAAAATAAGCTGAGTTTTTGCGAAGTATAACACAAACCATACCCTTCATATGGTCGATGGGGTCATGCTCAGAAAGGAATACCATTGAGGTACCGTCGGCCTCTTCGCGAATTTGATAGTCTACAGGCATAAAGGTAGAAGCTCTGTGGTGAAAAGGCCAGTTAAACTCCATACCGCCTGAAATCCAAGAACCTAAGCAACCGATAAGAGCAGGTTTAATAACGTTATTTTTATAAAAGAAATCATATCCCGTTCTTTTATCGTATGCAGAGTAAATTCTGCCGCCTAATTCGGGTAAAATGCAAATTCTTATATAATCGTTTTCTAAAATAATTGCAGTATATTCCTTATTAATTTTCTCTTCCCTATTTACCTCTAAAACAATTTTTTGAGGATAAGGATTACCGCTGGTTCTTTGATGCACTCTGTTTTCAGCAAACATTGGCAATTCTTCACGTGCGGGTTCCGGATAAGTAGGTATAATAATCTTCTCGATTTTAACCGACATAGTACTAACCTTCCTTTTATAATAACTCTAAACTAATTTTAACTAAGTTACATATTATTAACAAGTTCAATATTTATGAAAAAACGCTTTAATATTAAACTTTTAATTATTGTTCAACATAATATCTGTTATAAAATTTTCATTTTCACCGGGCTTTAATAAAAGATGACCACCTTTAGTATTAAGACCATTAACTTCACCGGCCTGCGGCTCTATACACAAATAATTTCCATTACCATTATTATTGAACAAAACTATATCTGTAAAATTATCAGAAAAACTATATGTATAACCACCAACAACGCATTTATTACCATCAGCTTTATAAAAACCACTAACAGGTGAATTATCCACCCTAAATCCGTTTTTATATAACATTTGACGTTTATCAAGTGGCAATGTTTTACCGGTAGGTATAAAGTTTTCGTCCACTTCACAGTATTCAGCGATTGGTACTGAGAAAAAATCAGGATTCATAAAAGCAGTATGAAGCGCCATGGTGAATGGTAGATTAATATCACCGCAATTCTCAATGCAAATCTTTCTTCTATATCCAGTTTCAGATAATGTATCTATAATATCTATCAAAAATGGCAACGGATATTTATCGTTTAAATTAACATATCTACAATGCAAACTATTTTCGGTTTTTTCTATTATAGAAAATTTGGCATTATACAGCCGTCCGTGTAAATGATTATTCCTTTGTGGCTCATTAACAGGAAGATGGTACTTTATACCATTACAAAAGAATTCACCTTTACGTGTTCTGTTTGCGGGAAAAAGCAGTGGCGTTCCAAAAGTATAAGGGGATTCATTTAACTCTTCAAAGCTATTTGGCGAACGTAATATTGGTTTGTTTTTATAACTTAATTTAATCAAGTTAGCGCCAAAATTAGGTAATACAGTTGCCTTCCAATCGCCGAATATTAAATTAATTTCGCCTAAAATCATACAAATCACCCTTTAATAAATGTATGTTGATAATATGTCAAGTGTTTTATCGATATTTTCATCAGAATACTCAATTTCTGCTGAGTACATTCTTGTCACTTCTAAAATATCATTATTCTTAGATAGTGTAGCGATAATATATAAACTTAATATACAAAATAAAAGCTGTATATTAAATTCATAATTATCTTTTGCTTCTGTTAAATTTCGATAAATTAAATATAATAATATGTTTTCAAATATAATGCTATTATTAGTAAAATCACATTTAGAAATAATAGAATTATCTTTAGAAACAGAAAACAACAGATTTTTCCATTTATCATCAAGAATTTCTAAACCTAAATAAAAATCCATCCAAAAACCCGTAGATCCAAAATCAACCTGCGAAATATTACAAAGTTTCATAACTTGATCGATACGGTTCTCAAGCGGAAAATTTCGATTAGAAAGAATGTTAAAAATAGTATCTCTTTTCCTAAAGAAAGCAGCTTCCGAATTATTATGTGTTTGATTATCTGAGTTTTCTATGCATTCTAATACGAACGGTTCGGTTTTAGATAATATTAGTTCACAGGCCGCCTCACAGCAAAGTCCAAGGCCTATTTCCGTTCGTGTATCGTAGCAATTTCTGAATCTTGGATGGTCACTGCATATTTGACACAGGCCCTCTTCCCCGTATTCCAAAATTATTTCACACAATCCATAATTATTTAAAAAAGGGCATCTGTTATTTTTATCTAAAATGAAATGTGGAGAATCGTCAAGTGAAATACTTTCTTTAATTCTACCAGATAAATCACCTGATAAATTATTATATAATTCAAGGGTATTAGCATCTATATCAATTTCCCACCCTATGCAACAATTATGCTTACATTGGCTGGAAATACACTTAAATTCTTTATAATAGGTTGGTGCGTATGTTTTCAAATTCATTCCCCCCATTTATAAAAACATTTCATTTAGATAATACCAAAAAATCGACCAAATATCAAGAAAAACAGGCCGTTTGTAGAATAACGGCCTGTAGATCTGGTTATATGTTTTATTTCTTTTGTTTTTTTTCGCGATTATCAGTGGCTTCACGAACTAAAATATAAACTACAGAAGCCGCAGGAACACCAAGAAGCATACCTAATGGACCGGCAATACCACCACCAATAGTAACTGCTGCAAGTACCCACATAGCAGGTAGATTGATTCTGCTGCCTATCACCTTTGGATAAATGAGATTACCTTCTAATTGCTGAAGAATTAATATAAATATTATAAAAATTAATGCTTTGAAGGGCGAAACCGTTAATATCATAAATCCTCCAATAGCGGCACCAACAAAAGCGCCAACAATAGGAATTATGGCAGTTACTCCCACAAGAGCACCAATCATTGGCGCATAAGGAATTCTTAAAATAAGCATTCCTATGGCACAAAGGCCTCCTAAAATAATTGCTTCAATGGTCTGGCCCGAAACAAAGTTCCTAAACACCTTACTGCTTACTTTACAAGCATGAATAAACCAGGTGCCGGATTTTTTGGGTAACCATACCTTAATCAATCGCTTAACTTGAGTCTTAAGCTTTTCTTTATTAAAGAGTATATATACAGAGAAAATAATCGCAATAAAGAAGTCTATAACACCATCAATAACATATCCTATAGTGTCAACCGCTGTGTTCATAATCGCACTGCTCTGAGTTTTAAACCAGCTTTCGAGATTGGTAATTATGGAACCCCATTCTATTGAAGCTATATACTTACTAAAAGGAATATCAGAAAAATCAGATTCATTAATTTTTTTCACATAGATTATTATGTTATTTATAACTATTGTAAACGCGTCAACAAGTTCAGGAATTACCAGCCAAAAAACACACGCCAAAATGCCTATAATAACTAAAATAGATAAAATATAAGCTATGGGGCGTCGACTTTTATGAAGTATTCGTTTTTCAGACTTACTGAACAAATGTGATTCAAAAAAACTCATTGGAACATTCAATATAAGAGCTAACATCAACCCTAATACCAAAGGTGAAATTAAACTGTAGAACCAAGTAAAAGCTTTTGCAATAACATCTATATTCTGTATGCCTAAATAAATCAAAACGCATACCGAAACGGTTCCTATAATCCATTTGGATTTATTTTTTAAATTTTTGTTAGAATCCATCAAAGACCCAACTCCTTTACCGCAAAATTAGGATGATTAATGCTTGATTATGCCTGTCAGTTTACAAAATTCCATAATTACTGTAGGAATTAATATTAAGCCCAAACAAACCATATACAACGAAACAGGTAAGATTGATAAACCAAAGGCGATTCTTGCCGGAGTAAACGCTACCAACAAAACTAATATAATCGAAGTAAAAGAAGCTAAATTCAGCATCTTGTTGCCGAATACGCCAATCTTAAATAAAGAGCGCTCTGAACGCATATTGAAGGACTGTATAACCTGAGATAACGAAAGGGTTAAGAAAGCCATTGTTTGGCCACCTATAAGAGTTCCTGTTGCGGTTTTTCCAATGTAAAAAGCAACTAAAGATAGGATAGCGAACATAACACCCTGAAGAACTATTCTTACGCCTAAACCACCGGAAAATATACTTTCGTTTTTAGGTTTGGGTTTTTTATCCATAACGTCTAATTCAACCGCTTCCATACCCAAGGCAATAGCGGGCAAGCTGTCGGTTACAAGATTTATCCATAAAAGCTGCATCGAAAGTAGTGGTGTTTCGTGCCAAATAAGCATTGCAACGAAAACGGTTATAACCTCACCGATATTTGTGCCCAGAAGGAATCCTACTACTTTTTTTATGTTAGAGTATATTCCTCGGCCTTCGCGTACAGCATCAACTATTGTTGCAAAATTATCATCAGTTAAAGTCATATCGGCGGCACCTTTTGCAACATCGGTACCCGTAATACCCATAGCACAGCCTATATCTGCTGCTTTTAATGCAGGAGCGTCGTTAACGCCGTCGCCTGTCATTGAAACAACCTGGCCTTTACGTTGCCAAGCCTTTACTATTCTAATTTTATTTTCCGGCGAAACTCTGGCATAAACAGAAATGTTTTCAACTTGTGCGTTTAATTCTTCTTCAGACATTTCGTCAAGCTCGGTACCTGTGATTGCACGATCACCTTCTAAGAATATGCCTAATTCTTTAGCTATCGCAGTAGCTGTTACAACGTGGTCACCTGTGATCATAATAGGCTTAATTCCTGCTCTGCGACAGGTGTCTACTGCAATCTTAACTTCAGGACGCGGTGGATCAATCATTCCAACAAGCCCCATAAAAGTTAATCCGTTTTCTAATAATTCAGAAGTGGGATTTGCAGGAATGGAATTAACAAACTTATAACCAATCGCTAAAACTCTGAGTGCATTTTCACTCATTTCTTCGGTTATTTCTTTAGCTTTTTCAAGGTTGCCAGATATACATCTGGCCGCCATAACATCAAAAGCGCCTTTAACAATTACAACATTTTTGCCATCTATTACGTTTACTGTAGACATAAGCTTGCGGTCAGAATCAAAAGGTATTCCTGCTACTCTTGGACATTTAGAATTAAGTTCCTCCTTTACCATTCCGACATTAAGCGCTGCTTTGACAATAGATGTTTCAGTAGGATCGCCAATGTGTTGTTCCTCATCACCGTTAATTATTACAGATCCATCACAGCAAAGAGTACCATATTTTAGCAGCTCCATAACATCCGTATCGACCTGTGCTCCGAGGTCAACAACCGAACCTTTATCAACATAGGCTTTAACCAAAGTCATACGATTTTGTGTAAGAGTTCCGGTTTTATCAGAACAAATTATAGAAGCACTACCCAATGTTTCAACGGCAGGCAATTTTCTAATAAGTGCATTCTTTTTAACCATTCGCTGCACACCAATTGACAGAACAATTGTTACTATTGCGGGCAGACCTTCAGGAATGGCAGAAACCGCCAAAGATACCGAGGTCATAAAAATATGAAGCACTTCTATCTTATTAAGAAGACCTACAATAAAAATTATCGCACAAGCGGCAAGAGCTACGAAGCCAAGATATTTACCTAATTGACTGAGTTTTTTCTGCAATGGTGTTTGAACTTCAGTCTCGCCTTCTAAAAGATTGGCTATCTTACCCATTTCGGTGTTCATTCCCGTTGCAGTAACAACTGCAATTGCTGTTCCATAGGTAACACTACAGCCGGAAAATACCATATTAGACCTATCGCCAATTGGCGCGTTTTTGGAAACCTCTGCGGCTGCATCTTTTTCCGAAGGTAAAGATTCGCCGGTAAGTGCCGATTCTTCGGATTTAAGACTAACGCTATTGATTAATCTGGCATCTGCGGGTACAAAATCTCCGGCATCAAGCTTAATAATATCTCCCGGAACAAGCTGCGATGCATCAATAACAGCTTCAACGCCATTACGTATAACTCGCGCATGTGGTGCAGACATATTTTTAAGTGCGTCAAGAGCCTTTTCTGCTTTACCCTCTTGATATACACCCATTATGGCATTTAATATAACTATCAGAAGTATAAGAGCAGGTTCAAATAGCTCGCCCCAATTTTTTTCTACACAAACCACAGAAAAAGAAACAATAGCAGCAATAATCAAAATTATAATCATTACATCTTTGAATTGATCTGCAAAACGGCTTAGAATGGATTTCTTTTTTCTCTCGTTTAAACGATTCTCGCCAAAATCAGCACGCAAAGCCTCAACTTTTTCAGAGGTCAGGCCTGAATTAGGGTCTGTTTTTAATAAGGATAATACATCTTCGATAGGTTTTGAATGAAGTGACAATTCAGTATGCCTCCATATAAATATTTGTATTTAATATTATTGTACCAAATATTTACTATTATTTCAACAAAGAATTAACTTACTGTTAATAAATATTATATAAAAGCTTCTAATAATAAAACTGCTTAAAACAAAATCGTTTTAAGCAGTTAAAATTATTTGCAAAAACAATCTATATATCTGTTTATCGCATCGTTAATTACCTTAACGGCTTCATCTCGTGCACTAACTTCATCTACCGCCGTTGTTTTATTTTCAAGGTTTTTATAAACAGTAAAGAAATGTCGCATTTCCTCGAAAATATGTTTAGGCAGTTGGTCGATGTTAGTGTATTGATTATAGGTAGGGTCGTTAAAAGGAATGGCGATAATCTTTTCGTCACTTCTACCATTGTCTATCATAGAGATTACTCCAATTGGATAAGCTCTTACAAGTGTAAGTGGCTCAAGTGATTCAGAGCATAGAAGCAAAACGTCAAGCGGATCTTCATCGTCGCCATAGGTTCTTGGAATAAACCCATAGTTCGCCGGATAGTGAGTTGAAGTATGAAGAATTCTATCAAGCATTAAAAAGCCGGTTTCCTTATCTAATTCATATTTATTTTTACTACCCTTGGGGATTTCAATTACACACATAAAGTCTTCGGGAGTTATACGTTTAGGTGATATATCGTGCCAGATATTTGACATAAGTTCAACCTCCTTACCCAATTATGATAGCACAAATAATCTTAATTATCAATATATTGTAATAAATTATCAATCTCTTCTTCGGAAAAAACAGCGTAACCATTTTCTTTAAGAAGACGCGTTGTTATACCACTGCCTTCGATTAATTCGCCGCTGAAGTTACCATTATAAACATTTTTTACACCACAGGAAGGACTACGCTCTTTCATTAAGCAAGCAAAACAAGCGTTACTATTGGCAATGCTTAAGGTTTTAACGGCTCCATTCAAAAAAGCATCAGTCAAGTCTTCTTCATTTTTATTGATTACCCTATCTCCCGAAATTTCAGATGGAGTTCTTGGAGTTGATAATCCACCAAGCTGTTCAGGACAGACGGGAATTAATTCATATTTGCTTACAAGCTTATTTATTGAAGAAAGTTTGTTATTCCCACCATTATATTTACAGCTTTCACCATACAAGCAAGCGCTAATTAATAATTTCTTTTTCATAATTCACCATTAATTACATAGAAAAAATATCATTTAAAGAAACATAGGGCGCTTTCGCACCCTATGTTTTATATTATCAGAATGTTTTTATGAAAGTAAGAGCGAGAAGAAGGTTACCTTGTTGTTAGCATCATTATTTAACATATCAGGGTAAATTTTAAGCACTACAGAAGTATATTCAGGATCATATAATACTCGCGGAGTGGGCCAATGATAGCCTGCTTCAGGGTTGGTATCCTGAGTTTTACCTTTGCTGCAGTTGTATTCGCTGTTTGTTAACTTTTCACCGTTAACCTCTAAATAGAAAGCACCGTCGGTAATACCGCTGAATATTTTTCTAAGCACAAAGAGAGTCTTACAGGAAGAAATTTCAATAACCATCGGCTCGTAAGAATCAGCAAGTGTAGCAGTGGCACCGTAATAGCTACGGAAACCGCCAATACCATAGGAGGTCTTGGTAGTATCAAACTTGAAAGAGCCCATATCTTTAATTTTAACGATAGCTCCGTTAGGAGTCTCGTAGCCCTCTTCTCCGGCCTGATAAATATCGTATAGGTCTGCCATATAGGCACCCTCGTAATAATGTGCTTCGGGGTGGAAATAGGTTGTAGGAACTGAAAGCTCGGTATTACCAATCCGGTCGATTTCCTCATACACCTTCTGTAAGAAATATGCCATATTTATGCCGGTTAAGGCGTGACCAACCTTGTTGGGGTGAGTTTTATCGTTAGAAAAATCTGCAAAGTTGGAAAGATGGTAGAAAGCAGATTTTTCCGAAATAAAGGGAACGTTGTAAAAATCAGCTATAGGCTTGTGCAATTCTTCAGAAGTGTTGCCGGCTGAACCAGCGAAGCCATAGAGAAGAACAGCTATATCGTTTTCCAATAGACGCTTTACAACGGCTTCGTAAGTGCCCTGCTTGTAAGCAAAAGCAGTACCTGAAGCGTCGTTCATTGACCACTCGTTGATAACCAAGTCGGGTTCTTTTTCGAGAACGTCTTCTACCATACGATGGATAGCAAGAGGAGTATCGGTAGAACCTATACCGGCGTTGAAAGCATCAATACTATTCTCGCCGAAATGCTTTTTAAACCAACTGGTTATCCAGGCAACGTAGCCGCCTGTTTCGGTGATAGAGTTAGTGAAAGGTGCGTTTTCGGAGCCACCGGAAGTGTTAGTGATAGAACCGCCGAAGTAAACAACCTTAATCTTTTCACCGCGCATTGCTTTGCGAATAACATTAGCAATTCTGGTTCTGTCGCCATAATTATAAATACCATTTATTAAATCTTGCTCGGTGGCACCTGTACCGGAACGTGTAAGTACATCTTTGAAGAATGTATCCATTTTGTTAACCACCTCGGAATCTGCAGAAACGATATCGTCTAAGTTTAATATCTTATTTCTAAGAGCAACTACGTCTGAAACTGTAATTGTGTTTGATTTGTTAAGGTCGAAAGAAACGTTGCTTAAATCAGTTTCTTCTTTACCTAAGATGTTAGAAACCATAGACACAACGTCAGAAACTGTCCATTTACCGTCGCCGCCATTAGCAACGTCACCAATGTATTTTACTGTATAAGAAACGTCGCCTACAGAATAACTGATTTTATCGTTGGCAGTAAGCCATTGGTCTTTATTAATACTTGCATTATTACGGCTTACATTCAGCAAAGTGAAAGGCGCGCCAATGCTATCGGTAAGGTTTTGGGTAGTAAGTTTGTCTTCGAAATAAATATTGTTATTGTCATCAACAGTATAATTATCGGTTACAAGAGCGGTGTTTGTACCAACAGAAACCTTAATGTCATCAATAATTTTAACAGAATATACACCCTCGGAATCGGGAGTTAAAACTGTATCGCCCATTTTAACTTCTTTTACAAACACACCAACATTGGAAGAGTTAAGCTTGAATTTAATATTACTTCCCAATGCAACAGAGGTCTTTTTGTTGTAAGATTTAGCTTCGCTGGGTAATATAAAATCTCCAACCAGAGCTTCAAAAGAAACACTACCTGAAGCATCATCTATATAAACAGAACCTGCCTGCATTATAAGGTAGTTATCAATATAAGACTGAACGTGGGTTGAACCGGCGTTGATTTTTAACCAAATATTGTTTGGACGACCTGTCTGCGAATTGATAACATCATTGCCTTGAGAATCTTTAGAAATCCACTTGTGTGATGTGGATTTAGCAGTGAACGCAATAGTGTCAAGATGCCACTTATTATCGTTGAAATACTCTGCAACATTTCTGTGGTCGTTACCGGCCCAAACAGCACCTTCCTCGCCGTCGGTATCACCGTTCCATAACTGGTCGTGCTGAGGAGAGAAAGTAAAAGCGCCGCCAATGTTGGAAATAGTAGGAGCAGAAGGATTAGGGTCGGACCAATATTCATAGCTGAAAATATAATCCTTGCCTGCTACTATACTTTCATCGAAAAGCTTATGGGTTTTACCGTTCCAAGAATATGTAGCATTCCAAATACCGCTACCGGGAACAGCCCAACCGGTTTCAGGAACCTTTAAAGCTTTTCCGTATGCAGAATTGCCGGTGTCTTCAATGGCAAAACCGCTGTTAAAAGTAGAAGTACTAACACCCTCGAAATCGTTGTATGCTACAGCATAATCCGGGTCAAAATCGCGCTCAATAATGTCCGGAAGTGTATCCTCAACACTACCGAAAGAGTCGCCATACCCACCACTTGCTAAAGCACACATATTGAAGGTGCTTAAAATCAAACAGAGAGTAAGAAGAATTGAAGTGATTTTTTTCATAAAAACATTCCTCCTTTTATCCATATTAATATTAACATATATTTTTTTAAAAAGCAATAAATATTACTAAAATTTATAAATTCCTAAAAATCCAACAAATTTTAATGTAATTTATCTAAAAAAAATCAACCATGCAGCTATAAAGATACACGGTTGATTTTTTAGTTGTATAAACTGAAAATTAAGTATTTAATTCGAAATATTAAGAAATCAAAAGAGAAAGTAAATCAACATGACCACCACTTTTGGATATATTGGGGTAAATTTCTACTGTAACTTTCGGAGAGGAAGAATTATAAAAACATCTTGTGGTTGCCCAGCAATATCCTGTGGAACTATGGCCGTCACTTGTTGTATAATTTCCAACAGTATTTCCGTTGATTTTAACATAATACGCACCGTCAGGATTGGTGGAAGTATTAATCAGCTTAGCTAATAAGAATAAAGTTTTACAAGAATCAATCTCTATAACCATCGGGTTATAAACACCATCTGCAGAGTAATCGGCGCTGCAGGGATAAAACGTTCTACAACCTTTTTTAAATGGTGTTGATGAAATTCTAAAATCACCAAGAGATTTAATTCTAATACCGGCTATTTTTCCTTCGTATATATCTTTGAAGTTTGCAAGATATGCACCTTCGTAATACGCAGCTTCGTTGTGGAAATACTCTCTGGGAATTGGTGCCTCGCTAACCGTGATTTTATCAATATTTTCATACACACTCTGAAGGAAATTTGCTATAGTTGCACCTGCTAATGAATGGCCAACTATATTAGGGTGTGTACCGTCGTTAGTTAATTGGGTCCATTTAGAATTTAATTTAAATGCATCATAATAAGAAACGAAGGGCGTATTATAAAAATCGGCAACGGGCTTATGCAATTCTTGAGAACCGGCTCCGTCTTTAGTAGCAAAGCCATAAAGTAAAACCGCAATATCATTTTCATAAAGGCGACGCAGCACCGCCTCGTATGTTCCCACTTTATACGGATATCTTGCTGCATCGTTACAGGCCCATTCATTAATAACGAAATCCGGTTTATGAGCAAGCACATCCTCTACCATACGGTGTATAGCAATAGGTGTGTCGGTTGAACCGATGCCGGCATTGTAAACGGTGACATTAATATTGGGGAAGAATGTTCTGAACCATTTGGTAACCCAAGCCACATATCCTCCGGTTTCGGTTATATTGGTTGAAAACGGTGCAGCCGAACTACCACCCGAACCTTCGGTAATTGAACCTCCGAAATAAACAATTGTTATATCCTCGCCGTTCATAGCCTTACGTATAACATTAGCAATTCTTCCACGATTGTTATTCTTGTAAAGACTATTGTTGATTTCTGTGCGAGTGGCGCCCGTTCCCGAGCGAGCGAGAATGTCGTCGACAAATGCATTCATTTTATTTATAACACTGCTATTTGCTTTTTTATCCAAGCAAGGTGCACTCATAATTTTACCTCTTAAATGAACTACATCAGTTACTGTTACACTTCCGCTTTCATTTAGATCGAACATAAAGGTGGGCAGTTCAGACTGTGCTTCACCGTAAATTATGTCTAACAGCGCAAGCATATCGGTAACGTTAAGTAAACCGTCGCCGCCGGCGGCAATATCTCCAATTATATTAACGTTATATTGCTTAGAGTTATCATCAGTGTACGAAATTGTGTCATTAATAGAAATGTAAAAGTCATTCGGTATAACTTCACCGTGTCTTCTAAGCTCTATAAAATTCTCATCAACTCCAAGAGAATTGAAAAAAGATTCGACAGTTACAATATTCTGGAGGTAAATTTCATCTTCAATAACCAAGAAATTATTTTCTATTATGTTGTTATCAACCGTTGCATTAATTTCGATATCGTCGGTAGCAGTTACTGTATAGATTCCATCTGAATCGGCATTGATCAAAGAATTACCCATAG
The DNA here is from genome assembly GCA_045546235.1 of Acutalibacteraceae bacterium. GTDB lineage: Bacteria > Bacillota > Clostridia > Oscillospirales > Acutalibacteraceae > UMGS1532. The sequence continues at coordinate 15,185 of JAZQCL010000028.1, forward strand.
TAACCGAAACCTTCAAAGCCGGGGAAGAATTTACCTTGAATTTAATTACATCTCCCAAAGCGAAAGCGTTCTTGTTGTTATAGGAATTAACGGAATCAGCCATAATTACATTATCGCTAAGTATATCAACAGATACCGAACTGTTGATTCTGAATTCACCGGCTATAGCGACGCAATAATTGTCGATATAGCTTTTTACGTTTGAACGGATTGTGTGCGGCTTCATATTAATATAGCCCTCTGCAGTTGTAGAAGTAGAAACATCCCCTACCCCGGCGGTGAAGCTCATAGAATCTTTATGCCACTGGCCATCACTATAGTATTTTGGATAGTGTCTATGGTCATTAGTGAAAAACTGCTTATGTGACGGAGCAAAACTGAAGGGTCCCGAACCGGAAAACACTCCGGTATGGTTAGGGTCACACCAATAATCATATTTTACAATGTAATCTACACCGGTAGTAACTTCCTCGTGAAATACATTTAATGTTGTTTGGTTCCATTGGTATGTAACGTTATAAATGTCAGGTGTAGGAACACGATCTCCGGTATATGCAGGTATAACAAACACCTTTCCGTGAGCCTCATCTCCTGAATCGGCTATAGTAAACCCGTTTTTGCTAAAGCTGCCTGTATTTTCAAAATCGTTATAAGCAATTACAAATTCAGTATTTATGCTGCTGTTTAATGCATAGGTTGAAGGCAGAAATAAATTGGAGACTAAACAAGATAATGTAATAATAAATGCTATTAATTTACGCATAAAATCACCTCATAGAAATTATATCATATTAATTTATAAAGGTCTACACTTTATTTGAAAAAGCATCACTTTGTATAAATGTAAAATAAAATTATAAAAAATTAGATATTCACAAATATAGTTTAATATGATACAATCTATACGAAACAGGTGATAATATGACATTGATTGTATGTTTAGATACAAAAAACGGCTTGAGATTCAACGGAAGAAGGCAAAGCAGAGATTCAGTTATAATTGATAAAATATATAGTATAGTAAGTGATTCACGGTTATTACTAAAGGGTTACAGCAAACAACTTTTTTCACTTCCCCTACCAAATATGGTTATATGCGACGATCCTGTAAATTCAGCTTGCAAAAACGACTATTGCTTTATCGAAGAAAACTATAATGAATTTCCCGAGAAACAAATTGAAAAAATTATTGTTTTTCGTTGGGACAAGGTGTATCCGCAAGATGAAAGCTTTGGTATAGATTTATCTAAATGGAAGCTTATTTCCCAAAACACATTTGCAGGCAATTCACACAAGGCAATAACCGAGGAGGTGTATGTACATTGAAAAGAATTATATCGGTTTTAACATTACTTATCTTAGCCGCAACATTCATTACCGGATGTTCGGAAAACGACAATAACACTGTTAGTCAGAGAACATCAACAACCATAGCTGATATTCCGGAATTTTACGGAGAACCATATATTGTTATTAACAACAACGTTCCACAATTTACAGATAATGAAATAACTGACAAATCATACGAAAAATATACAGAGTTAGATAATCTTAATAGATGCGGCACTGCGATTGCTTGTGTTGGAAAAGACTTAATGCCAACCGAAGAACGCGGTGCAATAGGTATGATTAAACCAAGCGGCTGGCATACAGTAAAATATAACGAAGTAGATGGAAAATATTTATACAACCGCTGCCATTTAATTGGTTACCAACTTACCGCAGAAAATGCTAATAAACTAAATCTCATTACAGGCACACGATTTTTAAATGTTGAAGGAATGCTTCCTTTTGAAAATCTCGTGGCCGATTATGTAAGGGAAACCGGAAACCACGTAATGTATAGGGTTACCCCTGTCTTCCACAATAATAATCTTTTGTGTCATGGTGTTCAAATGGAAGGATATTCCGTTGAAGATAAGGGCGAAGGTATTTCGTTTAATATTTACGCCTATAATGCACAGCCGGGTATCGATATCGACTATTTAAGCGGTAACAGCGCAGTAGCGGGCGAAGCCATTAGTAGCGAAACATCAAGCAGCAACGTATATAAAGAAGAAAATGACAATTCTTCTAAACGTACAGACAATTCTAACTTAACTGAAGACAACGCGTCTGATACAAATAATTATGTTCTGAATACAAAAACTAAAAAAATTCATTTAAAAGACTGCATCCACGTTAATAAAATCAAGTCAGAAAATCGTAAAGAATATACAGGTAGTTTAAATACATATTTAGATTCGGGATATTCAAAATGTCAAGTTTGTTTAAAAATAAATTAATAGGTGTAATAAATGAAAAAAGAAAAAAATAAAACTAAGCTATCTTTTGCTCGAATAATTTCTAACAATATTTATATGCTGAAAATTATTCAAAAAGGCTCTAAGTGGCACCTCCCCATAACCGTTACATTCAATTTGTTCTGGGCTGCAGCCGATTTTGTGTTCTACACACTTATGCTCAGATATATTATCAATTGCATAACAAATAATGGCAACGTATCAACACTTATAATCACTTTAATTACCTGGGCTGTTTTTCAAACAATAATTCATATATTAAACAATTATTACAATGAAACTCATTCAATTTATCAAAACAACCGAATATATGAGTATGTAAGAAAACTTGTTTACGAAAAATCTGCAGAAGTTGATTTGAGCAACTACGAAAATCCGGAATATTTCAACAAGCTTACAAAAGCAGTTTCTGAATGTGACGAAAGAACTACAGCAGTAATTAGTTCGATTCATTCTCTATCTTACAGAATTGTCAGATTTACTGCCAATTTTGGTTTGCTTATTGCAATAGACCCTTGGTTGCTTGTATTTGCTTTAATCCCACTTATAACCATCCCACTAAATGCAAAATCAAATAAACTCGGTGTCGAAAGAACCTTAACAACAAAAGAGGTAAACCGAAGAAGAGATTATTCACAACGAGTATTTTACCTTGCAGATTATGCTAAAGAAATGCGACTTTCCAATCTGCCTAAGATGTATATTAAGCGATTCAGAGAAGCATCACAAGAAAATATTAATCTTTTAGGAAAGTATGGTAAAAAGATAGCGATAATCGGCAACATAATAAGCTTTATAAATAACATATCAGGTACAATCGGCGCAACAGTATATTCTGTTTGGCAAACTATAGGCGTCGGAGCAATGTCGTACGGCGATTGCGTTGTTGTAATTAATGCTGTCGACACGTTGGCTTACACCTTAACAGATACCGCAAGTGATATTCTACGCTTTCAGGAAAATGCATTATACATAGAAACATTAAGAGAATTTTTAAGTATAGAGCCGAAAATTAAAAGCGGTACTTCTCCCCTGCTTTCAGGTGGAGATATTGAGCTGCATAACATTTCTTTTAAATATGATGGAGCAAAAGATTACACACTTAAAAATGTTTCAATGAAAATTGGCCATAACGAAAAAATAGCTATTGTAGGGCACAATGGCGCCGGTAAAACAACATTGGTTAAATTACTTTTAAGGCTATATGATGCAGAGGGTAAAATAACCTATGGCGGTACCGATATTAAAGATTTAGATATTAAAGAATACAGAAATTCTTTTTCAACAGTTATGCAGGATTTCCATTTATATGCTATGTCTGTACACGATAACGTTACCTTAAAATTACACGACAATAGCGAAGCTCCAAGGGTTATTAAGTCCTTAGAAAAAAGCGGGCTGTATCCAAAAATTGAGAAATACAGCAACGGTATTGATACTATTATGACTAAAGAATTCGACGAAAACGGCGAGCTTCTTTCAGGCGGTGAACAGCAAAAGCTTTCAATATCACACGTTTATTTTAAAGAGAATAAGTTTGTTATTCTTGACGAACCCTCCAGTGCGTTAGATCCAATAGCTGAATATAATATGTATAAAAATATGACTGACGCTTGCAGCGATTGCGGAATGATTTTAATTTCACACAGGCTTTCTTCAGCGGTTATTGCTGACAGAGTATATTTAATGGAAAACGGAACTGTAATAGAAAGCGGAAGCCACACCGAGCTTATGCAGCTTAATGGAAAATATGCTACTATGTTCCGCCATCAAGCAGAGAATTATAAGGAGGTGTAGTGATGTACGGACACCCTCGCAGAGGTCCTCGTTCAGCAAGACTCAGCAAAAAGGACCGGGAGAAAAAGCTAAAATCCAAGGTGGTTATTAAAAACAATCTCTGGATGATTAAAGAAATTTGGAAATACACTCCAACATACATAATATTCTCAATACTCAACGGAATTATAAACGGACTTAACAGCTTTGTTGGCATTATGTTTTTAAAAAATGTTATGGATTACCTGGAAACAGGCGAAAAATTCATAAAATATGTCAATCTATCAGTATTTTTCCTTATCTACTGGATGTTAATGTCGTTGTATCAAAATTGGTATTGGCAGATATTCATTCCAAAAATCAAAGAAAAGCTGCATATGGAGTTATATTGTGGTTTATTTAAGCAGGCACTTCGTCTTGACCTTGAGAAATACGACGACCCAGAATTCTATAATGATTTTATTTGGTCGCTTGAACAATCCTACCTGCGTTCAACCGAATTACTGCGTGATGTTGAATTATTTATAAGCCATATCATCACTTCTGTATCTTTGATTTCCCTTATACTTACAATAGATGTTTGGATTACATTAGTAATATTGTTAGTATCAATAGTGCGAATGATTACTTCTAACATACTGAACACAGAACGCAGAAACAGGTTCGAAGAATATAACCCTGTATATCGTATGGATGGATATATTAGAAGAGTGTTTATGTTGCCTGATTACGCAAAAGAAATACGTTCTACCGACGTAAAAGAAGTACTGTTAGATGAATTTGGCAAAAACACTTTTAAAAAGAATGATATAACAAAAAAACACAGCAGAAAATTGATAATTTTCGGTAGTATTTGTAATGCTTTACCTTTTTTGGGTGAAGTTGTAATATACTTACTGTTAATTAGAGGTATATTAGTAACGGAAACAATCACCCTTGGCGGACTTGCTGTTGCAACCAACAGTATATGGCGTATTTCTTGGTCGATGCGAGACCTAATTAATAGAATAATGCGCTTCCACGAACACGCAATTTATATTGAAAAAGTAATTACTTTTATGGAATATCAACCTAAAATAATAAGTGGTGCTTTAGCTGCACCAGAATTCCAAAAACTAACCATAAAAGGGCTTAGTTTCAGTTACAAAAAGAACGATGAAACAATTATGGCACTCAACAATGTTAATATGGAAATTAATAAGGGCGAAAGAATAGCAATAGTTGGTTATAATGGAGCAGGAAAAACAACACTAACTAAGCTTATTTTACGCTTGTATGACCCCAAAGACGGCGAAATACTGTATAACGGTATAAACCTAAAGGATATTTCCATAGAAGAGTTGCATAAAAGGACTGTTGCGGTTTTTCAAGACTATCGCATTTTTGCAGCAACCATTGCCGAAAATGTAGTTGCAGGTGAAACCGTCGAACAAAATCGTGATAAAATTTTAAAAGCCCTCAAACACAGTACGTTTGACAGTAAGCTTGAAAAGTTACCAGATGGTATCAATACTATACTTACGCGCGAGTTCTACGACGACGGCACGCAGCTTTCAGGCGGTGAACAACAAAAATTAGCAATAGCAAGGGCTTTTTATAAAGACGCAGATATTATTGTTCTTGACGAACCATCGAGTGCGTTAGACCCAGACGCTGAATACGAGCTTAATAATTCAATATCTGAATACGCTAAAGATAAAACTATTATTTACATTTCCCACAGATTATCAACCACAAGGAACGCAGATAGAATATATATGTTCGAAAAAGGCGAAATTATTGAACAAGGTAGTCACGATGAACTTATGAAAATCGGCGGAAAATATGCATATATGTTTAATTTACAAGCCGAAAAATATCAAAACAGTTAAATTAATTTAAAAAAGCACTTGATTATAATAATGAAAAGTGATATATTATTATTGTTATTCAAACACTAAGACGGAGACAAGTAGTATTTGTTGCCTTATCAGAGAGACAGCGCCGCGGCTGAAAGCGCTTGTTTATGTGTAGCAAATATGAAATTCCCTCCCGAGTGGCGACGCTGAAATTATAGTAGGTGTCGACGGTTGGCCCCGTTATAAGGTCGCAAGAGTGTTTGCTTTTGTTAGCAAAAAATTGGGTGGTACCACGGAGAAAAGATTTTTCAGACTTCGTCCCTTTTTTGGGATGGAGTCTGATTCTTATTTTAGGAGGTAGAATTTATGAAAGAAAAACTTGAACAAATCCAAAAAAGCGCTTTAGATGCGTTAGAATCAATCGAAACCGAGAACGAACTTGACGCCCTTAGAGTTAGGTTTCTTGGCAAAAAAGGTGAATTAACTGCAATTTTAAAAGGTATGGGTGCCTTATCACCGGAAGAAAGGCCAATTGTAGGTCAATTAGCCAACAAGGTTCGCTCGGAAATTGAAAATGCAATTGATTCAATGGCAGTAACTATTAAAGAGAAGGCGCTGGATGCGCAACTTATTGCAGAAACACTCGACGTTACAATGCCGGGTAAAAGCAGCAAAAAAGGCGGTCTTCATCCATTAAACATCGTGCTTGACGATATGATTGATATTTTTCAATCAATGGGATTCGACGTAGTTGACGGACCCGAAGTTGAAACCGATTTTTACAACTTCGAAGCCTTGAACGTTCCTGCAGACCATCCTGCCCGCGACATGCAAGACACCTTCTACGTAGGCGAAAATTTATTGCTCAGAACTCAGACATCTGCAGCTCAAATCAGAACTATGACCACAAGAAAGCCACCTATCAGAATAATCTGTCCGGGCCGTGTTTACAGAGCCGACGAGGTAGATGCAACACATTCACCTGTTTTCCACCAAATTGAGGGACTTGTTGTAGATAAGGGTATTACAATGTGCGACCTTAAAGGTATACTTGAACAATTCGCTAAAGAAATATACGGCGAAGGAACCGAAGTTAAATTCCGCCCTTCTTTCTTCCCTTTTACAGAGCCCAGCGTTGAAGTTGACGTTAGTTGCCCCGAATGCAAAGGCGAAAATAAAAATTGCAGAGTTTGTAAAGGTACAGGTTGGATTGAAATTCTTGGTGCCGGTATGGTTCACCCAAATGTTTTAAGACACTGTAACATCGATCCCGATGAATACACAGGTTTTGCTTTCGGTATAGGTTTAGATAGACTTACAACAACACGTTACAAAATCAGTGATATTCGTTTACTATTCGAAAATGATCAGCGCTTCTTAGAGCAGTTCAGCAAATAAAGGGAGGAAAACAATAATGAAGGTTTCACTTAATTGGTTAAAATATTATGTTGACATCGACGTCAGCGTTGAAGAATTATGCGATAAAATGACCCTCGCAGGATTTGAAATCGAAGAACTGATTGATATGTCAGAAACAATGCACAACGTTGTTGTTGGTAAGATATTAAAAATTGAAAAGCACCCCGATTCCGATCATTTGCTCATTTGTCAAATCGATGTAGGTGCAAGCGAGCCTGTACAAATTGTTACCGGTGCTCAAAATGTATTTGAAGGCGCTTATGTTCCGGCCGCACTTCACAAATCCCTGCTTCCTAACGGAATGAAAATAACTAAAGGTAAACTTCGCGGTGTTCCTTCAAACGGTATGCTGTGCTCTGGTGAAGAATTATGTCTTACAGAAGCAGATTATCCCGGCGCAGAGGTATATGGAATTATGATTTTACAGGGTCAGCCCATACCCGGCACCGATATGCGGGAAATTCTGAAGCTTGATGACTATATTATAGATTTCAGCGTAACAGCAAACCGCCCTGATTGCCAAAGTGTTCTTGGAATAGCTCGTGAAGTGTCGGTGGTTTTAGGTAAAGAGTTCAGAATGCCAAAACCTTATTACGAAACTACTGATGTTGATGCCAATGCACAAATTACAGTAGAAAACAAGAATTTTGACCTTTGCCCCAGATACTGCGGAAGAGTTGTAAATAATCTTAGAATAAAAGAATCTCCCGAATGGCTTAAAACCTGCCTTAAATCAGCAGGCATGCGCCCTATTAACAACATAGTAGATATCACCAACTTCGTTATGCTTGAAACCGGTATGCCTATGCATGCCTTCGACAAACGCGATATAAAAGGTGATAAAATAATCATCAGAAATGCAATTCAGAACGAAGTAATTGTAACTTTAGATGAAAAAGAACACACTTTAACAGATGATATGCTTGTTATCGCCGATGCAGCAGCTCCCTCCTGCCTTGCAGGTGTTATGGGAAGTCTTAATAGCGAAATTAAAGAAGATACAAAAGACCTATTCTTAGAATGTGCCAAATTCCGCCGCGATAACATTAGAAAAACCTCCCGAGCACTGGGTGTCAGAACCGAATCAAGCGGCAGATTTGAGCGCGGCGTTGATATTAACAACGTTGAATATGCAATGAATCGTGCGCTTCAACTTATTTACGATTTAGATGCCGGCGATATTGCTAACGGCTTAATAGATCTTAATGAAGGATTACCCGCACCTCGCGAACTTAATGTTTCGGTAAAGGGAATTTGCGAACTTCTCGGGGTTGAAATTCCTGCAGATAAAATGGTTCAAATACTTAATAGTTTGCAAATACCTACCACCCTTGAAAACGATATGTTGCATTGTATGGTTCCTTCACTACGCGATGATATCGAGGGCAAGGCAGATATAGCAGAAGAAGTTATAAGAATTTATGGCTACAACCATATGGTCGGTAAACCGATGAATGGAGTTGTAACTCGTGGCAAGCAACTACCTGAAAGAATAAAAGCAACTAAAATTAAAAATATCTTAATAGATAACGGAGTTCGTGAAATTGCAACTTATTCCTTTATCAGCTCTAAAGCGATTGAAACTTTGAATCTTAACGAAGGTGACAAACGCCTTAATGGTATTAAAATTTTAAATCCTTTAGGCGATGAATACTCTACACTGCGCACTCAACTTGTTACCAGTATGCTCTCTACTCTTTCCACCAATTACAACCGTAAAATTGCCGGGGCAAGAATGTTCGAATTAAGTAAAATTTTTGTAGCAGATTCTATGCCATTGGATAAACAGCCAGAAGAAATACCCGAGCTTTGTATTGGTCTTTACGGAAACGATGAAGATTTTTACACTTTAAAAGGCATTGTAGAGGATGTTTTTGGCGGTTTTGGTGTAAACGCTACATTTGTTAAATCATTTGAAAATTATTTGCATCCAGGCAGACAAGCAAATGCTGTTATAAACGGCGAAAAAATTGCTGTACTTGGTGAAGTTCATCCCCGAGTTGCAGAACAATACGGAATTGATAAAAAGATTTATACAGCAGAAATCAAACTGCCATATTTATACAATTTCAAACAGAAACCCATCTTATATAAACCGCTACCAAAATTCCCTGCAGTTACAAGAGATATTGCCCTGCTTTGCAATGCAGAACTCCCTGTAGGTGATTTAGATGCAGCTATTCGCAAAGGCGCTGGTGCTTTGTGTGAAAACTTAGAGCTTTTTGATGTATATCAGGGCGCGCAGATACCCGAAGGCAAAAAAAGTGTTGCTTATAGCTTAACTCTTCGCTCGCAAGAAGCCACACTCACCGATGAACAGGTAGACGGAGTAATGAATAAAGTGTTTAAGTTACTCCAAGATTTAGGCGCAAACTTACGTTCATAATTTACTATTGATTTTTTAACAAATTTATAGTAATATATCAATAAAGGAGTGATGAGTATGAATGATAAGACTATGACATTTTCACTTGGAACCGAGCATGAACGCGAAATTCACGAAATTATGTTCCAGGTGTATAACGCACTTAAGGAAAAAGGCTACAATCCAATTAACCAAATAGTCGGATACATTCTCTCTGAAGATCCGACCTATATCACAACACATAACAATGCACGCAGCCTTATCCGTAAAATCGATAGAGATGTGTTATTGCAAAATATGGTAAAATTTTATGTGAATGCATAAGTTCAAGAGGCAGATAGTTTACTATCTGCCTCTTAATTTTATGGTATAAGCAATACCTTATTTACTGAAAGTTGATCCTCCTCTAATTCGTTTATCGACATAATATCGCTGCAACATGCATTATATTCTTTAGATATATCCCATATATTTTCGCCGCTATGGGCATAATACATTATTATTGGCGCTTTTTTTGCTCTGTCGGTTGGTGCGGAGTCTATTTCTGCTTTAGTTATAATACTTTCGTTTATTACAGAATAAATTCTTGCAGAAACACACAACTCAATTCTTACTTCAATTTTATCTTCAGCAATTACAGTATATGTACACGATGCAGTAGAAACTTCGGCTTCTGCAATTAAATTATTCAATTCACTTTGTAAAGTGTTGGAATACTCGTAATCTATACTTCTTTCAAAATATTGCGGCAAACCATCGCAATCATAAGCAAGAATACAAATTAAAGAAGTACCATTTAATGTTAGAATACCGTTAATAATTTTCACTTGACCAACCTTGTTTTCGCACCAAGTATCTACTATGGTTCCAAAGGTTCTTTCTGAAAAATCGAGATTTTTTTTGCACATATATCTTTCGTTTACAGTGGAATGCAATTTCTTAAAAGTAATACTTTCACTTTCGATTTCAATATTATGTTTAGTATTAAAAGCATCATACACAACCGGAATATCATTTTCACAACTGGCAAAAGCGATTATCGATAATTTACATTCAAAAGAAAAAGATTTAGATTCGCCTGACAGATTATTTCGCGGCTTAACGGATGAAGATAGTACCTTTACTTCTGACGAAACTACGCACTCCTCCCCTTCTATGTTCATATCTATTATTTGATTAAAGGGTATTCTATTTTCACACTTTTCAACGTTTCCATCCTCTGTGCAATACAAAACATTGACAGTAATATCGCCTTTAATAACCGCTTTCTTTCCTATTAGTTTACATTGCTCTATAATTGTATTTACATCGCTTCTTAAAACCGACAAAATATTTCCCGAACCGCGGCTAAGTTCTAAATCCTCTTCAATAACAACTACTTTTTCGGAAAATCCTAAAGGATTAGTTGCCGGACAAGTTCCGCTTTTTAATTGCATACCTTCACAATCAATATCGGTAACAATTTCCTTTGGGTTGGTACAAAGAATTTTTGCTTTAATTGACAAAACTCCATGAACATCAATCTTTCTGGGAGTTATTGCTCTACAATTTACATAATCCTGATTTATTTGAGCTTCAATAAGTCGTTTTTCATCAATGTCGCCTACCTGTATTTTCTTTTGGAATTCAAAATTATTTTCAAAGCTGCAAATATTATTACTTTGATTACAGTAAATAACTGTAATCAACGCACTACCATCAATAGTTAAAGTATCACCGGTAATATTTTTAGAGTGTATTTGCGGAGTTAGTTTGCATTTTAATATCCTTACAATATCAGGATAATAATCGGGCATAGTGAAATCAAAATCAACAGCCTGTTCAACTGTTTGTTCAAAAACAACTTCATTAGCAGATACGGCTTGTTTAGTTATATTAATATCCATAATCTCGCTCCCTTTTCAAGTTTATTGGTAAAATATATGTGATATAAATTAATATTATTCATCTTAAGTATACAAAAATGCGCACCAATAAAGCATCGACTTCAAATGGTGCGCATTATAAACTTATAACCTTTGTTCTCTTGATTTTTTTCTGTACTCTTTCGGGGTCATACCTGTATGTTTTTTGAATATTTTTACAAAATACTGATAATCAAGATAACCGCTGTGGGCTGCAATATCTTTATATTTGCGATCTGAATTAATAATTTCCGACTTGATTTCCTCAATTCTTCTAAAAGTAATAAATTCTTTCGGTGTCATTCCTGTTTTTTCTTTTATTAGCCGTGTAAACTCTGCCTCGCTAAATCCGGCTCGTTTAGCAAAATCCGAAATTCTGGCCGTACCTCTAAAGCTCCAATTAAGAACAGAAAAAGCTAAATCGTGCGGCGTTTTAATTTCAGAGCCGGCACCTTCGGAGTATCTTGCAACATAAGAAAGAATAAGCATACCGTAAATTGAAGTAACCTCTGCACGGTATTGAAGAGGGAGATTTCCCTGAAACATTAGTTGATTAAAAATATTTTCAAATTCCAAAGTGGCATTCACTTTATATCTGAGATTGGTTAAACCAAAATGTTCAACGATTTCTTTACCCTCAAAATGCATAAAGTAGGTTTCACTGCCTATGTTCTTTCCAAAACTATAGTTGGCAGTCGGCGGAACAATAAAAACTTCGCCCTTTAGGGCAACTATTTCTTCACCGTCAATAATAAAGGTTACATCTCCACGTTTTACGTACAGAAGCATATAGTCAACCCAGCCCGACAGTCTGTCGGTAGTACCCTCGGAACCCTCATTATCGTGCCCCACGTGCCTGACTATTAACATCTTTCCAAATGGACTTTTCTTTAATTGCTCAATATCTTTTGGCCCATTACCGCCAATCATATAATACACGATGTATCACCGCCTAACTTAATTATATTATATTATTTCATAAAAATCAATTAAAGTGTATAAAACTATATAAAAGTGTATATTAAAAGGTGCAGCGTAATGAACGCCGCACCTTTTATATCAATCATCCAATGTATCTTTACCTATCGCGGTGTTTAAGGTAAAACCATTTTTTGCCTCGGTTGCCGATGAAGATTCTGCGCAAAACTCTTCGGATTGCGTAAAGATAATTTCTATTTGCGGTTTTATGTATTTCATCTTTATTTCTCCTTCAGGTTAATATATGCTTTTGGAAACAGGCATAAATACAGGTTTACCGTTAGTATCCCAATAGAACGGCTGAGCCATAACAGTACGAGCGTTCCAAGCGGTGGATACTTCGCCATCTGTTACAGACTTATTATGCGCGTGGTATACGATATAATCAACCCAGTTGCCGTTTACAAGCACCTTAGTAAAGCTATTATGACCGGGACCGTAAATCCCCTCTTCCTTATTCTGTGTAAGCACAGGCTCTGACCATTTGGTCCAGTTCGAAGCAGTAAGAGGATCGCCACCTGCAAACTCTATGATACCAATTGCATAGTAATCGCTCTGGCTATCACTTGCAGAGAAGCTGAGGAATATATCACCATTGTGTTCAAGAATTGCAGGACCTTCGTTGAGAGAGGAAACGTTCTTTTCCCATTCATACTGAGGATATGCAATGGTTACTGTGTTAACAACGGTTGTGGGATCGGTCAGCTCACCAATTTTAAGCGAACCTTGGTCAGACCAGATGAAGTAATCCTTGCCCTCATACTCAAAGTAGGTACCGTCAATGTTGAGCCAGGCGTTTTCGTTAAGTCCTGTCATAAAGCCGAGACCTGTATACTTGGTGTTTTCACCGTCGGCCAAGGGGCTGTCACCATCGTATTCAAGAACATACATGGAGTGAGAACCTGTAGAATCAGCGGCAATGGCGGGGGCGGAGTATACATACCACTTACCGTTCACGTTGTGAAGCTCGGGAGCGTACCAGCTTGAGCTGGTAAGGGGATCTTCCGTACCCTTATAAACCTGCACGCGTTCAATAGGATTATCTAAATCGAACAAGCTCTCGCACTTAGTGATGTAAATTCCGTAACCGTCGGAGCTGACAGCGCCAAAACAGAGATAGTAGTAACCTTCGTGATATACTACCCATGGGTCGGCTGGTTTGTTTTCACTATCGGTAGGAATCAAAGGATTGCAAAGTCCGCTCTTAAATACCTGTTTTTCAGTTGCATCACTAAAGATAACGGTTCCATCTGTAAACTTAACGAATGCTTTAGCAACACGGGTAACTTCTTTTTCTCTGTTAATATCGTATAACGTACACATATATTCAGAGCCGTTAAGAGTGTCAAGCTCAACCTTAACGCTTTGATATCCGTTCAGGTTATCCTCGGTCCAATCTACGTTGCCAACAGCATCGTAGGTGTTTCCACTTACGAAAATCACGCCGACAGACTCAATCTCTTTGCCTGTGACATTGTTAAGGCGAACAAGTACAGATAAAGAATCCTGATTTTTAACAGTATCCATAATAGTAAGGGTGTTTACAGGTTCGACGTTATCGTACTCTGCCGCAATATCCATATTTCCGCTGACGTACAAAGTAACACTTGTATCGTATGAGATAACTTTACCGCCAAGCGTCCAAGCCTTTGCATTGGTATCGTTAAGCTTGAAGCGTTGGTCAAAACGCATTTTTTCGGTATTGCTACCTTCACTTGTTGTAACAGTTACGGAATAGGTGTCTTCAGAGGATTTGTAAATAGGTGTTAAAACAGTATCTTCTGTTATAGGCTCCCGATCGCTGCTGTTCCATATTTGGAGATTATTCTCGTCAAGAACTCTGACATATCCGTGGAGCTCGGGAACGCTCAGCGATGCGTTTAATATTTCAGAGTCGGATATAGTGGAATTTTCTTTAACATAGGTTTCGTAAAGCAGATTGCCCGAAGCGTCCATATATGAAACGGTGAACGACTTATGTGTATCATATTTTGCGGTAAGGGAGGTTGCGGTGTCGGTCAAATAGTAGTCGTATGTTAATTCGTTGCTAATGAGTGTTTCGCCGTTGTACCAACCGCTGAAGCTATAGTAACCATCCTTATCGGATGCGGATTCAGAAGCTGTTACGGTTATGTACGCACTACCCTTACAGGCGTTACCGTTGTTATCAAGGCGACCCAGCACGTTGCTTTCGCTTACTGTTGCAACGGATTTATCGGCAACTACTGTTAGATTGTCTGCGGCGATATCCTCTTCTGCCCATTCACCGCCCAAGCGGAAGTGAGAAACTCTAGAATAGTATGCACTCTTATCCATAGTGCCGCCGATTGCAGCCTCTGTTACGCCGCAAATCACACGAACGGCAACCCAGGAGCCGCTGATTTCTTCATCTTTATCGAAGGTTGCGACGGTGTATTCGTAGGATTGAGTTCTTATGTCAACGGTAACGGCATTATCGGTGAACAGGTCATCCTTACTGTTGGCAATAGAAACCTTATAGTGTGACGGGCTCAGGCTTAATTCTCTATGGCCGAGCAATGCGAAATCGGTGATTTTAGCGGTTTTATCCAACTGATAGGTAAGCTGGAGATACTGCCTGGATTCATCGTCAATAAGTCCCGTTACCTTGAAGCCGCTTGAAGTGGTCTCACCCTCAACAAACCAAACGTTACCGCCGCCCTGAGTCTGACCGTCGTAGGCGTTGATTGTTGAAGTAATACCGCTGGTTGTACAGTTGGGAGTTTTGGGAGTGGTTACGCCCGCATCTGTATTAATATACGTAACTGATTCAGGGGCTTTATCAGCAATAAGGTTTTTGGTGATATCTACGTGGTTTTTATAATGCGCCCATCCATCGATTACACCGCCTGTGGTTGTAACCTGACCGGGCAAACGGGTTCCGTACACCTGGAACTGACCGAGACGAATTGCGACCAAGTGGTCTTGTGTAAGCTGATTAGTGGTGGGTGTATAATCAGCCGCGGCATATTCTGTTGCTATAGGGTTGATAATTCTCAAACAAACATAACGGGCATAAACCGTATCTTTCGCCTCAAAAGTTTGAGAGCGATGCGCTCCGTCGTTGTAGAAATCGGTAAGCAGGTCAGCCTCTGTGAAGTTTGCAGATTTAGTTTCGGAGGCATAAATCTGATAATGACCTGCATTTAACGCCCCAGCTGAATCGGAGTGGCCGTGAACTACTGCGATATGGCTGACGTCGTGTACAGCGCCTAAATCATAAACGAAGTCGGTGTAGCGCCTTGTTCCGTCTAACAACAATTTTGAGTTGGTTTTATCAACGTAAAAACCGCTTCCGGGGAAATTGTCGGTATGGTTACCTACACCATCGTAAAGTTTGGGAAGCGCGCCAAAGGTTGCAGTAACGTTCTCGGCTTTCCAGCTACCTGTATCGTTTTTATAACGTATTGCGGAAAGGGTGAAATTATCAGCGTTATCGGGGTTGGTAATGCTATTATATTCAGTTAATTCGGGGAATTTAATTGCGTTGCTTGTTCCGCTTAATGTGTTATTCAATGCTATTTTACCTACATTCTCTCCGTAAACCTGGAATTCTGAAATTCGAGCAGACGGAACATAACCGTTATTTACAAACCAATCAGAAGCAGTTGGGTCCAGGGTATACTTATAATTCACAGGGTTTAATATTCTTAAGCATATATATCTGGCATAAACCTTGTTGCCTTCGGTTATGCTGAACGTCTGTGCACGAAGAGAATTTTTGTTTTCATAATTTACCAGAAGGTCGTCTTCGGTGAAATCACGGGATTCGCTGACGGATGCATATATCTTATAGTGACCTGTCATAAGAGTATCAGCGTTGCCGTGAACGACCGAAATATGGCTAATATCGTGAACGGTGCCTAAATCATAGATATAATCAAGATATCTTCTGGAGCCGTCAACAAAAAGCACTCTATTGGTTCTGTCTACAAAGAAGTAATCATTACAGCATTGACTATCGTCGTAAGCGTTGTTATAAAGCTTGGCAGGGCCTGTGGCTTCCGAGGCTGTCCAAACAGGATCGCCATCGGTGACATCATTTACATAGTGCACTTTGGATAAAGAAAAATAATCAACCTTGTTGGCATTTGTAAGACTGCCATAGGTGTCGATATCGGGATAAATTGGGTTGTTGTTGCTTGAGGTGGCGCTGAGATTTGAATTAAGAACAACAGGCGCCTGATACTTACCGTAAATTAAGAATTTATAAATTCTGGGTCTTATAGATTCCTGCCATTGCTGTTCGTCAATAATTGTCTGCAACGCCTCGGTGTCGGTTTTATACATGACTCTCATTGGGTTTATTATTCTGAGAGTAACGTATCTTGCGGTGATGCTTTCTTTGTAAGAATAGCTCTGGGCAATGATATTGTTTTCATTGACATAGTGATGCAGAAGATATGTGTCACCATGCTCTTCGGCTTCGGGAAAATCTACGCTTTCGGAAGCGTATACCTTATATTCGCCCGTCATAAATGCGCCGCTGTTTGCCGCACTGACGAGAATGTCGGAAATTTCAACAACCGAACCAAAATCGTATTTCAGCTCGACCCAGTAATTTCCGCTTGTCAGCCTTTCTATGGTGGTGCTGTCGGGTTTTCCGTTTGGACAGTAGATTCTACCGCCGTATTCCTCACCGTTGTAGGTAGTGCCATCTGAATTCAGCGTATCTTCATTAGTTAAAAGAGTATACGGAGAATAACTCAGACTTTGGGGAGCGCTACCGGAAGCAGTTGTGGTAAAGGAAACATTTGCTGAATCAGAGATCAAAGCTGATTCGGTGTTGATTTTTGCTGTACGACTTGTAAATTCTTCAACAGTATAGCCAGCACTGCTAAACGCAACAACAGGTATATATTGAAAAACAGAAATCATCAAGCAAATTGATAAAAGAAACGCTGTGAATTTTTTCAAAATCATCATCCTTTCTGATTTTCTATTTAAATTATACCACGAATAAAAAATCAGAAAAAGTGGAATTAAGTTTTCACAAGTGTATAAAACACAGCCTCCCGTATTACGAGAGGCTGCTGGAATTATTTCACAAGAAATCTATGGTAAACCTTTTTGCCCTTTTTAAGCACAATGCCGTCGGCGAAATCTTCCGGTGCATAGGAAGTATTTGGGTCGGTTACTTTTTTATCGCTGATAGATACGCCACCTTGCTGAACCAAGCGTCTGCCTTCACCTTTTGAAGGTATAAGACCTGCAGCCAACATAAGTTCTAAAACAGTTATTTTACCGTCTGTAAAATTATCTGCAGAAAGCTCAGTTGTTGGCATATTAGAAATATCGGCAGCGTTTCCGAAAAGCGAACGAGCTGTAGTTTGTGCTTTATCAGCCTCTTCAGCACCGTGTATCATCTGTGTAAGTTCGTAAGCTAACGCTTCTTTAGCACGGTTAAGCTCACTTCCCTCAAGCTTTTCATACTCGCGAATGGTATCAAGAGGCAGGAAGGTCAGCATTTTCAAGCACTTAATAACGTCGGCATCGTCAACGTTTCTCCAATATTGATAGAAATCATAAGGAGATGTTTTATTGGCATCAAGCCATACAGCATTACCTGCTGTTTTACCCATCTTTTTGCCCTGAGAGTCGGTAAGAAGAGTTATGGTCATAGCGTGAGCATCTTTGCCTAACTTTTTACGGATAAGCTCGGTACCGCCTAACATATTAGACCACTGGTCGTCACCGCCAAATTGCATATTACAATTGTGGTTTTTGAAAAGATAATAGAAGTCGTAAGACTGCATTATCATATAGTTAAATTCCAAGAAAGATAGACCTTTTTCCATTCTTTGCTTATAGCACTCAGCTCTGAGCATATTGTTAACAGAGAAGCAGGCGCCAACCTCGCGAAGAAGTTCAACATAATTAAGCTCTAAAAGCCAATCGGCATTATTAAGCATAACAGCCTTACCGTCAGAAAAATCTATAAAGTTCTCCATCTGACGCTTAAAGCAAGCGGCATTGTGGTCGATATCCTCTTTAGTTAACATTTTACGCATATCGGTTCGGCCAGAAGGGTCACCAATCATAGTGGTACCGCCGCCGATAAGAGCAACAGGCTTATTGCCCGCTAACTGCAGTCGCTTCATTAAAGTAAGTGCCATAAAATGGCCAGCGGTAAGGCTGTCGGCAGTACAGTCGAAACCAATATAAAAGGTTGCCTTACCATTATTAATCATTTCTTTAATTTCCTCTTCGTTTGTAACCTGAGCAATAAGCCCACGTTCAACTAATTCTTCGTAAAGTGTCATAAAAAAAATCTCCTTTTATTCCTCAGCCGATTCGGATTCAATTAATTCCTTAGCTGTATTATATAAATTATCGGTTATATCAGAGCCGGACATAATTCTTGCCACCTCGTGAATTCTATCATCTCCTGTAAGAGTACAGACAGAGGTGTAGGTATTGTTGCCTTTAGTTTCCTTACTAATCTGCATATGGTTATCTGCAATTGCTGCAATTTGAGCAAGGTGAGTTATACATATAACTTGGCGTAGTTTAGATACTCTTTTAAGCTGTATACCTATTTTGCGAGCAGCCCTGCCGCTGATTCCGGTGTCTATTTCATCAAATATCAATGTGTCAACATTATCTTTATCGGCAAGCACGCTTTTAATGCTGAGCATTATGCGCGAAAGTTCTCCGCCGGAGGCCACCTTCGATAGAGGCATCTTTTGTTGACCCTTGTTTGCAGAAATAAAGAACTCAATTCTATCTGTTCCGAAAGAATTATAGTTACCCTCGGTATTTGCAACTTCGAATTCCACGTCTTCCATATTAAGGAATTTAAGAATATCACATATTTCAGCCGAAAGTTTTTTTGCTGCAGAGGTACGAGAAACAGAAAGTGCCTTTGCTTTTTCAATAAGCTCGTTTTGAACAGTTATCAGCGTTTTCTCAAGTTGAGGAATATTACCTTCGGTAATTTCCATCTCTTTGAGCCTTTGTCCACATTCTGAAAAATATTCAAGCATTTTTTCCTCACTATTACCGTATTTTCTCATAAGTGAGTATAAAAAGTCAAGTCTATTTCGATAATTTTCTAAAGTTTCATAGTTGAATTCAAGATTGTTTAATATATTAGCTGCATCTTCCTTAATATCAGAAAGTTCGTATAGCAAAGAGGAATATCGTTCCTTAAGCTTTGCAACACCTTGATGCTGGTCGGAAAGACGCAACAGTTCAGCATTCCCGTGTTTAAGCTTAGATACCGCTCCACCGTCTTCATCGTCGGATAGAAGATTTGTAAAATATAAAAGTGTTTTCTGCAATGATTCGTGATTTTCCATAGCAGAAATTGATGCTTTTAAGGTATCAATTTCGCCCGGCTTTATATCTGCAGCCTCAAGTTCTTCGTACTGAAACTTAAGTAGTTCCAATTGCTCTTGCTGACTGGAATGAATTTCCATTAGCTTTACAAGTTCTTTTCTTATCTCTTTAAACCGCTTGAAAGAAGCTTGATAGTCGGTAAGCAAAGCGCTGTTTTCAGCATAAGCATCAAGATAAGTAATATGATTTTCCGGATTAAGCAGTAATTGATTATCATGTTGTCCGTGTATATTTATCAAATACTTACCAATATCCTTTAATACAACTGTGTTAACCGGTATACCGTTTACTCTACATACTGTTTTTCCCTGGGTAGATAAGGTTCTTTGAAAGATATATTGTCCGTTATCTTCTTCAATACCATAATCTGAAAAAACCGATTTGCAAAATTCAGAAACATCTTGAAATACCGCAACAACCTGCGCCTTATCACAGCCGGTACGAATTATGTCGCGAGATGTTCTTTCGCCTAAAATTGCATTTATAGAATCAACAATAATAGATTTACCTGCGCCAGTTTCACCCGTTAATACATTAAGACCGTTTTCAAAAACAGGTTCAGCATTTTCAATAACAGCAATGTTATTAATAATAAGATTTTGGAGCAAGACTTATATCCCCTAACTTTCAAGTATAGAATTAAGCATAGTAACTAAAGTGGTAGCCGAATTTTCATCGGCAGTGATAATTAGAATGGTATCATCACCGGCAAGAGTTCCAAGCGACATATCGGGATACAGACTATCGATTGCCGCACACGCAGCCGAGGCAGTGCCGCTGTAGCATTTTACTATAACATCGTTCATTGCAGCTCTGATACTTAAAGTAGAACGCTTAAAAATTTCGGTGTATCTATCTTGATTATCCTTACGTGAATTTTCGTGTACGCGATAACGATAGTTACCCTCACCATCTAATCCTTTAATAATGTTAAGAGATTTTATATCTCTTGAAATTGTTGCCTGAGTAACATTGAAGCCTAATTCTCTTAATTCAAACTGAAGCTTCTCTTGTGTATCTATAACATTATTTTTAATAAGATTCAATAAAGCATTTTGCCTGCTGTTTTTCATTATATATACGCTCCTATTGGATATTTTTATTGTTCAAGCGATCAAATATAGATTCAGATTTCAATCTGATAAGTTTTACAGTTGTATCAGATCTGGAAATTTTAATTTTATCATAACGGGCAATTTTCACAGCTACTTCGCCATCAACTGTAAGATATGCCTCCTTCTCGTTATCAATATCTACAGATATAACCACATCGGTTGTGGATGGAACAACCATAGCTTTTGTAATATACGCATAAGGGCATATAGGAGTGAGTAATATATTATCAAGCCTTGGGTGAAGCAATGGTCCACCGGCCGAAAGCGAATAAGCTGTTGAACCGGTTGGGGTCGATACAATTAATCCATCTGCACGATAACGTAAAGGATGATTTTCTATATCAACTTCCATATCAATCATTCTTGATAATGAGCCCTTACAAATCACAGCATCATTCAAGGCAGTATAGGTTGTTTTTTTAGAATTGGAAAAAAGAGTTATATCCAACATAATGCGTTCGTCAATGCAATAATCGCCAGCAATAATTTTAATAATATTATGTAATTCGCTACATTCAACAGCAGCAAGATACCCTATTCTGCCTGAATTAATTCCCAAAATAGGTTTACTGAACATAGTTGCCTGTTTTGAAGTATGTATTATTGTGCCGTCGCCGCCTATGGCTACAATGACATCGCATACAGAAAATTTATTATCAACAGCTTTTATAAAAGTTAAGTCCAATTTATTAACTGTATCAACATCACTGTAAACACAGACATTATTGCTATATAACAGTTCAGCAGTGGCTTTAGCAATATCAATTGAATTCTCTTTTTCAAAATTAACTACTAACGAAACCTTCATAATATTTCTCCAGTATCAAGATAATACAGCGTGAGAGCGATTAACGATCTCTTCCGCTGAAATTTCAGCTAAATATTGCGGATTATCAGACTTTTCAATGTAGGCTAAATACTCTATATTTCCTTCAGGACCTTTTATAGGAGAGAATTCAATTCCTAATATAGAAAAACCGTTATCTATCATAAAAGAGGTAACGTTTTCCACAACCTCTTTGTGAACAGAAATATCTCTGACAACGCCTTTTTTACCAACCTTCTCCTTGCCCGCTTCAAACTGTGGCTTTATAAGACATACAGCCGTTGCACCATTTCGCAATAGTGCGTGCATAGGAGGTAAAATTTTACTAAGGGATATAAAGGATACATCAACCGAAGCAAAGTCCAATTCATCAGGAATATTCTACCTTGTGACATAACTGAAATTTGTTCTTTCAAGATTAATAACCCTTGAATCATTTCTTAATTTCCAGGCAAGTTGACCGTAGCCTACATCAATTGAATAAACTTTTTTTGCACCGTTTTGCAACATACAATCGGTAAATCCACCTGTAGAAGCACCAATGTCGGCACAAATACAGCCATCAAGCGACAAGCCAAAAACCTTCATAGCTTTTTCTAACTTTAACCCGCCACGACTAACGTATTTAAGAGGATTACCTCTCACTTCAAGCAGGTCACCGTCTTTAAGAGTAAGACCCGGCTTATCTGCTTTTTGATTATTTACAAACACAACTCCGGACATTATCAGAGCTTTCGCCTTTTCTCGACTATCTGCATAGCCTTGTTCAAAAACCGCTGTATCCAGTCTCAATTTCTCGCTGATATTAATCATCCTGCCTTTCGTGCACCATTTCAGCAATTGATTTATCGTCTAAGCCATACCATCTTCTTTGTTCACCTTGCGTAGCCTGTTTAACATACTCTGACTTAATGGCTTTATGGTGAAATTTTCCATTATATCCTTGCTTAATTAAACAAGTGCAAAGTTTTTCACCTATACCGCCGGCAGCTGCCGTTTCTTCAAAGAAAAATATATTTTTATAATTTAGTAATTTATTGATTAAATCTTTATCGAAATTATTTATTAGATTCAATTTTAAAAGGTCAAATTCATTGCCTACAGCTTTATAACAAGCCGCAAAAGTTACACCATAAGAAATAACGCAGATATCAGAATTATTATTGAAAAAAAGATAATTTAAATCGGTATTAAAATCGGGGATATCTTTCGGCTCCGAGCCTCTTGGATATCTGATAATCCATACACCGTCATCGCGTTTAACTGCATTCTCCAGTAAAAGCTTTAATTCGGTATAACTCGTTGGTGAAAATATCTTTACATTGGGCAAGGATGAAAAAATAGATACATCGAATACACCTTGGTGAGTTTCACCATCATTACCAACAAGACCTGCGCGATCCACACAAATTGTAACAGGCAAGGAAGCCACTGCGGCATCGTGCATTACCTGATCAAATGCACGTTGTAAAAAAGATGAATAAACAGCAAAAAATGGACGCATTCCTTTTACCGCAAGCCCAGCTGCTAATCCCACGGCATGTTGCTCGGCAATACCAACATCGAAAAATCTGTCCGGATATTTTGTACTAAACTCTAAAAGGCCTGTGCCTTCACACATAGCAGCCGTAATTGCACACACTCTGTTATCCTTTTCAGCAATACTGCATAAAGCTTTACCAAATTCTCCGGAAAAATTGCTGTTACCGCTTTCTTCAACACCGATTTCAACATCAAACGGAGCTACACCGTGATAGTTTTTGGGGCTGGCCTCGGCATACTTATAGCCCTTTCCTTTAACCGTTAGGGTGTGAACTATAACAGGCCGCTTAGAGGTTTTAGCTATTTCAAAAACCTGAGTAAGTTTAGAAATGTTGTGTCCGTCAACTGGTCCCAAATACTGAAAACCTAAACTCTGAAAAACATTGTTATGATAGATAACATTTTTCAGCATTAGCTTAGAATTGTAAATACTGTTTCTAATCGGCTTTCCAATTAAAGGTATTTTCGAAATGGCCTTTTCCACAACGGATTTCAAGTTATAGTAAGATGGATTGGTTCTAACCTTACTCAATGAACGAGCGAGTGCACCAACGTTTTTAGATATAGACATTTTATTATCGTTAACAACAATAATTAAGCCTTCAGATTTACCAACAGCGTTGTTTAGTCCTTCAAATGCCATACCGCCGGTTAATGCACCATCTCCAATAACAGCGACAGTATAGTTTCCGTTGTTCTGAAGTTTATTGGCATAAGATATACCACAAGCGGTTGAAATTGAAGTGCTGCTATGTCCTGTAACAACAGGGTCATGTTGGCTTTCCATAGGTCGTTGAAAACCGGAAATACCTCCATTTTGGCGAAGGGTAGAAAAATCTTTAAAACGACCGGTTATAAGCTTATGTGTATAACACTGATGCCCAACATCGAATATTATTGAATCCTTTGGCGAGTTAAAAACCTTGTGTAGTGCAACGGTTAATTCAACAGTTCCAAGGTTCGAAGCAAGATGGCCGCCATTAAGCGAAACCGTGCCCATAATAACATCCCTGATTTCAGCACATAAAATATTAAGTTTATCTACGTCTAATTGCTTTAAATCATCGGGCGAATTAATTTCGCTTAAATATTTATAATCCAAATGTAAAACCCTCTCGGCGTAAATTAATAATCACGATAACACAAATCCTTTGCTAACAAAATCAACTGTTCGGCAGAGTCTCCAAACACTTCTAATGAAGCAATAGCTTTTTCTGTGTATTCTTCTGCCAAAAGCTTTGCTTTTTCTAAACCTAAAAGCGAAACGAAGGTTGATTTATTGTTTTCAGAATCACTACCGGTTGGTTTGCCGAGCTTTTCGGTATCACCAACAATATCGAGAATATCATCAACAATCTGAAATGCAAGTCCTAAATACTTGGCATAATTCGAAGCGGCACTAATCAGCCCTTCGTCGGCGCCAGATACAACACATCCCAGTTTGCACGCCGCCTCAAGCAAGCGCGATGTTTTAAGTTGGCATAAAGTTTCTAAAACACTATATGGTATATCTTTTCCTTCGCTCTCCAAATCTATTACCTGGCCACCAATCATACCATTTATACCGGCGCATTCAGATAATATGTAAACGCAATCAGATACATATTCCGGTTTGATATTTTTAGTTGCAGCGGCTGTAGAAAAGGCATAGGTAAGAAGTCCATCCCCAGCAAGAAGTGCTGTGGCCTCGCCGAATTTAATGTGACAAGAGGGCTTGCCGCGGCGCAAATCATCGTTATCCATACAAGGTAAATCGTCGTGAATCAGAGAATAGGTGTGAATCATTTCAACAGCACAAGCCATATTAATGGCAGCCTGTTGATTACCACCACAAATTCTCGCAAACTCAAGCGTTAAACAAGGACGAATGCGCTTACCACCAATAGAAACGCTATAGTTCATTGCATCTATAACAGAGCTGTAGTATTCGCTTTCAATTGACAATTTATCAATAAGAGCCTTATCAATAATCGGTTTAAATTTAGAAATAACATTACTTTTCATTACCGGCAGATTCCTTTATATACTCTTCTATAGAAGTGATTTTTTGTTTGGCATTGTTTAGTGCAGCGCTACAAAAAGCAGCAAGCTTTAAGCCCTCGTCATATAATTCAACAGTAGCATTAAGATTACTGTTTCCGTTTTCAAGCATATTTACTATTTCTTCTAATCTAAGTATCGCAGCTTCGTATGTTAATTCAGACATATACTAATCTCCTTCAATATGGTTTACGGTGCACTTGGCAGAACCTTTATGCAACCTTATATCCAATTCGTCTCCAACCTTTAATTCGTTGCTGTTTTGAACTGTTTTTCCATCTTTCAAAATTTGTGAATATCCGCGTGCCATAATAGAAACCGGATTGAGGGCTTCAAGTGCTTTTAAAACAATAGTTAATTGGTTTTCTTTAGTTTTATACGCCCCTGACGAGGCAAGATTGAATCTGTTAAGCAAAATTAAGAGTTTTTCTGTTTTAATATTGATGATTTCTTGTGGTTTTTCAAAAACTGCAGAAGAAAGGCATCTGTCAAATCGTTCTAACTCGGTGTTGAGCCTAAAGTAAACCAAATCAGCTATTCTTGTTGCAGTTAGCTTAACTCTCTGCAAAATCTCGAATAAATCTGGAACGGCTAATTCGGCAGCCGCAGAAGGTGTAGGAGCGCGTAAATCAGAAACAAAATCACATAAAGTAAAATCGGTTTCGTGGCCGACAGCAGAAATAACCGGAACCGGCGATTCATAAATCTTACGTACTAATGCTTCATCATTAAAACAATACAAATCTTCGTAAGAGCCGCCGCCTCTGCCCAAAACAATTATATCAATTCCGCTTAACTCATACACTCGGTCTAACATAGAAATAATTGACGAAGCTGCATTTTCACCCTGAACGATTACAGGACACAGAATTATTTCAACATTGGGGTTTCTGCGCTGCATAATAGAAATGATGTCGTGCATAGCAGCACCGGTTTCTGAGGTAAGCACTGCAATTCTATTTGGGTTTTTAGGTAAAGGCCGTTTAGTTTCAGGGTTAAATAAGCCTTCAGCCTCAAGTTTATTTTTTAATTGTTCGTATTGAAGAGCCAAAGCACCAATTCCCGAAGGTTGCATATCTTCGACATATAACTGATACTGACCATCTCTTTGATAAACAGATACCTTACCAACACATATAACTCTTAAAGAGTTTTCGGGCACAAACTTTAATCTTGAAGCTGCATTATGAAACATAACGCACTTAATAACAGAACCCTCATCTTTTAACGAAAAGTAAAAGTGTCCACTGGAATAGTGGTTTTTAAAATTAGAAATTTCACCCTCAATAAAAACATTATTGAGATTAACATCGCCATCAATAACCGATTTTATATAAGTATTCAGTTGGGTTACTGTAAGCACTTGAAAATTCATATATTAATATGCCCCTCTTTAATTGCTGTTAATACCGCAATACCGGCAGCATTGTCTCGAGAAAACTCCGGCTTAGAAAATATACAATTAACGTAATTCGGCATTTCTTTTGAAATAATTGAATTTGACATTACTCCACCTGCAAACACAACGGGAAAATTGCCATAATTGGATAACGCTTGCAGTGTAACAGTTTTAATCGTTTCAAAAATGTACTGAATGGCAAATCGGGCGATATTCTCTGCAGATTCACCGCTATCAATTAAGCGCTTGCAAAGGTTTTCTACACCGGATAAGCAACAATTACCATCCTTCACAGAAACCCTGATTTTTTTAGAATACTCTCCCTTTTGTGCCAAAGCATCTAACTCACGTCCCGAAGGAAAATTTAACCCTAACATTACACCAACTCGGTCAATAACCTGACCTGCATTCAAATCTAAAGTATGGGCAATAAGCTTGCAATTAATCACCTTTTCACTGTCGGGTGTAACAAGAAGTAATTCGGTTGTGCCTCCCGATACGTGGAATGCATAAAAAGTTTCTTTAAATAGATCTAATCTATTAACCGAATACAAAGCTGCTGCAATGTGGCCGCGCTGATGCGAAAACTCATATAACGGACAACCCACTGCATCAGAAATTGCCGAAGCGACAGACTTTCCTGCAAGAAAAACCGGCATGTAGCTACCTTCGGTATCACGGGGAGATATCGAAACGCCAACAGCGTTAATCGTGCCAGCATAACATTTCGTGGCGTTTTTAATAATTGGGGGCAAAGCCTTTATATGCTGAAACACAGCATCACTTTGGCGCAATCCTCTTTCCCCTGAATTCACATCTAAAAGCTTGCCATAATTATAAACCTGAGCGGTATTAGTATCGTAAACAGCTGCAGAGGTTGTATAGTTACTTGTATCCACACCTAATATAGCAGGCATTATTCAGCCCTCGCAATAGATCCAAGCACGCCGTTAACGTACGAAGAATCATCTTGTGTGGCATATTTTTTACAAAGTTCAACTGCTTCATTAATAGATACGCCCACCGGAACTGAATCTAAATACTTAATCTCGTATACAGCAAGACGCAAAATACTAAGAGCAACCTTAGAAATTCTGTTAATAGTCCAGCCTGTAAGATGGGCCTCGATAAGCGAATCAATAGCCTCTAAATTATCATAAACCCCTCGGAAGCATTTTTCTGAGAATTCACTTTCGGTATAATTCTCGGCATTAAGTGCATCTTCTAAAATCACATCAATTGCATCGTCTCTGAAATTCTTTTCAAATACAAGCACAAAGGCCTGTTCTCGCTCTTCCTTTCTGTTCATAAAGCACCTACTTTTCAAAATTATACATTTATACATTGTTATTGTATAACATTATAAATAATTTTGCAATGATTTTGTAAGATTTTCTTTAAAATATACATAAAAATACCCCATTATTTTTTAAACAATGGGGTATTATATCTTAATTACTTGTTATACACATCATTTTCATCAAAATTAACTTCTTTTAATTCATCGTTACTTACTTCATTTTCAACTGATTTGCTTTTGTTTTTTAGTATAAACCATACAACTGCGAACCCAATTATTGCTAACAGAACAATAATTATAACTATGATACCAGCAGGAGAAGTTACAGCACTATGAAGCTTTCCACCAAAGGTTGTTTTTCTGTTGCTGCCGGAAGATTCGGTGCTTGCAGTATCATCTTTAGAATCATTAGATGCATTTTTGCTTTCTGTTCCCTCGGAAACAGTAGTATCATTGTCTTCAAGAGTATCTATAACTGCATTAGGTCCCAAATTTCCGCCGGTATTAGATGAAACGGAGCCGGCAGGCTTTTTAGAGCTTGTTTCTTTATCGGCCGAGCCAGGTTTTTTATTCGAAACAACACCATTTGAGTTACCATCTTGATACGAGCCATCAGTAACGCCCGATGGAGCAATTACGCCGGCAGAGGTTTTCTTCACATTAATATCAAAGGTATCTGTAAAGCCTTTATAAGAAACAGTAATTGTTTGTTTCCCAGTAATTACGTAGTTATAACCACCAACAGTATATTCATTTTGCTTAAGTGCAATGGTATCGCCGTTGCTGTATACAGCAGAAACCATAAGACCTGTTAAATCAAGTGCAGGGTCGCCCTGAACATATTCAAGCTTAGTGGGTTTCTTATTGATTTTAATTCCAGATAATTGAGAAATAACATCTTTATTACTGGGGCTAGGCAGGCCAACCAAAGAAATTTTACCGTCGCTAATCGACCATACAGAACTGAAATCAAAGCCGTCGTAACTGTTTCTGTCTATAAGTTCAGCATCGGTAAGCTCTTTGCTGCTTTTTCCTGTTATTTCCTCGTTAATTGTTCCTTTTAGATGGTAAGCGTATTTAACGGTAGCGTTACTTTCTTCACCAACAGCACCGCCTATGTAAATATGAGAAATAACCTCGGATGGAGTAAGAGTGCCGTAAGAAACAGAACTTTTTACGCTGCCGAATGTAATACCCGATACACCGCCGATATAGGCATTAGAGGTTTTTTCAACAATAATACCACCACCGAACAGACAGTCGCTAAACTCAGAACCCGCTCTTGAAAAACCGGTTACACCACCGGCATAACCGTCCATAGTAGTATCTATGCCGTTAACAAATATAGAACCAAACGAAGCAGTTTTATTAATTATACCTTTTTCTGTATAGCCCGCTATACCGCCAGTATATTGTTCGCCACCACTGCTGTAAATATTAGCGTAAGACACAGAATTGGTGATTTCACCTTTAAGCATCTGGCCACAAATGCCGCCGGTATATGCAGTAATTTCAATATTCTTATTGCGGCTTTCACCTGAAACATAACAATTATCTATTGTACCCAAATTAACGGCAACAAGAATGCCTGTGTATGCGTATTTAGATTTTTCAACGGTTGCTGATGAATTTTCAACATTAAGATTTTTAATTGTACCTGCATTATAGGCAAAAATACCTGAATATGAAGAAGAACCCGTAGAAGATTTGGCGGAAGAAACATTTACACCAATAATAGAATGGCCCTTTCCGTCGAAAGTTCCTTTAAATTGATTAGTAGCACTGAATAACGGAGCAAATTCACCATCTGATTCAGTAAATACAATATCGTTAGTAAGATGATATGTAGCTTCAGGCTTGTCTACCATTTTTTTCAAATCATCAACCGTACTGATAGCTATCGACGATTCAGCCGAAACTGAAATTGCCGAAAACACTAAAGATAATACTATAAGCCCTGCCAAAACACATATTATAAGCGACTTAAAAAACTGCTTAGACTTTAAAAAATTCATAGCGTACAACCTTTCGAATTTTGTTTACTTATACATTGTACCATATATTTAGAAAAATTTCCACCCATTTATTTAACTACCATTTTTTGTAATTATATTTTGTTTATAAAAAAGAACACACAAAAGGGATTCGCGCTTATGAGCGATTCACCTAAGATAGTGTGTTCTTATAATTTTTAATTAGAATCTCTTAATTCCGGCGCTTTCGTAAATATCTTGAAGAAGCTTTTGTGTTTTTAAAGCTTCTTCAAGAGTTTTTCTTACCTTATCTTCTGCACCTGCTGTGTAGAATTCCTCAATCTGTGCATAGTGGCCAACACCATAACACGCTTTACCCGGATTATCAAGGTCTTTATCGTTAAAGGAATGCTCTACGGTGCCATCGTCGTAGATTGCAGTAGCGTTTGCGCCATCAATAGAAATTATACCTTTTTCACAGTATACATCTATTTGAATGTTTTTATGGCGCTTACAATTGTTACTAAAATAGAACATAACCTCTGCACCATTTTTAAATTTAACAACACCCTCTGCAGTGTCTTCAACCTCAACCGTGGTTGCACCGCGATGCGATGCACTTGCAGATACAGAAGCAACCTCGCTATTGGTTAAATATCTGGTTAAATCCACAGTATGAATGGCCTGATTAATTAAAACACCGCCACCTTCGGTAGCCCATTTGCCGCGCCACTCATCCTGGTTGTAATACGCCTGATCCCTATTCCAGGTAAGATTTGCAGAAATGCCTTCCAATGCGCCGATTTTACCTGATTCAAGCAATTTTACTGCAAAACGGCTTCCGGGATTGTAACGATTCTGGAAAATAATACCCAACTTTCTTCCCGTTTTATCGGCGGCATCTTTCATACGTAAAGCATTACTATAAGAAATATCCATTGGTTTTTCGCATAAAACATCTACACCGTGGTTAAGTGCATATATAGTAACCTCGGAGTGGAGATGGTGTGGAAGACATACGTGAACACTGTCAAGCTCTTCCTTTTCAAGCATTTCTTTATAGTCGTAATAGCTTTTGCAGTTGTACTCTTTTGCCTTAGCATCGGCCTTTTCCTTAACTACATCGCAAACTGCAACAATCTTGATGTTATCAAGCTGGCTTAATGCAGATAAGTGATTTGGAGCAATAACACCACAACCGATAATTGCTACTTTAATTTTGCTCATAAATAAAACCTTCATTTCATTAAAAGAATTTGTATTACATCGATTCGGGAGCATTAATTTTTAACATAGCAAGCACAACTCTGATAACCGAAGCAGTTGCTACGCATAAATTAAGTCGAGCCTGCATTAAAGCCTCGTCTTCACCCTTTACCCTACAGGCATTATAGAACTTGTGGAATAATGTAGCGAGGTCGTATACATAACGAGTAATTCTTGCTGAATCGTACGTTCTTGCAGATGCCTCAATTTCTCCGGTTAACGAGGCTATGTGTTTAATTAAAAGCTTTTCTTCATTTGTAGAAAGCTTGCTTAATTCTTCTAAACTGCATTCACGAGGTTTGATTCCGTCGTTTTCAAGTGCTCTGAGAATGCTACAAATTCTTGCGTGGGCATATTGAACATAATAAACAGGATTCTGACTTGTTTGTTCAACTGCTAAATCCAAATCAAACTCTAAATGAGTAGAAGGTTCTTTAGAGTTAAAAATAAATCTCGCAGCATCTACCGGAACTTCATCAAGAAGTGTTTTTAAGGTTATAGATTTGCCAGTTCGCTTAGATACCCTAACAATCTCGCCAGCACGCACAAGGCGAACAAGCTGCATAAGCACAATATCAAGTTTATCGCCGGATTGACCAATAGCGTCCATAGCACCTTTAAGCCGGGCAACGTGTCCGTGGTGGTCGGCCCCCCATACGTTGATTACGGTATCAAATCCGCGAATAACAAACTTGTTATAATGGTAAGCAATGTCTGCTGCAAAATAGGTTGGATTGCCGTTAGCTCTGATCAATACATCATCTTTAAGCTCAAGTTTTTCAATTTCTGCATCGCTTTTTCCCTGACGCTTTAAAAGAGCTGCAGTAAATTCAGCATTTTTATACCAAAGTGCACCCTCTTTTTCATAAGTAAGTCCACTTTCCTTCATAAGATTTATAACCTTTTGAAGAGTGCCATCTGAATATAAACTGGATTCTCTAAACCAAACATCATAGTTGATTCTATATGCCTCTAGGTCTTTTTTCAATGCAGCGATATTTAGCGGCAGCGCGTAATCAACTAACGTTTGCTTTCTTTCTTCGGAATCGCAATTAAGAAATTTATCTCCGTTGATATTTTTAAATTCAGTAGCTCTTTCTATAATATCTGCGCCGTGATATCCATCTTCCGGAAATTCAACTGTTGAATCGAAAAGTTGAAGATATCTGGCCTCTAAAGAAGCTGCAAATTTTTGAATTTGGTTGCCAGCATCGTTAACATAAAACTCTCTGGTCACATCATAGCCTGCTTTATCTAAAACAGCGGCCAAAGTATCACCCAATGCGCCACCACGTGCATTTCCTATATGCATAGGGCCTGTAGGATTAGCAGAAACAAATTCAACCATAACCTTTTTACCTGCACCTACAGTTGAGTTACCGTAATTATCACCTTTGCAGAGAACATCGGCAACTACTGCACCATAATATTCATTCTTTAAATAAAAATTAATAAAACCGGGACCTGCGATTTCAAGCTTATCAACATAGGTATCGCTGATATCAATATTTTCAACTATAGCTTCTGCTATTTTTCTTGGTGCGCTTCTAAGTGCGCGTGCCCATACCATAGCAGCATTGACGGCAAAATCACCGTGAGTTCTGTCGGCTGGCTCTTCTATAGTAAAATTAGGTAATTCAGCTTCTGGGAAAGCACCTAACTTAATAGCCTTTTCGGCAGCTTTTAGAATACTATTTTTAATACTGTTTTTTGTTGTTTCAACTACAACAGACATTTTATACTTCCTCTCTAATACTAATCTCAACCCTGTTTCTACTTAACAAGCCCGAGTTTATATCAATTGAATATTGTAAAGACAGATTACCACCGTTTTGAGATATGTTATTTTTAACGCTTTCGCCGTAAATTCCTATCATAATATCGCCAAATTCAGTAGCATATTGGCAAAGGTGCCTTTTCCCTTCCTCCACAATAAGATTACCGTATTTACCGCAACTACGCTCAAGAGTTACTATTCCATTGTCGTCGAGTTTCAAGGTGGTTTTCACACCATCAATTCCCAATGAAACGCTCTCGTCGTATTGCAAAACAGTGGACTTGTCCGAAACGGAAAAAATGCCAGTACACATAAATTCCATTGTATCTGTTTGTCCGTCGATCTCTTGTGAAGATTTGATATTAAACATAGCTTTTTTCATTAAAATAGCTCCTTAACGCTATGAATGTCTACTTCGGTGACATCTCCGGTAAAACAGGCCCCCATAAGTATTGACGCAGTTTTTGAAAAAGACTCGGTTTTGTCACTAACAAAATATTTACGTGTTCCCTCAATCTGTTTTGAGGTTTGCATATTGTTATCAATAAGGCATTTAAGTGCCGCTTTAGAGGTGTATTCACCCGTGTTAACAAGTGACACTTTTGGCCCCATAATATCCCTTATAACATCAGTTATAACAGGATAATGGGTACAGCCCATTATCAGCACATCGACATTAGCAGATTTTATCGGTTGTAAATATCGCCTGGCTGTTTCGATAATTACTACATCATCGCGCTCGGTCCAGCCAGCTTCTACAAGCGGAACAAAAAGCGGACAATCGTTTTGAAACACTTCTGCCTGCGGCATTAGTGACTGAATGTGCTTTTTATATGAATTGCTTTTAACGGTAGCCGGAGTAGCAATAACACCTATTCTGCCGGTTTTTGTAATATCAACAGCACGCTTAGCTGCGTGTGAAACAACCTCTATAAACGGCACAGGCAATAATTCCCCGGTATCGGAAGCAACAGAGCTAACCGTACCGCAAGCCGCAATTATCATTTTAACGTTATGTGAAAGCAGCAAGCTTTCATCTTGTTTAGTGTATTTATATATGGTTTCACGGCTTCGAGTTCCGTAAGGCACACGCCCTGTGTCGCCAAAATAAACGATATCCTCGTATGGCATCACTTTAATTAATTCGCGAACCACTGTTAAACCGCCCAGTCCCGAATCAAAAACACCGATCGGTCTGTTGTCAGGCACTTTATCACTCCCTATTATTTTATCTGTTAATTATATCATACAATTGCAATTAATTCAACCAATTTAAGAAGTTGTTCTAACATTTTTATGCGAAGATATAAGCAAAGATACCAGTATTAAAGTAATTCCAGCATATTTTCCTATGGTTAACTGTCCATTTGGCATAAAAGCGCCTACCACACATGCAACTAACGGCTCAATTGTCGCTAAAATTGCCGCAATTGAGGGTTCTGTTTTTTCAAGACCTTTAGTATATAGAAGATAAGGCATAGCACCTGTTAATAAGCCGAAAATTACCATAATGGGAATTGAATATGCTAAATTATCCAGACTAAACACACCGGTAACAGTAGCCATTGGCACAGTAGCTATTGTGGCAAAAACGAATGTATAAAATGTGATGGTTTCGCTTTTATAACCCTTTTTTATTGCAAATTCACCGAAAATAGTATACATAGCATAACCTATACCCGAACCTAATCCCACTAGTATTCCGGTAAGAGAAATTCTATATTTCTCGGAAAACAATTCTGAAACGAGCATACAACCACAAAAAGAAAAAATTAGTGCAATAAGCTTATTTCTTGTGAATTTAGTTTTAAAAATCAACGAAGACAGCAACGAAACAAATATAGGCGCAGTGTAAAGCAACACAGCCGAAACTGCCATTCCGTTAAAACCGATTGAAACATAATAACAATATGTAAAAAAAGTAAAACTAAAAATGCCGGAGCCAATAAAAATCCACAAGTCCTTAATTTTTACCTTGAATGCAGATTTGTTGGTAAAGAGCAACCATAAACCAATCAGAATAACGGTAACTGTAGAACGTACAGCCGATATCGAAGCAGTATTTAGACCGACGTTATCACGAAGTGTAGAAACAAACACTCCGGTTATGCCCCACAACGATGCAGCTAAAATTATAAAAATACTACTTTTTTTCAACTTTATATACCCGCTTAGGCCTGTTTGTAATTATACTGATTAAACCTGAAACAGTTCCAATACCATAAGCTAAATGTAATGATAGAAACATAAAAGGTAAAAGTAAAAATGCGATATGAAAAGGCCTTTCGTTTAAAATAGAAACAACGCTTAATGAAATGTTAACCAATGAATATAACGAAGTCAATAAAAAACATAAAATCCAGGAAAAAAGAAATCCAAAAGCTAAAGTTACTATTAAAGACATAACAAATAAAAACGGCACAAAATGGAACAAAGAAATACATTTTGCATTCACCGCTGTGGTTCTACCAATCCAATATCCATTACCGTATTTTTGCTTAATTGAAGCTTTAATACTACCCCTGGAATATTGATAAGATTTTATTGAAGGATCGTAGCAAATTTTATATCCGGCAGACCTAACACGCTGATGGAAATCGTTATCTTCGGTTCTGCCGAGATCGGGGTTGAAATGCCCTACTTTTTCTATTACTTCTCTGCGGTAGCAACCGTGGAAAAGGGTGTCAACATAGCTTTTTTCCTCACTATTATGATACTTACCGAAGCTTCCGCCAAACATAGAGGTATCGGCAAGCAATACAAGCTTTTTAACAGGAGTTGCATCTGCTATAATATTTGGTCTCATACCTCCGCACACCATTTCGCCGGATTCTAAGCATTTTGCATTACAGGATATAAAATCAGCCGGAATTTTGGCGTGAGCATCAAGTCTGATTAAAGCATCACCATTGAAATTGTCTATAGCTACATTCCAGCCGCTTGCCTGATTTTTTTGTGGATTAGACAGCACCGAAATATTTTTGTATACATTACTGTATTTATTTTTAAAATTTTGAAAAATTTGCTTAGTGGTGTCTTCAGACATACTGTCTATAAGCAATAACTCAGTTAAATCTTTTGGATAATCTTGTGCCAAAATATCATTTAAAAGCTTTGGAATATACAATTCTTCGTTAAATGCCACAATACCCACAGAAATATATAAGTTTTCCATACTCCCTCCAAAATTATACTATAATATCTTCAAATTTAGCATTTGTTATTGATGCGAGGTCACCGGGATTGATAAAAATTTGAACACCGATTTTTCCTCCACTGATTATTATTTTGGAAAAATTCAAAGCAGTTTTATCGATAATGGTAGCGTATTGCTTTTTCATACCAATAGGGGTACATCCTCCGCGTATATATCCGGTAACTGCCGTAATATCTTTAACGTGAATTAAAGCTATCGCTTTTTCACCCACACATTTTGCCGCCTTTTTCAAATCCAATTCTTTGGCAATTGGAACGCAAAAAACATAATAAGCCTTAGTACTTCTTCCTTGTGCAACCAACGTTTTATATGATGATTCGTAGGGCTGCTGTAGCATATCGGCAATTTTAACGGCATCAATAAAATTATCACAACAATAGTTATTAACAGAAAAATCAAAACCGCTTTTTTCAAGAATTCTTATTGCATTTGTCTTATTATCTTTAGCCATAATTACACCTTTTTGAGCTTCGCAAAAGCAGCCATAAGCTTTTTATTGCCTGTAGTGATAAAGTTGATTTCAAGTAGCACATCATTGCCCATAGGAGTGGCCTTTAAAACGGTTCCTTCGCCAAATACTGAATGTACAACCGTATCGCCTTCGGAAAATTTCAAGCCGGATGTAGCCGTTTTAGGTGCGCTTGCTCGCTGAGTATTAAACTGAGGCCGTGAAGTAGTTAAATACCCATAATTATTGCGATTGTTATAAGAATTGTGTCCGTAACTATTTTGCGAGCTACCCTGAAATACAGCATTCCCTTGGGGTACACGACTTGATATGTCACAAAGAAATCCGGGAATTTCATCAAAGAAACGCGAAGCCTTGTTGTAACTTGTCTGCCCATACATTCTACGTCTGTAAGTATTAGTAACATACAAACGTCTTTTAGCTCTTGTTATGCCAACATAAGCAATACGTCTTTCCTCTTCCATTTCTTCGGGTCCGCCGTATATAGTTTGGTTCCCTGGGAAAATACCCTCTTCCATACCAATTAAAAATACAGTATCAAACTCAAGACCTTTTGCAGAATGCAAGGTCATAAGTACAGTAGCATCTGCGCCCTCTTCATAAGAGTCGATATCGCTTATAAGTGATACTTCTTCTAAAAAACCGGAAAGAGATGCGTTATCGTTTTCCTCTTCATACTGCATAACAGAAGAAATCAACTCGTGTACGTTTTCGCTTCGCTCAGCTTCTTCAGGTGGCAGGGTTTGTAAATATAATTCATAGCCTGTTTTTTCAATAGCGGCCTTTACCAATTCGTGTAAAGACAGCACTTCAATATCTGATTGTAAATCTCTAATAATGTCACAAAAAGCCTTTAACTTTGAAGCTGCTCGTGATATCGCAGGATAGTTTTCTGCATTATCAAACACCTCAAAAAGCGACATATTAAGTGAATCTGCAATATTTAATGCACTTTCAACAGTGGTGCTACCAATGCCACGTTTAGGTTCATTAATAACACGCCTTAATCTTACATTATCATTGGGGTTGTTAATAACGTTCAAGTAAGAAATTACGTCTTTGATTTCCTTTCTATCGTAGAATCTCAGGCCGCCAATGACCTTATACGGAATACCGGAACGTACAAATACATTTTCAACAGCATTTGACTGTGCATTCATACGATAAAGAATAGCACAATCACTGAATTTTCCGCCGTTTTTTACGTGATGCAAAATTTCTTCGGAAACAAACCTTGCTTCATCAGCTTCATTTTCAGCAGTAACGGCAGTAATTTTATCTCCGGTTCCGTTAGAAGTCCATAGGTTTTTCCCTTTTCTATCAGTATTATGGGAAATAACCGCATTAGCAGCATCTAAAATATTCTGGGTTGAGCGATAGTTTTGCTCGAGTCTAATAACATTAGCATCCGGATAATGTTTTTCAAAGTTAAGAATATTTTCAATTGTAGCACCGCGAAATTTGTATATACTTTGGTCATCATCGCCAACTACACAAATATTTCTGCTGCTTTCTGCCAGAAGCTTAACCATCATATATTGTGCAGGGTTAGTATCCTGATACTCATCGACCATTATGTATTTTATGCGAGATCTGTAATACTCCAAAACATCAGGGTTTTCTTCCCATAAGCGAACAGTATTATAAATCAAATCATCAAAATCCATTGCATTGGATTTAAGAAGGTTTTCCTGATATTTGAAATATGCCTTTGATATGTACCGCAAACGAAGGTCATTACCAACACCTTTGGCAAATTCTTCCGGAGAAATAAGCTTGTCCTTTGCGTGGCTGATTTCGTTTAAAATTGCCTTAGGTTGCAGTTGCTTTTCATCAATTCCAAGTTGTTTGCAAACATCCTTCATAACTCTTTTTTGGTCGTCGGTATCATAAATAGTAAAATGATTATCATACCCCAACCTATCACCGTCTCTGCGCAGTATACGTGAGCATATTGAATGGAAAGTGCCGCTTTTCACGTAATCAGCACAATTTCCTAACTTAGTTGCAATACGTTCTTTAAGCTCGCCAGCGGCCTTATTGGTAAAGGTAATAGCAAGAATTTCCCAAGGCTTTACCGGGTTATGCGAAAATAAGTTGCCGTCAAAATCGCCCACTTCAAGGCATTTTTTGGCAACTGATATTGTATTTTCGTTTATGTCAGGCGTTTCAGTGCTTGTGTATGCATCGCCGTATTTTATAAGATTGGCAATACGATTAACAAGCACGGTGGTTTTTCCGCTTCCGGCACCTGCTAAAATAAGAACCGGCCCATGAGTTGCAGTTACAGCCTTTAACTGCATTTCATTCATACGAGAAAAGTCACTTTCTATTATTTGTTTTCTAATATTAATAAACTCTTCCTTAATAGTCATAAAATCACCATATTCTTTCTACCTTTTATTTTACAACAATTAAGAAAAGAGTTCAATCATTATTATTAAATTTTTAAACTTTTATTGTTCACTATTCAATCCGAAACTAACAGTCAAAGCTTGATTAACCATATCCATAGTGTCTACACCAAGCCTTCCCATCTTTTCTTTTAGACGTTGTTTGTCGATAGTTCTAACCTGTTCGAGCAAAACTATTGAATCTTTAGCCAATCCACAGCCATTAGCATCTACCCTGATATGAGTTGGAAGATTTGTTTTTTCTTTTTGGCTTGTAATTGCAGCAGCAATAACGGTTGGACTATATCGATTTCCTACATCGTTCTGAACAATTAAAACCGGTCTTACTCCACCCTGCTCCGAACCGATAACAGGACTTAGGTCGGCATAATAAATTTCTCCACGCTTAATAGTCATTATAATTCACTCACTTTTGTCGCAGTGAAACCTTATGTAATTACAATTTTCACTGCAAATATTTTAGAATACTTTTACTGTTAATATCTTTGACATCGTAAGTCAAATTTAAACATTGTTTTTTACTACAATATATTCCAAAATATTCATATAGTGTTGAAATATAAAAACAACCTGCTAATAACTAATAAAAGCAGGTTGTTTGACATTTTTTAATAACCAATAGATTTCAAATATTTATAACTTCTTTCTAAGCAGTCAAACGGATCTTCTCCAAAACAGTTATCCTGTTCAACCAAGGCGTATTCAACGCCGGCTTCTTTACAGGCCTCTAAGATTTCAACGAAATCAAGGTTACCGTCACCACAGGCGCAGAAACGATGTTTTTCTGTTCTGTCTCTTAAAAGCATAAAATCCTTAAGGTGAATTGCAGGGCAACGACCTTTTAGCTTACGTATCAAACCGGCAGGATGCAAACCACCACATTGAACCCAATATGTATCAACAGTAATTCCCATAAGATCTCCGGGAATTTCTTCTAATATAACGTCAAACACTGTTCGACCGTTATTCAATTTAAAGAATTCGAATTCGTGGTTGTGATACATAAAATACTTACCTGCGGCCTTAATCTCTTCAGCAACAGGTTTAAAGTTTTTGATGAAAGAATTCATAACCTCTTCCATATCCATTTCCTTGTTGCCAAGATTTGGCATAGAGCCCAAGCCAATGTATTTGCAATCCAACACGTTGTGATCTTCAATAACGTATTTTGTTGCATTTACCAGCTTATCAAAACCGGGTTTTACGTGTGTTAAAACACATTTAAGACCATACTTTTCCAGCTTATCTTTCAACCATTTCGGATTATAATCACAAGTTCCTGAAACCTGTACGACCTTATAGCCGATTTGGGCAACTCTTCTTAGGCTTTCATCTAAGCCGTTTAAATCCTTGCAATAGTCATGTAGAGTATATAATTGTGCGCCCAATTCCATAATATCGACACCTAAATTCCTAAAGATTTTAGATATTTATAACTTCTTTCTAAACAGATAAAGGGATCTTCTCCATAACAATTATCTTGCTCAACCATAACATACTCAACACCGGCTTCTTCACAAGCCTTGATGATTTCTTTAAAATCAAGGTTGCCGTCGCCACAGGCTGCATGGCGCTGGCGCATACCATCAGGATCGTGGCGAAGGGGCATAAAATCCTTAAAATGA
The DNA here is from genome assembly GCA_045546235.1 of Acutalibacteraceae bacterium. Classification (GTDB taxonomy): domain Bacteria; phylum Bacillota; class Clostridia; order Oscillospirales; family Acutalibacteraceae; genus UMGS1532. Next base: position 56,090 of record JAZQCL010000028.1, read on the forward strand.
ACTACAGGACAACGACCCTTAAGCCTTCTAATTAATGAAGCAGGGTCAACACCGCCGCACTGTACCCAATATGTATCAACAGTGAAACCAAGGATATCTGCGGGAACATCTTCGATTAATGCATCGTAAAGTGTTCTACCATCCTGCATTTTAACAAACTCATAATCGTGATTATGATACATAAAATATTTGCCGGCATCTTTAATTTTTTTTGCGGGAGTTATAAAATCTTCTTTGAAAGAATCCAAAGCTTGGTCGATGGTGTAATCAGGATTCCAAATGGCCGGTAAACCGCCAAGTCCAATATATTTACAATCAAATACACTGTGATCCTCAACAACATACTCAGTAGCATTAATAATTTTATCAGCCGCAGTATGTGTAATAACGCACTTAAGCCCGTACTTATCAAGCTTATCCTTTAACCAATGAGCATTAAAATCACAAGTACCCGAAACCTGAACACAGGTATATCCGATATCTGCAATTTTTTTCAAAGACTCATCGAAGTCCTTTAAATTCTTACAATAATCGTGTACCGTAAACAATTGAGCGCCTAATTCCATAAAACAACGCTTCCTTTCTTTTAATATCATTGAAATTATATCATATATAAATATTGTTAAAAATGGATTTTTTTAACATCATTTTTTGTGTTTTTATTAGATGCGAGCAACGCCTGATTCTCTTGCTGCCTTAGCTACGGCTTCTGCAACTGCCTTTCCAACACGCTTATCGAAAGCCTTGGGAATAATGTAATCCGCCCTTAACTCTTGGTCAGTAACTAAAGATGCAATTGATATAGAAGCCGCCATTTTCATTTCATCGTTTATATCCTTAGCACGAACGTCCAAAGCACCTCTGAAAATACCGGGAAATGCACAAACATTATTGATTTGATTTCTGAAATCCGAGCGCCCGGTTCCAACAACCTCTGCGCCGGCTTTAAGCGCTAATTCGGGCATAATTTCCGGCACGGGATTTGCCATAGGAAATACAATAGCTCGTGCGTTCATAGATTTTATCATTTCTTCAGTTACAACTCCCGGAGCAGACACTCCAATAAACACATCTGCGTTTTTCATTGCATCAGCCAATGAACCCACTGTTTTATCAGAATTAGTTACCTTACTAATTTCTTTCTGAGCATCATTTAGTTGTGGATCACCATCGCAAATTATTCCGAAGCGATCTACCAAAATTAGATTTTTAACACCAAGTTTCATAATATGTTTTGCTATAGCAATGCCTGCAGAGCCTGCTCCGTTTATTACACACTTTATATCTTCAATTGGTTTTTCAACAAGTTTAAGAGCATTTAATAATGCAGCACCAACTACAATTGCCGTTCCGTGCTGGTCGTCGTGAAAAACAGGTATATCGCAAAGTTCTTTCAACCTGCGCTCAATCTCGAAACATCTTGGGGCGGAAATATCTTCAAGATTAATTCCGCCAAAGCTTCCGGAAAGCAGATAAACCGTTCTTACGATTTCATCTACATCTTTAGATTTAATGCAAAGCGGAAAGGCGTCTACACCACCAAATTCCTTAAATAAACAGCACTTGCCCTCCATAACAGGCATTCCTGCTTCTGGGCCGATATCGCCAAGTCCCAAAACTGCGGTACCGTCGGTAACAACTGCTACAAGGTTCCAACGCCTTGTAAGATCGTAAGATTTATCTACATCTTTATTGATGGCAATACAGGGTTCTGCTACGCCTGGTGTATATGCTAACGATAATTGCTCACTGTTTTCTATAGGCGTGCGAGAAATTACTTCAATTTTTCCACACCAATCGTAGTGCGATTTAAGTGCCTGTTCTTTAATATTCATTATTTCACCTTCTGAAAAAATATACTGGTATTTTAACATAATTTTTAAATCTTTTCAATAAATATATAGCCTTTTAAGTAATTTTGTGGTATATTATATATATTAAATGTTACTTAGAGGTTGTTTATGAAAATAGAAGATACTACAGTTTCAAAATTAGATAAAGAAGTCGGTACATCTTTCACTAAAAACGTGCTTATGCTTGCTGTAGCTCAAATAGTTGTTAAGGTGTTAGGTCTTGTTTATAAAATAGTTATTGTAAATATTCCCGGCTTTGGCAACGTTGGAAGCGGTTACTATTCAACAGGTTACCAGTTATATATGGTTTTACTTGCTGTTTCTTCAATAGGTATACCTAACGTAGTTTCAAAACTCGTTTCCGAGCGGGTGGCAGAGGGCGACTATCTTGGTGCGCATAGAATTTTTAAAACATCATTTAAAATGTTTACATCAGTTGGATTCATACTTGCACTATTTATGTTTATATTTGCACGGCCGCTTTCAAAATTTCTTTTTGGCGATGTTGGTGTTTCTTACACGCTTATGGCACTAGCACCTGCAGTAATGTTTGTTTCTTCTAACTCGGTTTTGCGTGGTTATTTTACAGGCCTTGGCAGTTTAAAATCAACCAGTATTTCAGAGATTGTTGAACAAATATTTAACTGCATACTCTCGATAGGTTTTGTTTATTTAGCTATTGGCTCGAAAACCGAAATAATGGCTGCGGCAGGTAATGTTTCAACAACGGTTGCTGCATTAATTTCAGTTGGATATATGATGTGCCATTATATGCTGCGCAAAAAATATATTAATCAAAAATGTATATCTCAAGAAATTAAAACAGAAATAGTAAAAGCATCAACACTTATTAAAACCATTACTCTTTTAGCTGTTCCTGCTGCATTTGCCTCGCTGGTTTCTTCATTAAGCGGAAATATCGACTCAATTACTGTTAATCTATATACCGGCAATGTGGAAGCGTATGGTATTATGTCTAAAACTGAAACTATAACCCATATGCCATTAGCATTAGGTGCAACTTTATTTATTGCAATGGTTCCCGTTATCTCAGCACTGGTGCAAAAAGAAGATTATAAAGGAGCCGAAAACAACCTTACCAACACAATGTTTTTAAGCCTTGTTCTTATGCTGCCTTGCGCTATTGGATTAACCGTTTTAGCAGAGCCAATCTTAATACTACTATATCCAACCGTGTCAGATGGAGCTTTTCTATTACAATTACAAACCATTGCTATGATTTTTGCGGCAATTACCTTTGTTCTTAATGGTGTTTTCTACGGACTCGGAAAACAAAAGTATCCTGCAATAATATTGCTAATCGGCGCGGCTATAAAACTTATATTAAACATTTTGTTCTTAAAGTTTATGAACTTCGGTGCCGTTAGCGCTGTTGTTAGCACAATAATTTACCAATTCGTGGTAATGGTTGTAGAAATATATTATTTAAACAAATTTATTGCTGTTCGACTAAACTTTGTCAAGCATCTTTTAAAGCCGATAATATCCTCCTTGTTTATGGGCGGAGCAGTTTATCTCGCGTATAAGCTGTTAATTACAACATTTGGAAACACAATAAGCACAATCGCAGCAATTGGTGTTGGTGTTGCAGTATACTTCCTATGCATTGTTTTACTAAAAGTGTTAGAAAAAGATGATTATTACAGAATCCCCATGGGCGGAAAAATTTATAGTTTACTTCACAAAATTAAACTTGCTTAAAATTAAGCACAGACTCCAAACTGACGAGTCTGTGCTTTTTAATATATAATTAGAAAATAGGCCAAAGTTCGTCATCGTTCGAAAGACCGTTAACAGTTTTCAAAAAATCCATATCCTTGTCACTGATAGTAAAATCAAGTTTTGTATTTTCAACAATGTGGTCTATACTAACCGCCTTAGGTAACGATACGGTTCCTAATTGCAAAGTATATTTTATGCAAGCTTGTGCAACCGAAACGTTATATTTATGCGCCAATGCCTGAAGATTTTTGCTTTTTACAGCTTCGCCGTGAGCAATTGGAGAATAAGATTCAACAACAATATTATTTCTTTTACAAAACTCCACCAAATCGTTTGGAGTTCGTCCAATATGCAGGTGTATTTGGTTAATCATAGGCTTAATTTCGCAATTATTTAGTATATTTTCGAGGTCATCGATAAGGAAATTAGATACACCAATTGCACGAATTTTTCCTTCTTTATAAACTTCCTCAAGGGCCTTCCAAACCTCAACATTCTCTTTAAAATATCTCTTCTCGCCGCGGAATTCTGCCCAGGGCTGTGGACAGTGTATAATAACTAAATCGATGTATTCAAGCCCTAATTTTTCTAAAGACTCATAAATAGATGCTTTAGCGGCATCGTAAGATTTAAGCTCAGCAGCAACCTTTGTGGTTACGAACAGTTCGTCGCGATTTTTACCACATTTGCGTATCCCTTCACCAACACCAGCTTCATTACCATAGGCTTGTGCAGTGTCAATATGGGTATAACCTGCATTAACGGCATTTATCACACATTCAGCAGCAATATCGTCAGGGATAAGCCAGGTGCCATAACCCAATGCAGGAATCTCAATACCATTGTTAAGTAAAAAATTGCTCATAATAACAACTCCTTTTTAGTTTTACTTTAATTATACAATAATACTGTTATTATTTCAACAAGTAACCATCTGGTTACTTTTGCATTTTAATCGGCCACTAGGTTCATTAAAAAATGCATAAAAAAAGACCATCTGTCGATGGTCTTTTTGGTCCGAGTGACTGGAGTCGAACCAGCGGCTACCTCTTGCGGTGCCCGAAAAATTCTCCGTCTTGGAGCGACGGAATTTTTCGACCGCTGCGCCATTTCACACTCGCTGTATCATCCAACGGATGCGCTCGCGCTCAATGCCTGAACCCCTTGGGGCTCAATCGGCCACTAGGTTCATTAAAAAAATGCATAAAAAAAGACCATCTAACGATGGTCTTTTGGTCCGAGTGACTGGAGTCGAACCAGCGGCCTCTTGAACCCCATTCAAGCGCTCTACCAAACTGAGCCACACCCGGATATGTAGGGTTAATTAAGAAAAATTAACCCTTATTACCAATATTATTCTGTAAAGCCGGATTCAACAAGCTCTACAAGGCCATCTACTGCAGCCTGTTCGTCGGAACCGTCGGCAATAATGCGAATCTCGCTACCGCCTAAAATACCTAAAGAAAGTACACCAAGAAGGCTTTTAGCATTAACTCTTCTCTCTTCTCTCTCTACCCAGATTGAAGATTTGAATTCATTCGCTTTCTGGATGAAAAATGTAGCAGGACGTGCGTGAAGGCCAACCTGATTCTGAACAACAACATCTTTAACGTACATCGTTTAAATCTCCTATCTAAAGAAAATCGGGTCAAGTTCAACTAATGTTATTATACCACATTTTATTCATTCGTCAACAAGTTTGAACACGATTTTTTTCAGTTCTAATTTTATGCCAATCTAATACAAAAAAACAAGTTGTGATTTGTGCAAAATGCTAAAATATTTTACACACTATAGTATAATATGCTATAAATCAAGGTCGGATTGTAAGTTTTCAAGATATTTTTTATCTTCTTTTGTAAGCTTAGCCGACTCTAACATCTCAGGTCTTTTACAAAATGTTTCTTTTAGCGACATTTCACGTCGCCATTTAATAATATTAGCGTGATGACCCGAAAGCAAAACTTCCGGAACTTCCCTATTGTTCCAAACTGCTGGTCTGGTGTATTGCGGATATTCCAAAAGGCCGGAAAAATGGCTTTCATCCTCGAAACAAACATCATCGGATAAAACTCCCGGCAGTAACCGAGAAATTGCATCAGCAACAACAAGTGCCGGCATCTCACCGCCGGTAAGAACATAGTCACCAATAGAGATTTCTTCGTCAACAATCTCATCGAGCACGCGTTGGTCTACACCCTCGTAATGCCCGCAAAGCAACACAACATGTTGCGTCGCACTTAATTCACAAGCCCTACTTTGGGTAAAGGTTTTGCCTTTTGGTGACATATATATAGTATGGGGTTTGTAATCCAAATCACCAAAAAGCTGCATATAACAATCATAAATCGGTTGGCAACCCATTATCATTCCCATACCGCCGCCATAAGGGGCATCGTCTACTCTGTTGTGCTTATCTGTAGTGTATTCCCTTATATTGTGGCAATAGATTTCTACTTTGCCTGCAGCTACTGCTCTGCCTATAACACTTTCGTGAATAAAAGAGTTACACATATCAGGAAACAAAGTTAATATATCAATCCTCATCGTCAAATATACCTTTCAATGGATTAATATAGATTATATCTTCAGCAACGTTTACGTTAACAACGACATTAGGTATAGCCGGAACTAAATATTCTTTACTATCTCTGCTGATATGCCAAATATCGTTTGCAGGAAGCTGAGTAACGTTTGTTATAACCCCCAACGGTTCTTCGGTTTCAGAATGATAAACCTTGCAGCCAATTAACTCTTGTATAAAGTATCTATCACCTATATCGGCATCATCACGCTTAATATAAATAACAGTATTCTTATATTTCATTGCGTCTTCAACGGTGGTTATACCATCAATTTTCATTAAAACGACATTGTTTGCCCTTCTTGAAGAAGTAACCTTAAGCTCGTTTTTGCCGTTATCATCTATATAAAATTTTTTAAAACCTGTCAGAAAATCTGGGCTATCACACCAAGGATTTACACGAACTTCACCACGTACTCCATGTGTGCCCACAATCTGACCGCACTCAATAAAACTTTTAATCATAATTATCACCTAAAATAAAAGCGGCCGTAATATTTTCGGCCGCTGATATTATTTGCTAAAAGCAAAACTTAATTAGTCGATTTCAACAGCAACTTTCTTGCCGTCGCGGCTTGCAGCTGCACGCATAACCGTGCGAATTGACTTAGCAATTCTGCCCTGCTTGCCGATTACACGACCCATATCGTTTTCGGCAACGTGAAGATGGAAAACAATTACTTCCTCTTCGTTAGGTTCATCAACAGTAACCTGTACAGCTTCGGGATCTTCAACAAGACCCTGAGCAATTGCAACTAATAATTCGGTCATAACAAAATACCTCCGTAATTACATAATACCGTCTTTTTTCAAAAGAGCTTTAACGGTATCGGTAGGCTGAGCGCCGTTTGCGATCCATTTCTTAGCCTTTTCACCATCAATTTTAACGACTGCGGGATCCTTTGTGGGATCGTAGTAACCGATTTCTTCGATAAAACGACCATCACGAGGGAAACGAGAGTCAGCAACAACTACACGGTAAAAAGGAGCTTTCTTAGCACCAAGACGACGAAGTCTGATTTTTACTGCCATACATTACACCTCCTAATATGATAAATTAATATTCAAAAACAGAATTTACTGTTCAGAAAACTACATTGGGAAACCGGGTGGCATTCCACCACCAAAGCCATTCATATTACCCATCATTCTGCGCATGGCTTTAGAACCTTTACCACCTTTAGAATTCATTTGCTTGAACATTTTACGCATCTGCTCGTACTGACGAAGAAGCTTGTTAATATCTTCAACTGTTGTTCCAGAGCCGGCTGCAATGCGCTTTTTACGAGAAGCATTTAGAATTTCAGGTTTTGCTCGTTCGCGCTTTGTCATTGAATAAATTATTGTTTCGATTCTTGTAAGAGCCTTTTCATCAATTTCAGCATTCTTAATTTGATTGCCAATTCCGGGAATCATAGATAAAATCTGCTTCATAGAGCCAAGCTTTTTAATTTGATGAAATTGTTCTAATAAATCATTAAGATCAAATTTATTTTCCTCTAATTTTTTAGCTGCCTCAAGAGCTTTTTTCTCATCGATTTGCTCTTCAACCCTCTCAATAAGAGAAAGCATATCGCCCATACCTAATATACGGGAGGTCATTCTGTCGGGGTGGAATTCTTCAAGATTATCCATCTTTTCGCCGGTACCTATGTATTTAATAGGTTTACCTGTTACAGCACGAACAGAAAGAGCCGCACCTCCGCGGGTATCACCATCTAACTTAGTAAGAATAACACCGGAAATTTCGAGCAAATCATTAAATGATTTCGCAATATTTACAGCATCTTGACCCACCATTGAATCAACAACAAGTAATATTTCGTGAACATCTACAGCATCTTTAATTCTAACAAGCTCTGCCATAAGCTCTTCGTCGATGTGCAAGCGACCTGCTGTATCCAAAATAATAAAATCGTTGCCATAATCTCTTGCGTGACGAACTGCCTCTTTAGCGGTAATCTCAGGCTTTTGGGTGCCCTTCTCAAAAACAGGAACATCAACCGATGCACCAACCACCTTTAATTGTTCGATAGCGGCAGGTCTGTAAATATCACAAGCAACAAGCATAGGCCTGTGACCTTGCTTTTTTAGCATTTTTGCAAGCTTAGCGCTATGGGTTGTTTTACCTGAACCTTGCAAACCACACATCATAATAACCGTAGGTATTTTAGAGGAAGTATTGATCCTTGCGCGCTCACCGCCCATAAGAGCAGTAAGCTCATCACGAACAATCTTAACAACCATTTGTGGTGCGGTTAAACTTTCCATAACCTTTTCGCCAATACATTTTTCGGTTACAGATTTAGTAAAATCTTTAGCAACTTTATAGTTAACGTCGGCTTCAAGCAGGGCTAAACGAACTTCGCGCATAGCTTCGGTAACATCTTTCTCGCTTAACTTACCTTTAGAACGCAGACGTTTGAAAACACTATTTAATTTTTCGGAAAGATTATCAAACGCCATATCTATACCTCTTCAATGGATAATTTATCAATAGCATCTTTTAACTTACTTTTAATTTCTGCCGAAACGCCAGAATTAATTACTTGCTTAAGCAAGACTACTGCACAATCTATATCTTTATACAATTTTGTTAAAGATAATTTTTCATCTAAACTGATTAGTTGCACTTCAGACCGTTTAATGATATCCATAACCCCCTGCCTTGAAGTTCCTACTATTTGGGAAATTTCAGACAAGGATAGATCTTCGTTATAGTACAAGCCTAAAACATCGCGCTGTTTATCAGTAAGCATTTTACCGTAGTAGTCGAGCAAAACAGAAAACTTTAAATCTTTGGGCATTATTTCACCCCTCAACCTAATGGATTATAACACAAAGATCAGCGTGTGTCAAGTAAAAATACTTGACAGATTGATATTTTCTAAAATTATAATAAATTTAGTTGTAAAATCATAAAATATCGATTTTGACTTAACTTTATTAAGTGAGATTTACGATTTTCGTTAATAAATACAACTAAATAAGTAACAATGTTAAGTGATATAATTTGACAAAGCCATAAAATATGTTATAATACTACCGTGAATATAACTTTACATTATATGGGGAGAGAAAATATATGAATTTACCCGAATTATTCGGTTGTCAGGTGTTTAATAAGCGAGTAATGAAGCATCGCTTACCGGGTAGGATTTATGATGCACTTCATTCAACCATTAAAACCGGCGCACCGCTTGAATTAGACGTTGCAAACGAAATAGCAAACGCAATGAAGGAATGGGCTATTGAGCTTGGAGCCACCCACTACACCCACTGGTTCCAGCCTATGACCGGCATTACCGCAGAAAAACACGACAGTTTTATCTCACCCGATGGTAAGGGTAATATTATAATGGAGTTCTCCGGCAAGGAGCTGGTAAGAGGCGAATCGGATGCATCAAGCTTCCCGAGCGGTGGCATTAGAGCTACCTTTGAAGCCCGAGGATATACGGCTTGGGATCCATCTTCTTTTGCCTTTGTTAAAGATGGTTCTCTATATATTCCTACTGCTTTTTGTTCTTATGGCGGCGAAGCTCTTGATAATAAGACTCCCCTGCTACGTTCAATGCAGGTTATCGACAAATCTTCGCAGCGAATTCTCAAGCTTCTTGGCTACGACGACGTTAAAAAGGTAATATCTAACGTTGGCGCTGAACAAGAGTATTTTTTGATAGATAAAGAGATTTATTTAAAACGTGAAGATTTAAAATATACCGGCCGCACTCTTTTCGGTGCTAAGCCTCCAAAAGGCCAAGAACTTAACGACCAATATTACGGACAAATCAAACCGCGCATAAGCGAATTTATGCACGATTTAGATTGTGAACTTTGGAAGTTAGGCGTAAATTCCAAAACCAAGCACAACGAAGCTGCTCCTGCACAGCACGAAATGGCACCGGTATATTCCACAGCCAACGTTGCAACCGATCACAACCAGCTTGCTATGGAAATTATGAAAAAAGTTGCAGACCGCCACGGATTAGTTTGCTTACTGCACGAAAAGCCCTTTAAAGGTGTTAACGGAAGCGGAAAGCACAACAACTGGTCGCTAACCACAAAAAGTGGCATCAACTTGCTGAAGCCCGGCAAAAATCCTGAAAGTAACATTACCTTCTTATTATTCCTTACCGCTGTTATTAAAGCGGTTGATGAATATCAGGATGTGCTTCGAGTAGCTGTAACCAGCGCAGGAAACGATCAACGCTTAGGCGGATACGAAGCTCCTCCGGCAATTCTTTCTATGTATCTTGGTGATGATATCAACGAAATACTTGAAGATATCGCAAGTGGTAAAGAATATCACGCACATAAACAGAATATGATTGACCTTGGCGCAAAACAAATCCCTAAATTTATGCAAGACACCAGCGACCGCAATAGAACTTCCCCTTTTGCATTTACCGGAAACAAGTTCGAGTTTAGAATGTTGGGCTCTTCTGCTTCAATCGGCAATTGCAACACAGCCCTTAACACTATTGTTGCCGATGCATTAGATGGCTTTTACGAAAAACTAAAGGATTCTAAAAACGTAGAAGCAGATGCATTTAAGCTGATTGGTGAAACCTATGCCGCACATAAAAGAATTATTTTTAACGGCAATGGATATTCAAAGGAATGGGAAGTTGAAGCTGAAAAGAGAGGTTTACATAATTTAAGAAGCACTCCAGATGCACTGGCAACAATGCTTGACCCCAAAAACATTGAAGTTTTCAAAAAGCACGGTGTATATTCTGAAAACGAAATGTACGCAAGATACGAGATTTTTATGCAAAATTATTGCCAAATTATTGGCATCGAAGCTCTTACTATGTGCTCGGTCATTGGTCGTGAAATTTTACCGGCTGCATTTAATTACCAAAAGAAGCTTGCTGATCTTATTAACAGCAAAACCTCAGCCGGATTCACAGCTAATACTGAACGAGAAATTATTAAGAAAATTTCAGAGTACACCGATTCAATTTACAATATTTTACAAACGCTTGAAGCAGCAACAGAAAAGCGTTTAACAATCACTGAAACAGCAGAAAGAGGAACGTATTACAAAGAGAACTTACTCGATAATATGAATAAGTTAAGAGACGTTGTTGACACGTTGGAAAATGTTATGCCGGCTGAGCTTTGGCCAGTTCCGACCTACGCAGAAATGCTTTATAGCGTTAACTAATTTAAAAGAGACATTTCATAACGAAATGTCTCTTTTAGTTTTATTGGTTATTTGCTTTTAAAGCCTTCGCTTTGCCTTTGGTAATTAAAGGTTCACCACCGCGAACAGCATCTGCACTAATATTAATTGCAGTAATTGTTTTATCAGACGGTACGGTAAACATCAAGGGATTTAAGACTTTTTCAAGGACCGAACGCAAGCCTCTTGCTCCGGTTTTACGCTCAATTGTTTGCTGAGCGATTTCCTGTAAAGCGTCTTCATCAAAAGTCAGCTCAACTCCATCAAGCTTAAAAAGTGCCTGATATTGCTTTATAAGAGAATTCTTCGGTTCTACCATAATTCTCTTTAAAGAATCGACACTCATATTTTCTAAAGTAGCGACAACGGGTAATCTACCAACTAATTCAGGAATCAGACCAAATTTAACAAGGTCTTGATGATCGGCTTTTTTGAGTAATTCTTCTGTTTCCAATTTCTTTTTAGAAACAATCTCAGCACCAAATCCGATACCACCTGTACCAACTCTCTTTTCAATGATTTTTTCCAAACCATCAAAAGCACCTGCACAAATAAACAGAATATTTGAAGTGTTTATTTGAATAAATTCCTGTTGTGGGTGTTTCCGTCCACCCTGCGGCGGTACATTAGAAACGGTGCCTTCGAGTATTTTAAGCAACGCTTGCTGAACACCTTCACCACTTACGTCACGAGTTATTGAAGCATTTTCAGATTTTCTGGAAATTTTATCAATTTCATCTACATAGATAATACCACGCTCGGCGCGTTCTACATCATAATCGGCTGCTTGAATTAAGCGAAGCAAAATGTTTTCAACATCCTCGCCAACATAACCGGCTTCGGTAAGAGTTGTGGCGTCAGTTATCGCAATCGGAACATCAATGAATTTTGCCAGAGTTTGAGCCAATAATGTTTTACCTACACCGGTTGGCCCAAGCATTAGAACATTACTTTTTCCTAATTCCACATCATCGAAATCACTGTTGATTCGTTTATAGTGATTATAAACAGCTACAGCCAAGGTGGTTTTTGCAACATCCTGACCAATAACATATTCATCGAGATGTGCTTTAATTTCAGCAGGTGTTGGAATAAGAATATTTTCTTGTTTCTTTTCTTTTCTGGGCGCTGTTTCGAAATACTCATCTGCTACTAAAGAGTGACAAACATCTATGCATTCATCACATATATATACACCATTACCGGCAATAAGTCTGTTAACTTCATCTTGCGCCTTACCGCAGAAAGAGCATTTTACATTATCTTTATCGTTAGTTGCCAAGCTAAAATTCCTCCATTACACTAAATAAACAAGGTAGTCAAGCCTAAAGACTTGACTACCTTAAAAGTTATCTTGAAGTAATAACCTTGTCAATAAGGCCGTAATCTGCGGCTTCCTGAGCTGTCATAAAATTATCACGCTCGGTATCCTGTTGAATAACCTCAAGCGGTTTACCTGTAGCATCTGCAAGTATTTTGTTAATATTCTCGCGTATATGCTTAATGTGATTGGCGTGAATAAGAATGTCAGTAGCCTGACCTTCGGCAGAACCTAAAGGCTGATGTATCATAATTTCACTGTTAGGCAGTGCACAACGTTTGCCCTTAGCACCGGCAGCCAGTAGAAACGCACCCATACTTGCAGCCATACCCATACAAATTGTACTTACGTCGCACTTGATATAGTTCATCGTGTCATATATAGCCATACCTGCAGAAACTGAGCCGCCCGGACTATTAATATAAAAGTATATATCTTTTTCAGGATCCTGGCTCTCTAAATATAATAATTGGGCGATAATAATGCTTGCGGAAGCATTATCTACCTGATCGTATAACATAATAATACGGTCATTAAGAAGTCGGGAAAAGATATCATAAGAACGCTCACCGCGACTTGTTTGTTCTAATACGTATGGCACAAGATTCATATCCATGCTAACAACCTCCCTTTGCAGATATAATTATGAACAAAACTTATAAATTATAATCAATTATTCTTCAGTAGTTTTTTTAGTGGTGGTTTTTTTAGTGGTTGTAGTGGTAGTTTTTTTAGCAGCGGGCTTCTTAGCTGCGGTTTCACCGGCTGCTTTCTTAGTGGTGGTTGTAGTTTTCTTAGCAGCAGGTTTCTTTGCAGTTGTAGAAGTACCTTCGGCCTTTTTAGTAGTTGTAGTTTTCTTTGTGGTAGAAGTTTTGGAAGCTGTAGACTTAGCAGCAGGTTTCTTTGCAGGAGCCTTCTTAGCCTCGGATTTCTTTTCAACTTCAGAAATTTCAGCACTGTCTTTTACAACTGCAATAGCCTTGGAAACAGCAATATCTTTAACAAGCTCTGCTTCAGGAATCATAGCCTTAATTTTGTCGGCTTCCATATTGTACTGCTTGGCAAGCTTTTCGAACTCTGCGTTAATATCTTCCTCTGTAGGAACAATATTTTCCAACTCAACAATCTTTTCAAGAGCAAGTCTTACTTTAACGGAACGCTCGGCTTGAGGTCTGAAGTTGCTTCTGAACTCATTAATGTCTGCATTGCCCATATATTTAAGATAGGTTTCAAGGTTCATACCCTGAGACTGAAGTCTGTAATCGAAATCGCGAAGACTTTCGTCTACTCTGCGTTCAAACATAGCTTCAGGAATTTCAGCCTTCATACCATCAATGAGCTGGTCGATAAGGTCATTTTCTACCTGCTCGTCTGCAGTAGCAGTTTTGCGTTCAAGTGTTTTAGCCTTTAAATCTGCCTTTAAATCGGCGATGGTATCGAACTCGCTAACGTCCTTAGCAAATTCATCGTCAATTTCAGGAAGCTCACGCTTCTTGATTTCGTTAAGCTTAACCTTGAACACAGCGGGTTTACCTGCAAGATTTTCAGCATGATATTCTGCAGGGAATTCTACATTAACATCGAATTCATCGCCAATGTTATGACCAATTATCTGCTCTTCAAAGCCCGGAATGAATTGGTTAGAGCCAAGTGTTAAAGCGTGACCTTCTGCCTTACCGCCATCGAAAGGAACGCCATCTACAAAGCCCTCAAAATCTATATTAGTAATGTCGCCATTTTCGGCAGCTCTGTCTTCAACGGCAACAACACGTGCATTACGATCTGCCATTCTGGCGATCTCTTCGTCAACCTCTTCGTCGGTAACGGTAGGCACAATCTTTTCAACCTTCAGACCCTTGTAGTTGCTGAGTTCAACCTCAGGATAAGTGGTAATGGTTGCTTTGAATTCTACGCCATCTTCCTTGCTGATAGAAACAAGGTCGAAATCGATCTTGTCGTCAACAAATTTTAAGCCTGCTTCGTTGATAGCAGCATCGAGTGCGTCGGAGTAAAGAAGATTAAGTGCATCTTCATAAAACACCTCTACACCATAATACTTTTCGATAATGCTTAAGGGAGCCTTACCCTTTCTGAAGCCGGGAACGTTTATTTTTTTACCGTTCTTGCGGTATGCTTCTTTTATAGCATTCTGAAAACTTTCTGCATCGATAGTAATCTCTAATTCATAGCGATTAGTATCAACTTTTTTGGAACCTTTTAAACTCATTGTTTATTTACCTCCATATAAACATCAATATACAAACTATACTATAACACAGTTAGCTTTAAATTTCTATATAATTTTAAAAAATTTTTCATTTTTTTGAAAATTCTACCAATATATAAATTTTTAATGCTATCGTCTTATTATAATTGGTGAAAAACCTATAGAATCACAGGTAATTAAATGAAATTTAATGCCACTATGCTCTATTGTAGAAGGCTGCTTGCCTGCACCGTGAATATGTCCATACCAAACTTCCTTGATGTTATGCTGAATCAAAACATCTAAAAGCTCGTAACAAACCTCTTCTTTATATACTACCGGATAATGAACGAACACAAGTGGTTCAAGACCTAATTCTTTAGCCTTAGTAATAGACGTATCAAGTCTTGCAGCTTCTCTTAAAATAATTTTTTGGGAATGCTCTTTATCGTCGAAGAACCATCCGCGAGAACCACAAATTGCATAATCACCAACAGCTATGGCAGAATTGAAAACAAAACCTATATTATCAAAATTGTTTTCTTCTAAAAAAATATTCATTTTGTTTGTTGTTGACCACCACAAATCGTGATTACCTTTAAGTATTATCTTTTTACCCGGTAAGTTATTAAGATAGGCAAAATCTGCAACGGCATCGTGAAGCTTTAGCGCCCAGGATATATCGCCCGGAATTACCACGGTATCGTGAGGTGTAACAACTCTATTCCAATTAGCAGTAATTCTTTCTACATAATTATCCCAACCTCTAAAAACGTCCATTGGCTTATCGGCAGATAACGATAAATGAAGGTCGGATATACCAAAAATAGAAATTGTATTCACCTCCGAAACTTAATGGTAATTGTAATTATCTTGGTTTAATTCGTAAGCATTTTTTATATAATCAATTTTAAATTTATTGTTTTTTACATATACTTCTGCTACATCAAAACGAGACATCAGCGTAAAATTGTTGTTCTTTAAGTAAGAATAGGCTGACTTTATAATTTTAGCTTGTTTGGCATTAGTTACAGCCTCGGCAGGTCTGCCAATGGAATTCTCGCTACGTGTTTTAACTTCAACAAAACAGATATATTTACCTTTTTTAGCAATAATATCTATTTCTCCCCAATAGCATTTATAATTTCTAGAAAGTATTTTATAAAATCTGCGCTTCAAAAATGCTGCTACTACAGCCTCACCTTTAGCTCCGATGTATCTACTCATAATGCTACTTAAATAACTTAGTTAAAAAGCTGGGGCGGTGTAAATCACTAATACCATACTTTTTAATAGCCTCAATATGTTCTTTTGTTCCATAGCCTTTATGCTTCTTGAAGTTATATACGTCGTATTCCGGGCCTAAATTCAACATTAAACGATCTCTTGTGACCTTGGCAAGAATAGAAGCAGCAGCAATAGATGTAGACAAAGAATCGCCCTTAATTATAGACTTTGCCGGGATTTTTATGCCGTTAGGCACCTTATTTCCGTCAATCAAAGCATAGTCTGCTTTTACACTAAGGCCGTCAATAGCCCTGTTCATAGCAATAAAGGTTGCTTGAAGAATATTAAATTGCTCAATTTCTTCTACGCTACCAAATGCTATAGAATACGCAACAGCTTTTTCAATAATCGGTTCAAAAAGAGCTTCTCTTTTTTTCTCGCTAAGTTTCTTAGAATCGTTTAGACCTTCAAGTTCAAAATCAGCAGGCAATATAACTGCAGCAGCGCATACCGGGCCGGCCAAGGGACCGCGCCCTGCTTCATCAACGCCGCAAATATAATCAAAACCTTGGGCTTTAATTTCGTTTTCATATTCAAAAGTAGGCATATTAACAACCTTCCTCTGTTGTTTTGTAGGGACGTTCAATCGAAATTTTTCCGATAATACCTCCTCTGAATTCATCAAGAAGCATAGAGGCGGCTCGTTCAGTATCAATTTCACCGCCACGTATAACCATACCGCGCGCTTTACCAATTGAACAAAGCAAATCATAGTCATCTACGTCAAAATTATTAATCTTGTAACGCGCTGAAAGCAAATTGCCGTAATTATTGGCTAAAAACTCTGCTAAGCGCATGGCAAGCAGTTCTTTATCCATAACATCATCTTTTATAGCACCGCAAAAGGCCAAATGCTCTCCTACGCGTTGGTCTTCAAATTTGGGCCAAAGCACGCCGGGAGTATCTAACAATTCCAACTGTTCATCAACGGTGTACCACTGATTTCCCCTTGTAACACCGGGGCGATCTTCAACCTTTGCGCGTTTTGTTTTGCAAATTTTATTTATGAAAGAGGACTTACCAACGTTTGGTATTCCAACAATCATAATTCTAAGCTTTTTTCCGATAATACCTTTAGCTTTGTATTGTTCTAATTTATCCTTTAGTAATAATTTAATTTTGGTTTTGAATAAGTCAATGCCTCTGCCTGTTTTGGCATCGACAATTATAGCAGGTATGCCTTGCTTTTCATAAAAATTGCACCAGGCTTTATTTACCTCCATATCCGCAAGATCTGATTTGTTCAGAACAATTAACAAAGGCTTTTTGTTGATAATACCCGCCAGTTCCGGATTTCGGCTGCTGACGGGTATTCTTGAATCAACTATTTCAACAACTGCATCAACAAGGCTAAGACTTTCGGTAATTTTTCGGCGGGTTTTGGCCATATGGCCGGGAAACCATTGTATATTTTGCATCTCTGCCATTACTTTCACCAAATCCTTAATTAATTTTACCAAATGAACTGAGAGGATAAACTCTGAACAGAGCCTTGCCTAATACATATCTAATGTCAACCTGACCAATAGAGCTATCCCTACTGTCTAATGAATTTCCGCGGTTGTCGCCCATAACAAAAACATGACCTTCTTCAACCTTTACGCTTTTTTCTTCAGATGACATTTCGTCCCATTTGGTTATTTGTCCGGGTTTAATATAATCTTCCTGCAGAGTAACGCCATCTACCTTAACAATGCCTGTTTTAGGGTCGATAGAAACCTCTTGCCCCTCTGTGGCAATTACGCGTTTAATAATTGGTGATTCAGAGTCGTTAGTATTTCCGCTTTTATTAGAGTAGTTGCGGGAAATAACAACTACATCACCAGCCTGAGGCTTATAAAAAAGATTAGAAATTATAACACGATCGTTGTTAAACAAGGTGTTTTCCATTGACGCACCTTTAATTCCAACAACCCTGAACACAAAAGTAAACAACAAAATAATTGCAATAATTGAAATAATAATTGCATCAAACCATTCGAAAATCTCTTTAACAGCAGAATTTGATTTGGTTTTAGTTATCTCTTCAGTTTTAATCTCTTGTTCATTACTCATTACTGTAAAACCTCTTTAATTAGTAAACAAAGGGGCAATAAATTGCCCCTTTAGAATACGATGAATTAGATTTGTTCCTTAAGCTTAGAAGCCTTACCAACTCTATCACGAAGATAGTAAAGCTTAGCTCTGCGAACCTTACCGTTGCGAACTACTTCAACCTTTGCAACATTAGGAGAATGAACAGGGAACACACGCTCAACACCTACGCCATAGGAAACGCGGCGAACGGTAAAGGTTTCGGCGATACCGCTGTTATTACGAGCAATAACGGTGCCTTCGAACACCTGAATACGCTCTCTTTCACCTTCACGAATTTTTACGTGAACCTTAACGGTCTGACCGATTTTAACCTGAGGTGCATCTTCCTTCATCATACCTGCGGTTAAGTTCTTAATAGCATCCATCAAATTTTCCTCCTTAATTTTTACAGACATTCATACGTTAATATTAACCAGAGGACTGCCAGCTTCAATGTCGATGTACGGCATAGAACCCACTTGTAAGGACAAGTGCAATCAAATGCTTTGATATTATATCACAACAATTATTAGAAATCAAGTGTTATTTTAATATTTTGCAGATTTTTTTATAATTAAAGCCCATACTTTTACACTCGCAAATTTCAGAGCTTCAATATCTCTCCGGCATCCGCCAAAATTATATCAGGTTTGTCAATTGAATTTTTCAACGTTTCCTCGTCGGTTTCACCACTCATAACTAAAACGCTTATTGCACCGGCATTTATTCCGCTTTTAATATCGGTATAAATTCTATCGCCAACCACAGCTGTTTCATCAGGTGTGGTGCCGGCTATTTTCATTGCAAGCTGCGGCATTAGCGCCGATGGTTTACCAACAAAGTATGGACGCTTGCCGGTTGCGTTATATATCATATCACATACGCTTCCGCAATCAGGAACCGAACCATATTCAGTAGGACAAACATAATCGGGATTGGTTGCGATATAAGGAACTTCACGCGATAAAAGGATTTTACACACATCTACCAGCTTTTTATATGTAAGCTCTGTGTCGTATCCCATAACTATCGCGTTTGCTTTAGTATAGTCGTCAGTAACATTAATCCCCGAATTTTCAAACTCCGATATAAGAGATTTCGTTCCGCAAATATAGAAAATATTTTCAGAATAATTCTCTTTTATATAATGTATTGTAGCCATAGAGGAAGTGATATAATCAGAGCTTACAGATTTGATTCCCAGAGCATCAAGTTTTTGAATATAAGCCTCTACGCTTTTTGATGAATTGTTTGTCATAAACATATATCTTAAACCTTTAGCTTTGATTGTATTAAGAAGCTCGATTGTAAAAGGAAAAAGACGATTACCCAAATATAACGTTCCATCCATATCAAATAGATATAACTTGATGTTCTTAATCAATTTTTTATGCCACCTTTACATAAAATTTCCGGTAGCTATAATGTCGCTACCACAAATATCTTTTAATACAACTTCTCCAATTTTGATTGGAGCCGATACAGTTGCGCCGCGTATTGCCTTCATAACTTTAAAAACATCGTTTTTACTAACCGGCTTAGACGTTTTAACGCTTACCATACCATCTCTGTTATTTAGCCTGATGCTTGAAGTTACCGTTCGTAATGGGTTAGTACATTCGTTAATCGCATAATTTTCACCGCGTTTACACGCATTTCCCGAAACCTTAATAACATCGTCTTTTACATATACCGAAAGCGAACATCCGCGTGGACATACTATACAAGTTAATTCTTGCTTCATAATATTCCCTCCACATTTAATGTAATTTCATTGGTTGAAGAATCTATTACATCACGGTTCAAAACCAGTTTTTCCATTTCTCCGGGAGCAACACTTGGTTTAACAAGGCTATATAATTCCGTATCATTGTTGTTTACAGAGATTTTAACCTTTCCAAAAGGATTAGAAACGCGGAAATACAAAGTGAATTTATTGTTACTACTCAAATCGATAATTTGCGGAATAACATATCTGACACCCTTGCCGGCTATAGTTTTTATCTGATTTGAGGAATGAACAGATTGTTTTAATGCATACTCTGCAGCATATTTACCGGCAATTTCTGCCTCGTCTGAAACATAATCTACTAAATCGTGAACCTGTAAAACATTGCCGCAAGAAAAAATCCCAGGAATAGAGGTTTCGCACCTATTGTTTACAATCGCACCGCCGGTGTTAGGGTCGAGTATGATGCCACAAGCCCTTGCTAACTCATTTTCAGGAATTAGGCCAACCGACAAAAGAAGTGTATCACATTCAATATATCGTTCAGTGCCTTCAATTGGATTTTTGTTACTATCAACTTCAGCAATGGTAACACCCTTTAATCTTTCCTTACCGTGTATTTCAACAACTGTATAACTTAAGTATAGCGGAATATCAAAATCCATAAGACATTGTTGTATATTTCGGGCTAAACCACCGGAATATGGCATTACCTCACAAACAGCCTCTACCGTTGCGCCCTCTAAAGTCATACGGCGAGCCATAATTAATCCAATATCACCGGAACCTAAAATCACTGCTTTTTTACCAACTGTAAATCCATAGCAATTTATTAACTTCTGCGCTGTTCCGGCACTATAAACACCTGCAGGTCGGTTGCCGGGAATATTCAAAGCTCCTTTACTACGTTCCCTGCACCCACAAGAAAGTATAACAGCTTTAGCACTTAATTGCAACATACCCATTGAACTTTGCGCTATAATGGTTTTATCTTTGTTGAGTGCTGTTACCATAGTTTCGCAATAAACCTTAATATTGCGTTTTTTAACCATTTCGATGTAATGAGCCGCGTATTCAGGGCCGGTTAACTCTTTGCCCAGCTTATGTAATCCGAACCCGTTATGAATACATTGCTTAAGTATACCACCAAGACTTTCTTCCCTTTCTATTATCGCAATGCTGTTCACACCGGCATCATAGGCAGCGCAAGCTGCTGCCATACCCGCAGGGCCGCCGCCAATTACAACTAAATCATAACTAATCACAACAATACCCCCTTACAGTTTGTCAAACACAAACTCAGACCCCTTGCCTTTTTTGGTTACTTTATTAAGCGAAATCATATTCTCCTCAGCAAGTAGCTTCATTATATACGGCATACAAAAGCCACCTTGACAGCGCCCCATTCCCGACCTTGTTCGGCGTTTTACAGCATCAACATCTAATGCTTTGGGATTGTTTCTTAACGCGGCAAGAATTTCACCTTCACTAACCCCTTCACAGCGACAAATAATTTTACCAAAAGACGGATTGTTTTTTATAAAAATATCTTTATCTTCAACACTCATATTTCTAAATTTATTAAGATTTTCTCTTTTACCATTCCAGGCTATATTAGTTGATAATTCAAGACCTTTGTTTTTAAGAATATCTACAACATATTGAGCAATTGCCACCGACGCTGTAAGACCTGGAGAATCTATTGCAGCAACATTTATAAACTTTTCAGCAAACTGTGACTCCTCGATTATAAAATCACCGGTTTCAACCGATGAACGAACGCCACAAAAAGACGTTATAACCTTATTCAACCTTAGCTTAGGTGCGCTTTTAAGTGCGCCCTCTTTTACCTTTTTTATTCCAACATTAGTTGTATATGTACTGCTTGGCGTATCTACCTTTTCTGCTGTTGGGCCAACCAACAAATTCCCCTCTGCTGTTGGTGTTACCAATATGCCTTTACCACTTGATGTAGGTACCTGAAATATGGTTCTGCTTACAAAACCGCCCTCTTCTTTATCAAGCAGCATATATTCCCCTGCTCTTGGTATAATTTCAAAGCTGAAATCTCCAACCATAGCGGCAATTTTATCACTATAGCAGCCCGCACAATTAATGACGTATTCTGTAGAAACAGCTTTGTTATCAACAGAACTGATTTGATATTTATTATCTTGCTTATTTATGCCATTCACTTCGAAATTTCTTATAAGCTCAACTCCGTTATCCATAGCATTGCCTATAGCAGCTATGCACAACTCGTAAGGAGAAATAATTCCAGAGTTTTTAACGTACAATGCAGCTATTACTTCCGACGAAACATTAGGTTCAATACTTCTTACCTCATCTCCGGAAATAATAGACAGTCCATCAATACCATTATCGATTCCTCTAAAATATAGTTCTTTTAAATGTTCCTTTTCTTCTAACGTAAAAGCACACACCAAAGCCTCATTATTTTTTACAGGAACATTTAAATCGTAAGCAGCTTTATATATCAGAGGCACTCCTTCTGCATTCAGCCTAGCCTTAAGAGTACCGGGTATGGGGTCATATCCACCGTGGATAATGCCGCTATTAGCCTTAGTAGCACCACAACTTACATCGTTTTCTTTTTCAAGTATACAAACATTAAGTTTGTATTTCGATAGCTCTCTGGCTATCATACCACCTATTATCCCTCCGCCTATTATTACAACATCGTAGCACATAGAATCAATCCTTTCAATTTTATTAAAAATAAAAAGAGATACGGAAATAAGAACGCAACTTAATGCATTCAAATTTTCCGTATCTCTAAATCTCTTTGGAATATTTAGTTTTATAAATACCAGAGTTCGGTTTTACCTGTTGAAACAGCTACAGCACCTGCCGACAAAGCAGCAGTTACTTCCGATTTGGTTTCAATTAACCCTCCTGCAATAACAGGAGTTTTACCTTTAGAAAAGCGAAGTATTTCTTTTGTTACCACACCCGGCATAATTTCAACAAAATCCGGAGAGGTTGAGGTTAGTATGTCACCCATACTTTCAATTCCTTGCGAATCTAACAAAAACATACGTTGAATTGTTATTAATCCGCAAGCTTTAGCATGACGAATTAAATGCGCTTTAGTGCTTACTATTCCGTCTACACCACAGGATTTCAAAAATTCAATACCCTGCTTATCTTTACCAATACCTTCCAATAAATCGGCATGAACAAAGAAAAGCTTATTATTGGAATGGGCCTGATTAACATAATCTTTGACCGAAAAAATATTCAAATTTAAATGAATAATTATTTCAGATGGAGATTTAATTGCTAAATCCCATTTATCGTTGTGAATAGCGGCAATTATAGGCGAACGCTCTAATGCGTCACTCAAATCATTACGCATAACTTTAGCTTATTTTACTGAAAGTGTCGTTCTTAAGAATAACGTCGTGTGCGCCACCTTCAATTATACTTGTAGAAGAAACAAGTGTAATCTTAGCCTTTTCCTGAAGTTCAGAAATACTTAATGCACCAGAGTTACACATAGTAGAGCGAACCTTGCTTAATGTAAGGTTAACATTATCGTGAAGCTTACCGGCATAAGGAACGTAGGAATCTACGCCCTCTTCAAAAGAAAGTTTTTTTGCGCCGCCCATATCGTATCTCTGCCAATTTCTGGCACGGCTGGAGCCTTCGCCCCAATATTCTTTAACATAATTACCGTTAATACTGATTTTATTTGTGGGGCTTTCATCAAAACGAGCAAAATATCTGCCAAGCATAATAAAGTCGGCACCCATTGCAAGAGCTAAGGTAATATGATAGTCTTGAACAATACCACCATCGGCACATACAGGAATATAAATGCCTGTTTCTTCGAAATATCTGTCACGTTCTGCGCAAACATCGATAAGAGCGGTTGCCTGTCCTCTGCCTATACCCTTTTGCTCTCGGGTAATACATATTGAACCGCCACCAATACCGACCTTAATAAAATCGGCACCGCAGTCTGCCAAGAAACGGAAGCCTTCGGCATCTACAACATTGCCTGCGCCAACCTTAACATCATCACCATACTTACCGCGAATAAACTCGATTGTACGCTTTTGCCACTCACTATAGCCTTCAGAAGAGTCGATACAAAGAACGTCGGCGCCGGCTTCAACCAATGCAGGAACGCGCTCTTCGTAATCGCGGGTATTAATACCCGCACCAACAACGTAGCTCTTATTTTTATCAAGAAGCTCAAGCTTATTTGCTTTATGCGAATCATAATCTTTTCTGAATACCATATAGCAAAGCTTTCCATCCTTATCTACAATAGGTAAAGAATTAAGCTTGTTGTCCCAAATTATATTATTGGCTTCTTTAAGGGTCACGCCTTCTTCGGCGAAAATCAAATCGCTAAGCCCGGTCATAAACTCGCTAACCTTGGTAGCCGGATCCATACGAGAAACTCTATAATCACGACCGGTAACAATGCCTAACAATTTACCGTGCGCAGTACCGTCATCAGTAACAGCTACTGTAGAGTGACCGGTTTTTTCTTTAAGGTCTAAAATATCTTGTAATGTATCGTCGGGTTTAATGTTAGAATCACTAACAACAAATCCGGATTTATATGTCTTTACGGCGCGAATCATATCAGCTTCCTGCTCAATTGTCTGCGAGCCGTAAATAAAGGAAATACCGCCTTCTTTTGCAAGGGCAACAGCCATTTTATTATCGGAAACAGACTGCATTATAGCAGATACCAAGGGGATGTTCATTGATATTGCAGGTGTCTCACCCTTTTTAAATTTTACAACGGGTGTTTTTAAGCTTACGTTCGCAGGTATACACTCTGCGGACGAATAACCTGGTACCAGCAGGTATTCGTTAAAGGTATGTGATGCTTCCGGGAAAAAATAAGCCATAATAGTTACTCCTTATAAATTAATTAAATATTTTAATTATTATAGTAAAATTATCGAAAAAAGTCAATACTTGCTTAGCAACAAATTATTAATGGAAATGTGCAATAATAATAGCTGTTTTTCATAAATAAGCAGTTAAATTCCACTTAAATCAAAGGGAGGTATATACTCCAAACTTGACGAAGAGCCATCTTGAACAAAACCGTCAAGTTCCAACTTCAACATATGCTCAAGGACTTTATTGTACTCACGAGCTGTTACCTGTCTCATAATTTCCTTGTGCTTGCACCGCGGCACAACCGTGTATTGATTCATAAGGCTAAACAAAACCTCAATACCGCTTTCTTTAACCCAATTCATAATCTCAATACAATCATTAGTGGCAAGCGGCAATAACAAATGTCTAATTATAACACCTTTCTGCATTATACCGTTTTCAATAACCGGAGAGCCTACAAGTTCGAAAGCCTTAAGAATGGCCGACTTTGCAACTTCCGGGTAATCTGCGGCAAAAGAGTATTTTTTCGCCTTAACCTTGTCGAAGTATTTGAAATCAATTAAGTAGATATCCACATACTCCCGAAGCAACTCGAGAGTATCACAACTTTCATAACCACCTGAATTAAATACAATAGGAATTTTAGGTTTATAAATATTAAAAGCATCGATTATCAAAGGAACAAATTGAGTGGCGCTTACAAGATTGATGTTATGTACACCGCTATTCTCTAATTCCTTAAATATTTCGCTAAGACGATAAGGTGTAATATCCTTGCCAAATTTTTCGTGGCTGATTTCAAAATTCTGACAATAATCACACTTTAACTGACAGCCGCTAAAAAATATTGTACCAGAGCCTTTACTTCCACTAATAACAGGTTCTTCCCATTCATGTTTAGAGGCCCGCGCCACCCTGATTTTATAGGCCATAGAACACACACCACCGATGTTTTCAGTTTCGGTTCTAAGTGCATTACAACGGCGTGGGCAAAGATTGCAAACATACGTCATACTGTATGCTTCTCCTTAACAGATGATGAGTCGTTACTTTTTTTATTTATAATAACTACAGATTTTTTAACACATGTAGAGTCATACATTTTCTTTATTCTAACCCTGGCTCTGAATTTAATTTTACAGTGCTTGCACTCCATAATGTTATAGAACTGCTTGTTTTTAACAGTCCAATCGTTTTTTGCGATAGTCGCCTTATTGCAAGCAGGACATTTGAAGGATAAATCCTTTTTTGAAATAAATTCGCTGTTTACATCATCGATTAAATAAGGCTTAAAGGACAGTCGCTTATAAAAGTCAGCACTACAAGTATCAACAAGCAACTTAGTAAAATCACCTTTTTGCCTGATCCTTTTAAAGATTTCGGCAGTTACCGCACTATCATCTGAAGCTCTGTGTAATGAAAGTGAATCTAAGTTAATACCAACATTTTCGGCAGCATTTTTTAAAGAAATCTGGTTGCCGTTATTGCTGCCAAAAATAGATTGATAAAATTTTTGTAAATCCAGATATTTTAAAAATAATCCTTCGGGCAATTTTCCTAAAAACAGTCTGAAATTTTCAGCTATTGCATACAAATCGGAATTACTCCAGGTAATTGTAATAAAATCATTACCGCAAAACCTTGTAAAGCGTTTAATTGCATCTGAAAAATCAATGCCTTCAATCATCTCTTCATTAGAGATATTAGTAAGATTCTTAAATCTAGTTCCAAGTTTTTTGGTGATTCTGGATTTTATAAAAACATCGAACCTATCAATCTCATTCAGCTCATCATCAAGTTTTACAGCACCTATTTCAATAATCTCATTTACAAATCTGTGATGAGTTTTACTGTATGCATTGTTCCATTCGAGGTCGAGAAAAACATATTGCATTATTTATTGGCTCTGCTTTCTGCCTTTAAACGCAATTCCTTAGAAAGAATTCTTTTGCGCAGGCGAATATTTTCTGGTGTAATTTCAACCAATTCGTCATCTTTAATAAATTCTAACGATTGTTCGAGACTAAGTATAGAATGTGGAACAAGTTTTAACGCATCGTCAGAACCGGCAGCACGCATATTAGTAACCTGTTTTTTCTTACAAACGTTACATACTATATCTTCGTTCTTTGGGTTTTCTCCTACAATCATACCTTCATACACAGGTACACCAGGGCCAACAAATAATCTACCTCTGCTTTGGGTATTAAAAAGACCATAGCCTGTGGTTTCACCAGTTTCGTGAACAACAATAGAACCGGTATTTCTGTGTTCGATCTCACCTTTGAATGGTTCATATCCGTTAAAGATATGATTCATAATGCCGTTTCCATTGGTATCGGTAAGAAATTGAGAGCGATACC
Organism: Acutalibacteraceae bacterium; assembly: GCA_045546235.1. Taxonomy (GTDB): domain Bacteria; phylum Bacillota; class Clostridia; order Oscillospirales; family Acutalibacteraceae; genus UMGS1532. Next base: position 83,330 of record JAZQCL010000028.1, read on the forward strand.
CCAACAGACCCCTTGCAGGAATTAAGAACTCAAGATGGGTAGATCCGCCTTCACGTGTGCCCATATTTGTAAGCTCAGCTTTACGTGGTCCAAGGCGCTCCATAACTGTGCCAACGTATTCTTCAGGCACCTCTACCATAAGCAACTCTATAGGCTCTAAAAGCGTTCCATTATCGTCGTGCTTGTATATAACATTAGGTGGAGACACCTGGAATTCATAGCCTTGGCGTCGCATTGTTTCAATAAGTATTGACAGGTGCAGTTCTCCCCTACCCGAAACCTTAAAAGTATCGGCAGATTCGGTTTCTTCAACCCTTAAGCTTACGTTGGTTTCTACCTCTTTAAACAAACGCTCTCTTAGATTTCTGGAAGTAACATATTTTCCTTCCTTGCCGGCAAAGGGAGAATTATTAACCATAAAATTCATAGAAAGTGTCGGCTCGTCGATTTTTACGAATGGCAATGGGTCAATGTTGTCGGGATCGCAGGCTGTTTCACCAATATTAATTTCGCTGATTCCTGAAACAGAAATTAATTCACCAATGCCGGCAGTTTCGCATTCAACACGTTTAAGGCCTGCAAAACTATACAGCTTTGCAATTTTAGCTTTAGAGGTGGTGCCATCGGTATGACAAAGCACAATATTCTGCCCGGTATTTACACGCCCTCTAACAACTCTGCCCACGCCGATTCTGCCTACATAATCATCATAGTCGATGTTAGAAAACAGTATTTGAAGTGGTCCATCCGGATCGCCTTCCGGAGCAGGTACTGTACTAACAATAGTTTCGAATAACGGCTGCAAATCGGTTCCCTTTTCGGTTGCAGTTAAAGAAGCATATCCTTCTCTACCCGAAGCATATACAACAGGAAACTCGATTTGATCATCATCAGCACCCAAATCGATGAACAAATCAAGTACTTCATCTATTACCTCTTCGGGGCGTGCAGTAGGTCGATCTATTTTATTAATTACCACAACAGGACGCTTACCAAGACCGAGGGCCTTTTTAAGAACAAACCTGGTTTGAGGCATACATCCTTCAAATGCGTCAACTAATAAAATAACACCGTCAACCATTTGAAGAATACGCTCTACTTCGCCGCCAAAATCGGCATGCCCCGGAGTATCAACAATGTTAATTTTAATATCTTTATATTGAACGCTCGTTGTTTTTGAAAGAATGGTAATTCCTCGTTCCCTTTCAAGGTCATTCGAGTCCATTACTCTGTCTACAACCTGCTCGTTTACACGGAAAGCTCCGCTTTGCTTCAGCATTTCGTCAACCAATGTTGTTTTTCCGTGGTCAACGTGTGCGATTATTGCTATATTCCTTAAATTTTCTACTATTGCCAATTAAATCACATTCCTTAATTTACTTCCAGAGCTTTTTGGGATATATACCTTTTTCCACCATATCATTTATCGCTGCGGTAACTGTATCTTTATCCTCAATATATGTCATACCATACCATTTATCGTTTGTTTTAAGAACCTTTGCCGTTGCCTTATCCGATTTTATAAGATTGTCAACCACGGTTGGCAGGAAAAATTCAGATTTCAGCGGATTAGAAACCTCATTATTTAAGAAATCAACAAACTGCTTTTCAAATTCAGGAAGTATTCTATTATCAAATCCCCAACAATTTAACGAAGTAATCGCGTTGAAGGGAAGCTCTGTGTAGGTTTCATCATCTTCAGTAAAATAAATTTTGCCATCTTTCGGTAAAATTTTTGTGCGCTCAACAATTGACTTTAAATATCCGGCATTGTCGGCTTCACATATTCCACGAGAAACACTGCCCTGTTCAGTAATTGTATTGCCAAGCATATATCCCGCCATAGCAAGCTGCAATTTATCAGAATTGTCGATATTAACAAGAAAATCGTGTAATACCTTAAAGCCCTCCTGACCGTAAAAATCATCGGCATTTATAACCATAAACGGGCAATCTATCACATCTTTGCAGCTAAGCACTGCATGACCTGTTCCCCAAGGTTTAACCCTACCCTCCGGCACTGTGAAACCGTCCGGTAAGTTGTTTATATCTTGAATTACATATTTAACCGTAACATTTTCGGAAAGTTTATTCCCGATCACTTCAAAAAAATCATCCTTAATCTTTTCGTTAAGTACAAAAATAAATTCGTCAAAGCCGGCGCGTTTAGCATCGTAAACCGAATAATCGATAATTTTTTCACCGCTTGGGCCAACAGGTGTAATTTGTTTTGGCCCGCCAAAGCGGCTTCCCATACCTGCTGCCATAATTACAAGCGCTGTTTTTTTCATAAAACTACCTCCAAAACATTAACTTTATTCTAAAAAAATATTTTATCATAAATATCTAATATTTTCAAGGTAGTTATTGGTTCAAATATATTTAGTTTTGTATCAGTTTTATCTACGTTAAAAATTTATTTGAATAAAATAAAAAATAAACCTTGATTATTGAATTCAATTGTGATATAATACCACTTGCGGCTAAAAAGAGAAGCCTTTCTCTGTATGCGGTTGTAGCTCAGTTGGATAGAGCAACTGCCTTCTAAGCAGTAGGTCCTGGGTTCGAATCCCCGCAACCGTGCCAAATAAATATCCACCCGCTGTGCGGGTGGATATTTATTTATACGTATTGTTTTCAACCTGTACATCAAGCACGGTTAGAATATCGCCGTTAACCGAAAATCTAATTTCAAATCCGGAAAACTTCATTCCGTAAATACGCTCCGGATCATTTTGATACGATGGCCTTGGGTCTTGACTTAATACCTCAATCAAAGCTTTCCTTTTCTCTTGTGGAATTTTATCAAGGATTTCTTTGTTTACTTCCACGTTCAGGTCATCGGCTTTATGCAAATCGGAATATCCTCCCTCAGCGTGAGGATGACAATCGGATATAGGTAAATATGGTTTTATGTCAAAAATCGGAGTTTCGTTTAGTATATCAACTCCGGCAACATATATTATCGGGCCCAAGTTAACGTCTTGTTCTGTTTTGATTAATTTCACAGACGAAAGGCCTATGGGATTTGGTCTGAATGGTGAGCGTGATGCAAACACCCCTACCCTTTCGTTCCCGCCCAATCTCGGAGGGCGAACGGTTGGTGACCAGCTCTCTCTATGGGATTCGGAAAAATCCCATAACAGCCACAGGTGAGAAAAATCCTTTAATCCGCGAATTGCATCGGGGTTTCTGTACTGAGGTTCGAAAACAATTTTTCCGATAAGTGAATCAATCAATCCGCTTTGCCTGGGGATTCCGAACTTATCAGAAAAGTCAGTATATATCTTTGCAATTGTTTTCAATTCCAATTTAATCACTATCCAATTAATATTACATATTAATGATACACTAAAACCACCATCATTTCAAGTGAATAAACTAAAACGCCCTGCTTAGCAGAGCGTTTTTTGTTTTACAGCATAAGTCCACAAACAAGGTTTGAAAGTTCTGTGGGATTATCAATAGGCATACCGCCGATAAGTCTTGCCTGGGCATAAAGAATTTTTGAATAATCAGCAAGCTTATCTTTATCACTTACATAAAGTTCTTTAAGTTTAGATGCAATTGGATGATTAATGTTAATCTCCAGCACAACGTCTGCCTTAATTTTTTGGTCGGTAGGCATAGAATTTAAAACCTTTTCCATCTCAATTGAAATTGCACCGCCACTTGAAAGGCAAACCGGATGATTTTTAAGCTTGTTAGTAAATTGAATGTCGTGAACACTTTCACCGATGCTCTTCTTCATTTCTTCAAAAAGCTCTTTGGAATCTTCATTTTGCTTTTTAAGCTCGGTCTTTTCTTCGTCGGTAGCGATATCCAAATTATCAGATAACACATTCGAAAATGGTTTTTCGCTATAAGACATAAGCATCTGAAGTGCAAATTCATCTACATTATCTATAAGGTATAAAACTTCAAAGCCTTTATCTTTAACGGCTTCAACCTGAGGAAGCATATCGATTTTGTCAACAGTTTCACCACTTGCATAATATATGGCTTTTTGCTCTTCACCCATATTATCGAAGTACTCTTTAAGGGTGACATATTTTTTATCTTTAGAAGAATAGAAAAGCAACAAATCCTTTAAGGTATCCTTTGCAGCACCGTAATTTGCATACATTCCATACTTTAACTGAATGCCGAAAACCTTATAAAACTCTTCGTAGGTTTCACGGGAATTTTTAAGCATTTTAGAAAGCTCTGCTGTAATTTTCTTTTCAATATTTTTAGCAATGAGCTTAAGCTGATAGTCGTGCTGTAGCAATTCTCTGGATATATTAAGAGATAAATCTGCGCTGTCAACCAAGCCCTTCACAAAGCTGTAGTAATCGGGCAATAAATCCCCGCATTTATCCATTATTAAAACACCGTTTGAATACAGTTGTAATCCCTTTTCATAATCTTTTGAATAGTAATCAAATGGTGCATGCTTAGGTATATACAGCAAAGCATCGTAGGTAACCTGACCCTCGGTTTTACTGTGAATAATATGAAGAGGATTATCATAATCCATAAACTTTTCTTTATAAAAGTTATTGTACTCTTCTTCGGAAATTTCGCTTTTGGATTTTTTCCATACCGGCACCATACTGTTTAAGGTTTTTGGTTCAAGAACGGTTTCGTACTCGTCTTCACTACCCTCTTTTTTACGGCGGGTTTCCATATTCATTATAATGGGATAACGTATATAATCGGAGTATTTTTTAACAAGCGCACTAATACGATAGCTATCTAAAAATTCGTCGTATTTTTCTTCTTCCGTATTCTCTTTTATGTGCAGAGTAATAACTGTACCGCTGGTATCTTTTTCGGTTTCGCTGATAGTGTATCCATCTGTACCGTTAGAAGTCCAAAAGTAGGCAACATCGCCACCAAAGGCTTTACTTATAACCTCTACCTTATCGCTTACCATAAAAGCTGAATAAAATCCGACACCAAACTGGCCGATTATATCTACATCATCTGCTTTTTCATTTTCTTTCTTAAAATTAAATGAACCGCTGCGAGCAATAGTTCCAAGATTGTTTTCAAGCTCTTCTTCAGTCATACCGCAGCCGTTATCGCTAATAATTATAGTTCTCTCTTCTTTGTTAAGGTCTATATGAATTTGATAGTCTTCTCTTGTGTAACCTACTGTGTTATCTGAAAGCGAGCGATAATAAAGCTTATCTAATGCATCGCTGGCGTTTGAGATTAATTCGCGCAAAAATATTTCTTTATGTGTATAAATGGAATTAATCATCATATCAAGCAGCTTTTGTGACTCTGCTTTAAATTGTTTTTTTCTCATATTTTAACATCTCCACAGAATTATTAGCACTCGTTATGCCAGAGTGCTAATATAAGTATACCTCAAAAAATAGATTTGTCAAGTAAAAAAACGGCAGAAATATTCTGCCGTTTTGATTAATATAGTGTTACAAGCTTTTCTGCTGGCGGGGCTTCGTTTGTTGCATCTGTAATTTTTAAAACAGGCCCCTTACCCTCGTACATTTCGTTATATTCAATTTTTAACTTACCGGTAACCTTAAGCCACTGGCCGCTAGAAACCGTAGGAGCCTTTTCCCAATTAGCAACAATACCGCCATATTGTATATCATCTGCACAGCAGGTCATAATATGGCGCCCAATTACAAATTCCAGTTTTGCCATTTTCCCATCTTTAGCGGCAATACCTAAAAATTCTAATGTCTTGCCATTATAAGCAGATGTATTTTCCATTAAATCGTAATACCAGATAGCAAAATCGGCATCTTTAATCGAGATAATATCAGCATTAATGTCGTAAGGCAATGGGTCTTGAAATTCGTCGTATTCAACGTGGCCGTCTTTGAATTCGTAAGCAATTTGCGCCTTACGGCTTACAGAACGAACAATTTTATGAAGTTCTTCTAAATCGGTAGAACCGCTACAACGATTGAATACAACCAACTCGCAGGCATTAAATTTATCTGCAACAAGCGAACGCATATTACGATTGTATGAAATGAAATTTTCAGCTTGGCAAAAGCACATTTCCTGATAGATAATCCATTCCCTTGGCATTGCATTGAACAAGGATTTCAACTGCCACATACCGTTATATTCTACAATCACTCTGCGAGCGCCGCAGTCCTTTTGATATCTTTTAAGAAGAGTTTCATTTAAGTCCTCTTCGTCTTCTACCGTTTTTAGAAAAACATTTGCAGAAGCAAATTCGCTTATGTCGTATTCTACCTCACCATCTTCACAAACAAGAAGCAGTGTTTTTTCACCGGTGTTGAATCTACTGTCTTGCAGAGTTTCTTGAATAAAGGTGGTTTTTCCGCTATCAAGAAAACCAGTAAAAAGATATACCGGAATATCCATACTTATTTCACCTCTATTTTAAACAGTTTGGATATATTGGTTTCATTAAGCTCGGAGCCAATAACACAGAGTCTGCCAATAACCGCAGCGGAACCTGTGCGCACATCCGGCTCGCCGGGAACATAATCAAAATGAATCCACGAATCACCGCCATTTACAATGCCCTTTGCCCTGAGTACTGTACCGTATTCAGCAGAGTTTTCAAGTAAAGATAAAATTTTGGTGATTTCTTGCAGTGTATACACCTTTGCGGTTTCTATTCCCCAACTAGTGAACACTTCATCGGCGTGATGATGGTCGTGACAACAACATTCACCGTGGTGATGGTGATGATGGTCGTGATGTTCATTACAGCAACAATCTTCGTGATGGTGCTCCTCGTGATGATGTTCGTGACAGCAATGCTCATCGTGATGGTGTTCATGGTGATGATGTCCGCAAACAGGACACTTTTCTTCATCAAAAAGATTTTTAATGCTTTTATCAAGGGTGTCTACTCTTTCGATTGCATCAAGAAGTTGTTTACCCGAAAGCTCGTTCCAATCCGTAGCAACCAATACAGCAGAATCATTGTGCTCACGAATAAGGCTTATACAGGCATTAAGTTTATCTTCAGAAATTCCGCCGGTGTGACTTAGTATAATTGTAGCTGCATTTTCAATCTGATTATTAAAAAAATCGCCAAAGTTTTTCATATATGTTTTGCATTTTTTCGCGTCAACAACCGTGGTAAAACTGTTCAATATAACCTTATCAGAATTAATATCTTTAACCGCTTTTATAACATCACTTAGCTTTCCAACACCAGATGGTTCAATAAGAATTCTGTCAGGATTATATTCCACAAGAACTTTTTGAAGTGCCTCGCCGAAATCGCCAACAAGGCTGCAACAAATGCAGCCGGAATTCATTTCCGTAACCTCGATACCAGCATCCTGCATAAATCCGCCATCTATACCAATATCTCCAAATTCGTTCTCGATAAGAACAAGCTTTTCGCCAACAAAAGATTCTTTAATAAGTTTCTTTATCAATGTGGTTTTACCTGCACCTAAAAAGCCTGAAAATATATCTATTTTTGTCACATTAAACGCTCCTTTGCTTTTTTAAACATTATACAACCATTAAAAAGAATTTTCAATAGTAAACCGACAGCAAAAATGCTGCCGGTTTGAAATTAAATTAAATGCTTAATATATCTAAAACTGAATTTTTTATACCATATTAGTGATTTATGGGCAGCTTTTGCATAGTTTTTAGCACTGGAAATCACAAATTCAATTTCCCGTTCACTAATTTCGCCACCTGCAAAACCACTTTTCAGCACAACATTAAACACAGCTGATATATTATCTTTGTTTGCAAATTTGGAATTATTAATTAGTTTCTCTTGAAGTTCATTATAAGAAGTGTAGCTAACATCTATTCCGCAATTCTTTGCAACCTTAATTATATATTTGAAAGCATAATGAACTCTGGAGTTAGAGGTACCTTTATTAAGCCTTCGGTTACGTAAGTAAATTGAAACGAAATACACTAAGAAGAACAGAACAACCATTACAGCAAGAACAGAAGCCGAAATAATTAGAATTTTAAGCCAAGGACCTTTTTCAACTTCCTTTTCTTCTTCGACGTATTGTATATCTTCTCCGCCGTTGTCATCTTCGGTGTTATTTTCCGGTTGCTCCTCCGGAGGTGGCGGCATAGGTTCGGGTTCCTCGGGCAATTCAATACTTTCAATGTTTTGGTTCATATAATCCTCGAAAGAACCGTCATAGTAAGTAGGTGTGAATTCAACTGGAATCCAGCCAAATCTTTGGTCAAATATTTCTACCCAAGCGTGTGCATAGGCATCGGTTACATCTATGGTTTTATAGCCGTATTTATTATCTGTTTCAGTTTTGTTGAAAATTTCGGGTAAAATGCAATAACCCTCTACATACCTTGCAGGTACACCGGCCTCCTGCAACATAACGGCGGCTGCTGTAGCATAGTGCGTACTGTAACCGCGCCTGGTTGAAGTGAGAAAATTTTCAACAAAGTCGACATCTGCGGGGCATCTGTCAACGATAAAAGTATATTTAATATTGGCGGATAAATAGTTGCGTATTTCATCTACCAAAGCAAAGTCGTTTTTATGTTGAAAGCCCGCTACAATTGATTCTACTGTTGGAGTTTGTTCGGAATTTACGTATTCCGCCTCAACAAATTGTGCATATTCTGCCCAAGATTCTTTGAAAAGATTGGATTTATATATAGAAGAGTTAACTATATCAAAGCAATCTTCGAAGTTAGTAAATGCATTGAAACTGTACTCGCTATTGCTTTCAGGCTTCATAGAATGGTCTTTAATTTCGGTAAATGACTCATCAAAATCGGAATTGTACATTGAGAATGCATACTCTTTTTTACGCCTGAAATCGTTTAAAGTTATTCTTGCAGCTTCATATTTTGCAGAATCGGGAGTGGTTGCTAGAAGGCTACCGTTTATGCCGGGGATTCTGTAAGAAAAGGCTTCAAGCTTTTCAAAAAGTTTGTTGTATGAATCATAATTTTCTATTTGCATCCATTGATTTCCGTTATAATAAGTAGCGTTAAAGCCCTTTAAATAAAACGGTTCGTCAATCTCAACTATAGAGGTTTCCATTGTTATATAGTGACGATCTTTAACGTTATGATCATCAACTTTAAGCAACTTACCTTCTTTTAAGCTACCATCTCTATCTTCACCAACAACATAGTCGTACCAATCGTCAGCCTTGGTTTTAACATCCTGACGCAATGTCTCAATTTTTTCAGGGCGAGCGAAGCCCATAGAATTCAACAGACTTCTTCCGCCAAGGAAAAGACCAACGGTTATTAAAGCAATAATTAACGAACTACCGGCAAACCTAACTGTACCGGAAGAAAATACATGCTTTGATGTTCTTTTGCCATTCCTTTTTTTAGTGCGCACCTTAACATTGTTAGCTTGATGCAAGGCTATGGAAGCACTCCAGGAGGCAAGCATCATTGAAAAGTAATAGTAATTAGGCACACAGCCGTAGGCTGCACCTATTTCAAAACACGGAAAAGTAAGCAGAAAGATTGCTATAAAATTAACCTTTACAACGGTGAAGTAAGAAACCAGGCTCATATAAAAGAAGGCAACAATACAAACTGCAAGTGTGGTTAACTTAAGGAATTCATCGGTCCACTCATAATCAAGCCTTGGTAAATCAAGGTACATATATGTACAAATTGTGGTGCGGGCCTGATCGTAACTCATAGTCAATCCCTGCAAAACATCGGTACGGCAAATATAAAATGCCAGTAGCGAGATTAGCAAAGCACCCAGCAAAATAAAGCTGCGTTTTTTTATCAATTTATTCAGGCATGTGAAAATTAACGACGAAATAGCAATAGTTGTTATTACAGCCGCTGAATTTACTTTTATACCTAAAATTGTTACAAGTGTCATTATGCCGCCAATGCCGGTTAAAATTTGCAATAAAACCAGCATAAATTCGCTGAACAACGGAATCCTTGTTCTTTCAACAGTATTGTTACTGCTGTCTTTGTTGTAAGTAATTTGAATTCCGTTTCCAACTAAAGGCATTTGCTTTTTCTTTTTCATTATAACTCCTTATATAAAAGGGATTAAGTGTTGGAATTATTTAGTCAATATAAAGGCAAGAAGTGAGTTTGCCCGGAATAACGGGAATAACATTAAAGTCATCGGTAGATACAACCTCTGAATCGCTACCCTCGGGTATAACGTTTACCAACTCAAAAATGCAGGTTTCACTCATTGTGGCTGTAATCAGGCCACAATGCTTATCTGAAATATTAGGTGCAATGTAAATAACGTGTGACATATTTTTTTGCTCTTCAGCGTCAAGCTGAGCTAAATATGGCTCGGAATAATAAGATGTATTGTTATATATCATACCAATTGCACTGTATAAATCGTCGATACCCTCAATTTTATAAGTGAAAATGCTTTTAGAAACGGTATTATACCAGCCAATAGTATGAGCCGTGCCGTTATCGATAAATATATTAGAAAGCGAAAAAGCCGACTCTAATACAGTATCTATAAGATCTAAATCAGATGAACTTTTCATATCGCAGCAAAGCTCAACCAAAATTAAGGCAGATTCACTTATGGGCAAGCTATAATCTTTAACAATAAAATTATCGTGCTTAGAGCTTAGTTTCCAGTGTATCCGATTAAGCTTATCGCCACCGACATAATCACGTATCTGGAAAACTTCTGAAGGATCATCGCCCGGTTTGTGTTTAGAAAACACGTTGGATTCACTTATGGTATACATATTTGGAGATAGCTTAACATTGACCATCTGAAATGGTGGAACAACAGAATAAACAAACTCTTGCTTTACTTTGAACGGCAAGGAAAATACGCCGAAATAATCGTAAACCCTGGCTTTGGTAAAAGCAATTTTTATATTTCCCGCGTGTTCTGAAGAAATTTCCATATCAAAATTTTTACTGGAAAAGGGCGGTATCCAAAAGCAAATTTCACCACTATCGGGCTTATTAAAAAAACTATTACTATATGTACCAAAAAGTATAATTTTGGTTATGGGAAAGAATGAGCGGTTTTTAATATTAACCAAAAAGTTACCCTTCTCACCCTTAGTTATAACACCAGAGTTGCATTTTACAGAGAACTTAACCGAGATGCGCATAATAACAACCGAAAGGAATAATAGAATAGGTATTACTGCCAACACAAAGAATAGTATCAGTGCCAGCATATCGCGGTATAGTATAAAGAACAACCCTGATATTACTAAAACTAACAAATATACTAACTTAAGAATAAACATAAGAAATACCTTTTGTTATTTTTTTATTGTAGGAACAGGAACGGATTTCAATACATTGTTTAATAAATCAGTTGCGGTTATACCGGCAATTTTAGCCTTAGGACTAAGCACTATTCTGTGCTCTGCTACATCCCTGAAAATAAATGTAACGTCGTCGGGTATAACGTAATTCCTGCCATGCAAAAATGCAACTGCACGAGCAGCTCTGGCAAGGGCCAAAGAACCACGGGGGCTCAGACCTAATTTAAACATTTCGTTTGTTCGGGTTTCAACAGCAATAGCTGCAATGTATTCGTAAATTTTTTCGTCGGTATAAATATCCTTAACCAAAGCGCGCATTGCCCGCATATCTTCCTGTGTAGCAACGGCTTTAACGTCTTCTAAAGGATTATGAGCCTGTCTGCCGCTTAAAATTGAAACTTCGTTTTTGAAATCAGGATAACCCATAGAAAGACAAACCATAAATCTGTCAAGCTGTGAGTCGGGCAACATTTGAGTACCAACCGAGCCAATAGGGTTCTGGGTGGCAATAACAACGTATGGGTCGGGCAATTCGCGGGTTATACCATCGACTGTAACCTTGCCCTCTTCCATAATTTCAAGCAATGCAGACTGGGTTTTGGAGGAAGTACGGTTAATTTCATCAGCCAAGAACAAATTACAAATTGCTGCACCGGGCTTATACTGAAAACTATCGGTTTTCTTGTCGTAAATAGAAAAACCGGTAACATCGGTAGGTAAAACGTCGGGGGTGAACTGAAGTCTCTTATAATCCATACTGGTTGCATAAGAGAAAGCTAAAGCCAACGTAGTTTTACCAACACCGGGAATGTCATCAAGCAATACGTGACCTCCGGCAAGAGCTGTGGCAAGGATTTTTTCTACAATTTCATCTTTACCGAGAACAACCTTGCGGATTTCAGTTTCAATGCTTAATGCTTTGCTATAATAACTTTTAAAAACTTCTGCGTCCATTTATTTTCTCCTTAAGTTTAATACTTATTGACATATTAACACATTATAATAAATTTGTCGAGATGTAAAATATAAATTTAATGCATATTTTTTATAACTAGTTTGCTTTTTTATGTTTTTATTGTTTTTTGTATTTTCATATTTCTTTTTCAACATAAATGTGATATAATTGTATTGAAAGTTATAGTTGGAGGTTGACTATGAAAAAATTATTTAGTTTTATGTTAATGATTTGTATGTTATTTACAATGTTAATGGTGCCTGTTGGTGCTGCGTCTTTGGAATGTTCCGTTGATGGCTGCACTACCACAAATATTGACATTACCAACCAATATATGATGGACGGTAAATTGCAGACAGGAAGCAATCTGCTTTACAACGCAATGCCAAGAAGAATATATACAAACTGTAGTGCATATTCTTCTGAAAAGAATTTTATCAAATACAGTACAAACACCGGAACTAATGGTGTTAACTCTTATACATATATTGGAGATAATACAACTATCTACAATTCAGGTAAATACAATACCTTTTTAGAATTAACCAATGGCGAAATTGATATGATAACCGATAACGACCTTAATTTAGAGGAAGAGATTTGGAATCGTAGTTATTCAAATCAATATATGGGCCTTGAATATGACCTTGGCGGTGAGGTTGCCCTTGATAAATTTTATGTTTGTTGGACAAACCAATCCACTGCAGGCTTTGAAAGAATTTGCAGAGGCTATGAACTTTATGTCTCCTCCAATCTCAGCGACTTATACGCTGAAGAAAATCTTGTTTATTCAGTTAACGATAATCAAAACGGAATTAACGTTATAACCTTCCCCGAAAACACAGTTGGCAGATATTTTGCCATAAGAATTACTAAGTGCGACAACGGCGCACCATCTTTATACGTTTATCCGCGCTGTAAGGAAATTGCACTTTCGGGTGAAAGACTTAACGAAAATTACGCTACCTGTTATGGTATTCCTACCCCTGTAGCTATAGGTGGCACCTCTACTGCGTATTGGATGAACGATACCGATACCTCTGACCCCGAAAATATTATCAAGGGGCTCTCCCCCATCAAAACTTCCTATACCGACAGTAACGGAACCTCCGCTATCTCTGATGCCAAATTTGCAGCTTTTACAGATGGTTATTTTAACGATGTATACGTTCAAGGTCATTTTCAGGGCGATACGTATATGAACGATAACACCTACGAAGATATAGTTTGGGATTTAGGCGAAGCAAAAGGCTTTTGGGAGGCCTGGCTGGCATTCAGAACCGAGGTTGACGGCAACTGTTTCTATGCAGTTAAATACCAGCTTTACGCAGGAAATGATTCTGCAACAATATTCAATAGCGAGCCGATTATCACAGTAGACGGTAATGCTCAGAATATGAATAAAATTTCCTTCAACAAACGAACTGCAAGATATGTGGGACTTAGGGTTATAGTACCTAATTCATCTATTCAATATGGCGCTTCAAACCTTAGAGTGTCAATAATGGAGTTCTCTTTGTTAGGCGACACAAAATACGGAGTTGATGTTGCAGCTACCGACGAAAACGGAACGCCCCTAAACATTACAATAGAAGGTGCCGATTCTAAAAACTACATTGGGAAAACCATTGAGTTGAAAGCTCCCTCAAATGTAATTGTTGGTGAAAATGCCTATGTATTCAGCGGATACTCTGTTGACGGCGAGGCATCCGAAGGCACACTTGATGGTGATTACCACAAGTTAACCGTTGAAATTACTAAAAACCGTAAGGTTACAGCCATTTATAAACAAACCCACCTTATTAACTACAACCTTCTTATAGTTAATGGCGGTTCCAGCGAAACTGTAACAAATTACAAACCTCCCGAAATGTTATTTGATGGCCAAGAATATAGCATAGATTCGGAATTAACTTTATCTCGAGATGGTGCAGAATATAAGCTTTCAAGCTGGGATATAAACGGTGAAGTAATTCCAGCCACAGATAACGGTAAATTCACATTTGAAATAAAGAAAAACACCACTATTACTGCGATATACACCATTGGTGGTGCGGGAGAATATTTGGCTGTATTCGTAGATAACTGCAATCGTCAACTTGGAATTTACAGCATTCCGAACAATACAGCCGTTTCGGAAATTGTTACAGAAGACATTCTGGCAGAATTAACCTCCGATAAAATATTTGGATATAATTTTGTGGGCGAATGGTCACAAAGCTTAAACGAAGCTTACAATACAACCGTACATTTTAAACCCATATACACCCAAGATACAAAAACTTACGACGTATCTGTAAATGGTAACGTCACAAAAGCAAAATTTGACGAAAGACTAAATCTTGTGGCACAAAACGATAACTTCTCTTCCTGGTCACATGGCGACAGCGTAATTTCAACAAATGCTAATGAAACAATTTATGCTCCGGGCCACATTACTTTAATTGAAAATGACTACGGAGCAGGCAACGAAGTTACAGACTTTGCCACACTCGTTAACACAACATCTTGGGATTTAACCGACACTAACTATACCGCAACAGTTACTGCAAATATTAACGGAATAGATAAAGAAAATTTTGTTGGTTGCGGTGTGGTATTCACAAGCAACGCAGCCCTTATTTCAAGCGGAGAAAACTGGGATACAAAATTCAGAATTGATGAAGACCAGACAATATACAAAGAACTAATCAACTTCCCTGCTAACGGCTGCTATATGATTACACTTAATAACATAGGCATAAGAAGCATAAGATATGCGAGAGCCTTTGTTAAGCATGTTGTAAACGGTAGCGAAGTTACAACCTACAGCAATCAAATTTTGAAAATCACTTCAGAAGGAATCAATATGCCGGAATTTAAAAGTACTAATGTTTTATCTCAATACAGCTCGCATCCGCTACTTCCCCTTTACGGAGATAATGCTATCCCCTATTATAATGCCGAATATGCCGCAACAATAGTTAACGGAACAAGCGACGGCAAAGGAGCCCAAACCGACAACAATCCCACCATTACCCCATATCTTGTTGAAGGTTCGAAAAAATGTGTAATTATTTTCCCCGGCGGCGGCTATTTCCAGCGTACTGACGTCGGCGAAGGCGTTAACGTAGCAAAGGCTTATAACGATAATGGCATTTCCGCATTTGTTGTACGTTACAGAGTGGGAAATAACTCTACTCCGGCCAACGGATATAACATTGATGCAATTCTTGCAGATGGTCAGCGTGCTGTTCAGTTTGTAAGATACAACGCCAAAGCTTTTGGTATTGATCCACAAAAAATTGCTGTTTGTGGCTTCTCTGCAGGCGGTCACCTTTCTATGATGGTTTCCCAGAACGAGCACGAAGGTAATGTTGTTGGCGACAGAATCGGCGAAATCAGCAGTCTTGCCAACGCAACAATACTTAGCTATGCCGTTACAACTCTTAAAACAGGCACCTTCGGCTCAATGCCCCCCATTCTTTCAGGCAACAATTCAGCTCTTAAAGCAGAAGTTTGCGAAAAGTACTCGGGAGAGCTTCATGTAACAAAAAACACTCCGCCTACTATGGTTTGGTACGGAGAAGCAGACACAGCAGTTAACCCTGCTTATAATTCACAAAAATACTGTGATGCTTTAGAAGCGGCGGGAGTTTATTATGAAGAATATTCCTATGCAGGCATTGGTCATGGCGTTGGCCTTAATGCAGGCACAGGCGATACTGCTTGGCACGCACGCTCTGTTGTATTCTTAAATAAAGTTTTAGATTAGTAAGATAAAACAAAATGTCGGCTACAAATTGTAGCCGACATTTTGTTATGTAAAATTTAATTAAAGGTGATTGTATGATAGGTGGTGGAAATAGAATTTGCCGCAATTTCCATAATTCCCGGTTTTTCAGAAATATTACCGGTGCTATCCACATAATCCGGGGCCCCACACCAGGGTTCGATACAAACAAAAGGTGCACCGGGTTTGGTCCAGATAAGCAAGTAGGTGGCAAATGGAAACTCAACCGTTACCTCTTTTCCGGTTGTTCTGTTTCTAAGTGTAGCGCTTTTAGAATTAAATTTTTCAAACACCAAAGCGTCAACTTCGAAATACTTATCATACAAAGGTAAAACATTACTATCTTTAAGAACACAAGTGCCTTCGTGACCAATTTGAGTGCCTATAACGTCAAGAGCAACAAGGGTTTCCTTCTCTGGGAAAATAATATCATACTGCTGATAACCCTCGGGGCAAGCATAGGCCTCGTGAGAGCCAATGGAGTAGTACATAATTTCGTCATTATTATTTTTAACATCGTAACGAACATCCAACTTGTTATCTGAAACAGTATAAGTAACACGTAATTCAAAATTGTAGGGATAAGATTTAAGTGTTTCGGCATTGGCACGGTAAAGGAAGGTTGCAGAGGATTCGCTTCTGCTTTCAACCGCAAATTCGGCCTCGCGACAAAATCCGTGTTTAATAAGCTCATATTCCTTACCGTTCAAGGTGTATTTATCGTTAATAAGTCCGCCGCAAATCGGGAATAGAAGCGGTGCGCGACCTGTCCAAAAAGCGGGGTCACCGTTCCACATATACTCGTTTCCGTTAACCTTTACACTTTGGATTTCAGCGCCGATTTCGCTGATAATTATCTCGGTATTGCAATTACTAATTTTAACCATTATATATTCCTCCTATTTACTTCCTGTAGAGCCGAAACCACCGCTACCGCGAAGGGTATCGGAAAGCTCGTCTACAAGGCTGAAATCCGCCTTTAAAAATGGGGCAATAACCATTTGTGCAACCCGCTCGCCGGGTTCAACGGTGGCCGAAGCCTCGGAATGATTATGAAGAGCCACCATAACCTCTCCCCTATAGTCGGCGTCTACAACACCAACCTTGTTTGCGGGGGCAAGACCTTTTTTAGAAGCAAGGCCGCTTCGGGCATATATAAGCCCCGCATAGCCTTCGGGGATTTCGAAGGACAAACCTGTTTTTATAAGCTTAGTTTCGTGAGGTGCGATTTCTACAGCCTCGTTCAGGCAGGCATAAAGGTCGGCGCCTGCTGAAAATTCCGAACCATAGGTGGGAATTATCGCGTTTTCGTTAAGCTTTTTTACATTAACTTTTGGCATATTATCATTCCTTTGAATTAATCTTATAATTTATCCAATAATCACCTTTAAAGGAGTGATTATATGAAATACCACTGTAAATACTGTTTTTACGTATACAATGAAGAAACCGGCGAGCCGGATTGTGACATTGCACCAAACACAAAGCTGCAGGATACACCCGAAGACTACGAGTGCCCACTTTGTCACAATTCGAAATATTCATTTATAAGCGATGCTGATTACTTTTCAAATTTATCGTAGGCCATTGTTACGCCAATATTGAAAAACACCTGCAATAACGCTTCTAAACCGGGGTTGAGTTCAGTCGCAACCGCATAGGCCGACTTAATTGCATTTGTTATTTTATTGTAATTGTAAGAGCCGCCTAAAATACCCATTGAATCGTAACCAAGGCCAATTGCATCGTCTTTTGAAAGTGCCGTAAACAAAGCATCAATTTCGCTGTCGGTGAAGGTATCGATCGTTTTACCCAGAGCCCATTGAGCAGATGTAAAATATGCACCAGCGCCCCAGCTCATATAGGCCATTATATATTGGCTTTCGCTGTCTTTCAGTTTGCCTGCTTGCTTAAAGGTTAATTTAAGCAACTTAAAGTATTCGTCTGCAATGCCTCTATCGTTAATAAGAAAGCGCATATTCGCGTTTTTAATAACTTCATTATTTAATAGGTCAGTAAATACCTTCTCAATCAATTTATCCATAAATACACCTCAATCAAACGCCTGGGGACACAGACCGTTTGTAATAAAATCATCGTTTCTAACAACATTTCCGCCAAAGCCGGCAGAGCGCATATATTTATATTTGGGGTCGATATCTGCAGAAATTTTTCCAACTTCTTTGCCCATATCCTTTAATATATTTCCATCGGGAGAAACAATCATAGAACAGCCGCCGTGCATTTCATCGTCCATTGAATAAGACGACCTTACAACAAATGCGTTACAACGAAAGGCCGTAAGCTTAGCTTGTGCACGGATAATGTCGGTGCGCTCTCCCCTTTGATAACCGGGAATTACAATTATATCGGGGCGGAATTTTGCAATATGTTCAATCTGCTCGTTAAAATACACGTCGTAACAGGTCATAAAAGCAAATCTGATTCCATCCATTTCGCAGCAGCAGTTGCATTTTCCGCTGCCATCTCCCGGTTCTACACCAAGGGCAATCTCTGACGGTGGCAGGTGCTGTTTATCGTATATAAAAGCCACCTCTCCAAGCTTATTGAAAAAATAGGTGCTGTTTTTAATCTTCACCTGTCTTTCCTCAAGCACGTTTATGGCAATATAAGCACTCTTTTCCTTTGCAACCAAAGCTGCTGTTCGTAGCATTTCTTTCGCCCTTGGCAAAGCCTTTATTTCGCTTTCCTTATCAGATAAACCACCTGCATTGGAGTATTCGGGTAGCACAATCAAACTATCGGGAATTACGTTATTGATCTGATTTAACAAAAATTCTGCGATTGTTTTATCCGGATTAACTCCCGAATTGTATCTAGGTTGAAGGGTTGTTACTGTTAGCATTTATATCGCCTCTTAATTTCGTTTAATTTATTATAGCATAATTAATTACAATATGCTATAATTATTTAAAAAAGTTAAGGGGGTAAATATGAAGGTATATTTTTGCGATATAACAAAGCTGACACAGGAAGCATTACAGCAAGGGTACTTGATGCTTGACTCTGTGAAAAAAGCTAAGGCAGACAGATGTTCAAATGAAAAAACTAAAAAAATGATGATTGCGTCCGACCTGCTTACAAGAAAAATGATTGCCGAATATCTTAAAATCGAACCTAAGGATATTAAATTTGCACATTCTTCCCACGGGAAACCCATATTGCCCGGCGGCGATGCCCATTTTAACGTAAGTCATTCGGGTAACTACTGGGTAGGGTGCATTGATAATTCCCCCTGCGGAGTGGATATAGAGATTATTAGAGACATAAACCTTAAAACCGCCAAACGTTTTTGTAACCACGAAGAGCTTAAATATATTGAAAATTCAAGTAACTCAACCCTTGCTTTTTTGTATATATGGACAAGGAAAGAAGCATATTTTAAAAGTATAGGCTGCGGCATTGCTACGGTGCTTAGTGCGGTGGACGTTTTAAAAGAAGAAGGCTTATCTACAGTCTGCGAAAGTGACTACATACTTTCTTTATATTCAGCCGACAATAAAATTGAAATTATAAACATAAAAATTTAAAGCTACCGTTTGGTAGCTTTTTTATGTACTGAGTAATATATTTAGCGAAAAACAACTATCTCAATGGGGTAAGCTCTGCCGCAATTGCCCTTTTGCTCTGCTTTATAACGTCGTCCTCGGTAACCTCGGCACGTTCGTAGCGAATGTCGGGGTTGTTAGAAGTGTTTGAAGCTTGTAGAATAAATTATACTATATAATTTTTAAGTTATATATCTATTTTACGCGGATTGATTTAATTTTTGCGAAAAGCTTCTTTTCTACTCGGGCGAGCTTATGCTCGTTGAATAGACCCCAGATAAAACCTACGGTTAAAATAATTTCTATGGTTGACTGTAAAACAAATGTTGAATTCATAATAGTTACCTCACTTTCTGATTATATTATAGGCTTGTCTTAGTCCCAATAAACGGACTTTGCAAGAAAACTATTAAAATAATATGAAAACGTATAACTATTTATGCAAAAGAGAGGGCCAAAAAGCCCTCTCTAAATATAACTCTATTCCCTACTGAACTCTTCAAGCTCTAAGCCTTCGTTCTTTTCCAACGCCCAGCGAATATTCCATTCACTTGTGAAGATAAGCAGATTATTATTTCTCATATCCTGTACCCACTTGGTATCAGAAGTTAGGTTAAGCTTTTTAACATCGATATCTTTGTTCTTAATCCATCTTATATGTTGATAAGACAGAGGTGAACGGCGGATATCTACGTTATATTCATTCTTCAGTCGGTATTCCAGCACCTCGAACTGAAGTACACCAACAACACCAACTATAACCCTTTCCATACCAGAAGAAGGCTCGTGAAAAATCTGAATTGCACCCTCTTGGGCAATCTGGGTCATACCCTTAACAAATTGCTTGCGTTTAAGGGTATCAATTTGCTCAATTTCGGCAAAGTGTTCTGGAGCAAATGTAGGAATACCCTCGAACTGCACCTTCATTTTATTTTCACAAACGGTGTCGCCAATAGAGAAAATACCAGGGTCAAAAACACCAATAATATCGCCTGCGTAGGCCTCGTTTATAATCTCTCTTTCCTGTGCCATCATTTGCTGTGGCTGAGAAAGCTTTATGCTTTTACCGCCCTGAACGTGATAATAATCTTTTCCGCGTTCAAATTTACCCGAACAGATTCGCATAAATGCAATTCTATCCCTATGAGCCTTGTTCATATTGGCCTGAATTTTGAAAACAAAGGCTGAAAAGCCGGGGTCAAATGGGTCAACCACGGTATCGGCGGTTTTTCTTGGCAGCGGCGAAGTGGTCATACTAAGAAAGCTTTCCAAAAACAGCTCTACACCAAAGTTTGTTAAAGCAGAGCCGAAGAACACAGGGCTAAGCTTTCCGTGGCGTACCTTTTCTAAATCGAATTCAAAGCTTGCGCCGTCAAGCAGCTCAATCTGGTCTACCAAATCTGCGCGCTGATAAGGGCCGATAAGCTCGTCTAACTTTTCTGTATCTGTTATATCGCACTCAATGGCATTAAGCTTGCTTTGACCTCTGTGGAATTCATCGAAGGTAACAATTCTACGTTTTTCGCGGTCGTAAACACCCTTAAAATCCACACCACAGCCAATTGGCCAGTTTACGGGATAGGTACCGATGCCGAATTCCTTTTCCAACTCGTCAAGCAGGTCGAAGGGGTCGCGAGCTTCGCGGTCAAGCTTATTAATGAAGGTAAATATAGGAATATCGCGCATTGCACAAACCTTGAAAAGCTTTCTGGTTTGAGGCTCGATACCCTTTGCGGCGTCTATAACCATAACTGCACTGTCGGCCGCCATAAGGGTGCGATAGGTATCTTCAGAGAAGTCCTGATGTCCGGGAGTATCAAGAATATTGATACAGTTGCCGTTATATTCAAACTGCATAACCGAAGAGGTTATGGAAATACCACGTTGTTTTTCAAGCTCCATCCAGTCGGACACGGCGTGACGAGCAGTAGCCTTGCCTTTAACCGAGCCTGCAAGCTGTATTGCGCCACCGTAAAGCAAAAACTTTTCGGTTAACGTTGTTTTACCTGCATCAGGGTGGGAAATAATCGCAAAAGTTCTTCGCCTTTCAATTTCATTTCTAAAATCAGCCACTAAGTTTTCCTCTTTTCTAAAATCTCACGCCAATAATTTTAGCATAAATAAAAGGAATATTCAACCATAAAAATTCTCCGTTCAAATTGAACGGAGAATTATAATCAGCTTGCCTTCAAGCGAAGCCTTAATTTATCTGCTATCATAGCTATAAACTCGCTATTTGTAGGCTTACCTCTACCATTGTTGATGGTGAACCCGAAATAGGAATCAAGAACATCTACATCGCCCCTATCCCAAGCAACCTCTATTGCGTGACGTATTGCACGTTCTACCCTTGAAGACGTTGTATTGTGCATTTTTGCAACGGTTGGATAAAGTAACTTAGTTATGCAATTTATATGTTCCGGATCTTTTACAGAAAGAATTATTGAGTCCCTTAAATAATGATAGCCCTTAATATGGGCAGGTACTCCAATTTGATGTATTATTTCTGTAATCATTAATTCTAAATCCCTATCTGAATTATATGAATTAATGTGGTTATGTTGCGGTTTGTTCTTCCAACCAGATAAAAGTATTATTCTTTCGGCTAAAACTGTTATGTCAAAGGGTTTTATAAAATAATATGCTGCTCCATTCTCGAGTGCTCCCTTTTCAAGCTGTGGATTATCGAAACTTGACATTACCATTATCATTGGCTTCACCTTAAGATTATCCATAGATTTTACCGCCGACAAAACGCCTAACATATCAAGATTAGGCATAAAAACATCACCCAGCACTACGTCCGGCTCGTAACGACCGATATTTGTAAGTAACTGTGTTCCGTCTTTTTTACAGGTTATTACATCCATACCGTAGCTTTTAAGCACATTTGCACAATTTACGGCAAATTCTGTAAGATCGTCACCAATTAGCACTTTTAATTTCTTTTCCATAAAAATACCTCCGTCATTTTTCTTTTTGTTCTTTTACCATATTTTAACAATTATTTTGGCCTTTGTCAAGAATAAATTGTTAAATTATGGTAAATATCGTTCGACAGTTTTTTACATAATTTTCAAAAAAATACAGCTACATCGCTGTAGCTGTATCAAATTACGTTAACTATTTTTTAAAAGGCGGAAAGCGTTCGGAATATTTTTTATTAATATGTTTTCTGTTCCCTGTTGGTATTCACCATCTAACGACCAGTCAACATTTTCGGGAGCAATCACCTTGATGCAGGATGCGGTTTTAAAAATCAACATTCTGCTGTTATATTTTTTAGATGTTAGTGCCGCAATGCACTCATTCAAATCTAAAATATTTTTAGGAGCTTTAACCAAAAGGAGCTCGAATAATCCATCGTTCATATCAACAATATTAGGATCTAAGGTTAAAATACCACCTAAAGAAGTAGAATTGCTTATTGCACCAAAAATGTATTCACCCTCGAATTCTTCCTCTCCATCAATATTAAATTTCATATAAATAGGTTTTATGTTTCCTAACTCTTTAATACCGCTTAATATATAGGCGGTATGCCCTAAGGCATTCTTGATGCTTTGTGAGGTTGAATATGACGTTCTGGTAAATGCTCCAAAAGACGCTACATAGGAAAAATAACGATCGTTAAACTTGCCTATATCGAATGTATGAGGAGTTCCTTCTAAAGTCAATTGAGTCGATTTTTTAATTTTCGTAGGAATTCCCAAACTGTGCGCAAAATCATTTGTGCTGCCTGTGGGAATGTAACCTATTGGTATGTTACTACCGGCACTTACAAGACCTGCGAGAGCCTCATTCAAAGTACCGTCTCCGCCAACACATACAATTCTGTCGTAATTAGCGGCAGTTTCGCGAACCAATGTTGTGGCATCACCTTGGCACTGCGTAGCGTGTACGGTACATATATAACCCGATTTGCAAAATAAATCTACAATATCTGCAAGATGCTTCTTAGACTTCCTTTTACCTGAACAAGGATTGAAAATTATTAGCACCTTATCCATATACACGCTTCACCTCCACATTATTAATATAAACTCAAATTATAAAGAATTCATTAATTTAATATAAAACTATTTTATGTCTTCTACTATTTTTTCAGGTGGGTTATCCAATACTTCAGGATTAGCCATTATGCTTTTTAAATATTTGAAAGCTGAAGCATAGTAATGGCCATCGCAAATACGTTCGTCACAAGTAATTGTGAAATCTATATATCTATGGGTTTCGATGGTTCCGTCTTCTTTAAGGGTATTTTCGGAGTACTTTGCACCATAAGACATAAAAATGGGCAGGTTACCAAAATTGTAAAGATGATGGAACACAGGTGGGATTCCAAGAGAACCCATTGATGTTATAAAGAAAGAACCGTGGAAAGGGCTGACCTTTGTAAGAGCCTTTGGAATAAGACCAAAATAATCAAGCATTTTCAAAAGAAAAACAACAAATTTCAGCAGTAATCCGGGTATAAATCTAAAAATCTTCGCAACAAAGTCGAAACTGTTTTCCTCATTCGTGTTTTTATACTCCATAACTAAATCGTTAAATACACGATACACATCGTCTGCTGTAGCATCAGGCGTATATTCTGCTCTTATGCAAGTTTCAGGTGCATCTAATTTTAATTCTTTCTTTATGGTCATTTGAATTTCGATGTTTTTGCGAGCATAAACACGTTGACCGCGAATATAACGGTTGATTCCGGGACGTTGAGATACAGTGCGTACGTATGCAGCAAGAAGTAAATGCAGCATACCAAAGCCCTTAAGGCCCTCTGCTCTTTTCTTCTTGATATATTTCTCTGCTTCGGTAATTTCAATGCGATCTCTAAAATAATTAGTAGCTCCTGTACGATCTACCATTAAATACGGGCCAACCATATCTGAGGGGTTTAAGCTTTTGATTCTGTATCCATCTTTCGCCATAAATCAAACTCCTTCTTGTTCATAATTATTTCACAATTAATAATATTATACCATTTTTCGACAAAAAATCAATACCTTACAAATTAATTGAAAAAAATAGAAAAAATCTCTTGACAACCAAGTTAACAGGTGCTATAATAGTCAACGTTGTGAGCGAGTGTGCTGGAACTGGCAGACAGGCACGTTTGAGGGGCGTGTGTCAACGACGTACGGGTTCAAGTCCCGTCACTCGCACCAAAAATCCTTGTTCTTCGGAACAAGGATTTTTAATTTAAAGTGCAGAACTTGAAACAAAAGAAAAACTACTTTCATATATATTAACTTATACATTTTTAAAACAAATAATATTACAAACGCCGTAGTATAATGAACTACGGCGTTTGTGCTTTATAATTCTATAATTTTGAATTCGTATTTTCCTAAAGACTCTATAATTTCCTTTTCAAGATTCGAAATAATTATCTTAACATTTTGATTTTTATCGGATGAATTATATAGCGTTAAAATATATTTATCCGCCTTTTTTCTTATTGACGAAAGCAAAATAGCAGGATTATCAATAACTATAGCAGATGATTTCTTTTCTCCATTTCCCGAGGGAAAAAAGGAAATCAATTGAGGCTCTTCATTATATACTTGTGCTTTTCTTTCGTAATCGTCAAAATTAGTTAATCTGAAAGAAAATCTGCGTTCACCCATATCTATGTGGTCTAAAAATCTTGTATGTGGGGCTATTGGTCTATCATTTATTGGATGTGCTGCATATACAGGAGTTCGTAATAATGAAAGCTTAATCGAACTGCCGGTGAAACTTCCACCGTAGGTGCCTTTATTCAAAATACAAAGGTTGGAAGTTTCCCCTTTTATGCCACACCATTTCTGATAAACACATTCATCACCGTTTTGATACAGCTCTTCCCTTCCAAATGCTGTTTGACCAATTGCTTTGCCGGAAAATGCAGTATCTACGCGATATTTAATCATTACATTAGGTTCGTTAGAAAACAATATTATATTTACATCAACATAAATTCCTTTTTTGGGTATCGTGTATTCCACCAAGGCTTTGGTTGATTTATATTCCCAAAAAGACTGAACCTTTATCCTAACTTCACCATCTTCAACAACTCGAACATTTGGCATTTTTTCTTCGGGATAGCCAATAAACTCATTAGCTGCAGCATCACTCATAAGCCCGAACGCACCAATTATGTCGTTAAAGCCTTTTACAGTCATTCCCCAGGGGTCTTCGTTGTCACGATATACTTCAAGTATACCGCTATTCTTAACAACCGTTTTGCCATCAATTATATACTCAGATATTAAACCTGTTTTTCGGTCGATAGAAAAATACATCCTGTCATTTTTAACATCGATTAAATCGCCGTAGCTTTTATTATGGGGTAAATCCTTTGTTTTATAAGTGGTAAGCTTACAATTAAAACGGGAAATTGACGCAGGGGCAATTTTAGCAAAAAAACTAACCTTTTGTATCCAGTCAAGATTAAAAGTACACTCGGGTTTTTCATTCTGAGATACTACAACATTTCCCTGTTCGTCGTATACCGTGGCAAGTGTAACCTCATTTTCATTCCAATTTTGATTATCAAGCATAAATCCACATTCAAATTCGCCCTCAATTTCATAAGGATGAGGGTTAAATACAAGAATCGGTATACTGCCTTGCTCTGCAGCTTTTTGCCCTTCACAGAGCTTGAAAAATGCGCGATTATATATACGGTCGGCTATTTCTTCGGCATAGGAAAGGGTTCTTAAGCTATCATCTTCTACCGCTTTAATAGCCGAACCGGGAAGAATATCGTGGAACTGACAAAAAGCAAGCGCTTTTTTTGCATCGTTCAATTCGCCGCCGTTATACACCATATCGGTTTGCATATCGGCATAGCTCATTATTTTTTCGGTTACAGCAAGCTTATTTTCCACCCTTCTGTTCGCCTGCTTAATTCTGCACATTGAGGTGTAACAGCCGACGTTTGAAGGTATAAGCGATTCGTTTACAACTTTTAAATTATTTTTATCGATATCTTTAAAATAGTTTTCACAATAGGAATGCAGTATTTCACAGTCTGACTCTTTAATAAATTCATTGATATTATCAAGGTCTATTTTCGAGGGGCCGCCACCGTGATTCCCAATTCCCCATAGACAAAGTGAAGTGTTGGATTTAGTTTCGCCAACAAACTCTTTAACCTTTTCCAATGCCTTGCCTTTAAGGGTGTTATAACCACCCTTCATACCGTGTGCATAAAGTTTACTGCCGTCGAAGCCTTCCCAAATAAAATTACCGCAAAATTCACCTGGGCGCATAAAAATATAATTGTCGAAACCGGATTTTTTCATTATCTGAACTAATCCGCGTGTATGTCCGAAGGGGTCAAAATTTATTGAAGTTAACGGCTTTACA
Organism: Acutalibacteraceae bacterium; assembly: GCA_045546235.1. Taxonomy (GTDB): domain Bacteria; phylum Bacillota; class Clostridia; order Oscillospirales; family Acutalibacteraceae; genus UMGS1532. Next base: position 110,192 of record JAZQCL010000028.1, read on the forward strand.
CCAAATTTTTCTTGAAAATATGTTAAACCTAAATCAATTTGAGAAAGAAAGCTTTCCCCCGAAGGCATAACGCAGTCGGGTTGAAGATACCACCCACCCATTATGTGCCATTTACCCATTTTTACTAATTTTCTAATTCTTTCAAAAAGCTGTGGTTCGTATTCTTCTACCCATTCATAAAGAAGTGCTTCGTTGTGATTGAAAATAAAGCAATCATAATTTTCGCAAAATTCAGCAGCTACTCTAAATGTAGAAATAGCCTCTGCCAATCCTTCGTTCCACCGCCAAAGCCAAGCGGGGTCTAAATGAGCATTACAAAGCAAATGCACCTTTTTCATAATATCTCTCCTTTACTTCTTTGTTTTTATAATATCAAAACATCTATTGAAAATCTACTTTATATGTGATACAATATTTACATTATTGTGATATTTATATATAAGCGGTGATAATAATTAATTACTATACGATAAGTAGTACCGAAGAATTTTCTATAGGTTCTCAATCTTTTTTTAAATACGTTTATGGTCACAAGGATAGATTTTTTCCTCATGACCACGAATTTTACGAAATATTTCTAATTGTAAAAGGCACTGTTGAACACTGGATAAACGGTGAAATCCAACTACTGCCAGAGGGAAGTATTGTATTGATAAGGCCCTTCGACATCCACGGATTTTTATACACAAATCCAAATAATGCCAATAATGTTTACATCAATCTTTCATTTACATCTGAAATGGCGAAATCAGTCTTTGATTTTTTGGATGATACTCTTATATACGAAAACATTCATCAGCCCACGTTCCCGCCATCAGTAATATTAAGCAAAACGGTAAAAGAAAGATTGATATCTCAATTTTCCGAACTGAATATTATTAATCCCAGCAACAAACGAGAACAAAACTTAAGAACAAAAACAATTCTTGCTGATATTCTTACAAGATATTTTTTGAATAGTTTGCAGGATAATAGCGTAAAGCATCCTCAGTGGTTATCCCATCTTCTTAAAGAAATGGAACATATAGAAAATTTTACGGCCGGAATTGAGAAAATGATTGAGCTAAGCGGTAAAAGCCGTGAGCATTTATCGAGAAGTTTGAAAAAATATAACGGTACAACGGTTACCCAATACATAAACGGATTGCGTATTAATTATGCTGCCAATTTGTTGCTTAACTCAAATCTTCCAATAGCAGAGATTTGCTATAATTGCGGTTTTCAAAACTTAGGGTATTTTTATAAAATATTTAAAAAAGAATATAATATTTCCCCAAACTCATTTAAGAAACAATACTCAAAAATAAAAATTTAGCCTGCAGTGAGTGAAGCTAAAATATATTGAAAGGTGATAATTATGGTAATAAGATTGGCCGAAAGCAAAGATATTAACGGAATAAATAAATTATTGCTTCAGGTTTTGGATTTACACCACAAAGGCAGACCCGACCTGTTCAAAGGCGGTGTTAAAAAATATAAAGATAACGAGCTTTCTGAAATTATTAACGACAAAACACGTCCTGTTTTCGTTTGTATTGATTCTAATGAGCAAATTTTAGGATATGCCTTTTGTGTTTTTCAGCAACACATTAACAACAATATATTAACTGATATTAAAACACTGTATATAGACGACTTGTGCGTAGACGAAAACATTCGCGGAAAGCACATTGGAAGCCGCCTTTACAAGCACGTATTAGAATATGCTAAAGAAAGTGGCTGCTATAACGTTACTTTGAACGTGTGGGCACTGAACGAAGGTGCAATAAGCTTTTATGAAAAATGCGGTATGAAACCACAAAAGATTGGTATGGAAACCATACTATAACGCCAAAAAATAAACTGCCTCTCAAAGGGAGGCAGTTTATTTTTTTATTTAAAAACTGTTACTTTGGCATCGTAAGTGTTAATTTGCCATACATTATCCTTTACACTTGATTTAACATTTATAGAAAGTGTTTGATCTCCCAAAGCTTTTCCGTCAAGATCGATTTCAGCGTAAAGATCGGAAGCGTTAAGGCTGTTAATTACCGATTCTTGTCCACATATTTTAACCGACAAATCGCTTGCTAACTTTACTTTATAATTATTTTTGTTGTTAATTGCTACAACGTTATTAATTTTGAAGGTTTTATTTTTCAAAGCAGAATCATCAATTTTAACCTTAGCTTCGGTAACTCCATCGGTTATAATAACGCCGGTGGGAGGAGTGAGCTTTCTTTTAAATTCATTATTGGATTTTTTGAATTCGCGGAAATCAATAGGCTCTAATTCAATAAAATCTATATCGTCAATTATATCTGAATTGCCTTCAATTTCTACTTTCGAAATTTCCTTATCCCCAACAATAACCGATGCAACCGGAGTAAAATCCTCCGGTTTGTTATTATACGTGCATTTAACCGGTACGGTTTTAACCTTGTTAACCTGAACAGAAACACTAACCTTAGTGAAACTAAGCTGTAATTTTTCGGTATCTATTTCTTGCTTTTTTTCATCGTACAATTTAATTGAAGCATCATAACTCTCGGTAGCCGTTAGTTTTTTAGTATTATCGGCATTTGCTTCAGCCATCACTGTGTGAATTTTGCTAACAACACTACGCGGACCTTTAACCTTTAATTTAACAGACTTGGAATTCGTAAAAATTTCTTTACCAAGCGTGAAACCCTTTTCCTCGTCTGCAACGGCATTGCGAACCTTAATTTTAACATCAAAATCAACATCATCAATATAATCAAATTCAACCTGAACAGATTCAGGGGAAATAGATTCAATTACAAAATTCTTACTAGTATTGTTGGTGGCCTCTAACTTAAGAGAATATTTGTCGGCGGCATTAACGCCATCGAAGGTAGGCTTAACAAGAATATCTTCGGGAGTTATAGAGTTAACAATATAACTGGCTCCACTGATACGAACATTAACCTTTTCATATTCGGAAACATCTCCAATAATGCTAAGGCCCTGTTCATCTACTGCAGTTCCGTTAGTATCGAGATACAACGGAACGCTTCCAACAACCCGTTCTGCTTCGGGATTTTCTATTAACGTTATGGTGAACCAGAATACTACAGCAATTATTAAAGAAGCGATTGCAGTAGATTTTTTACTATTAAAAATAGCAGATAATCTAAATTTAGCCATTCTTATCACCACCGTTTTTGAATATCTTACCCACAAACTGACGAATAGGATTCTTCTTTACTTCCTTTTCACCTGCGAAAATGTTCTGAAGTTCCTGACGAAGAGATTGAGCATTAAAATTTCGTGTAATTGTGCCATTGCGGGTTAAAGAAATTATGCCGCTTTCTTCAGAAACAACTACAGTTACTGCATCAGAATTTTCGCTTATGCCGATTGCGGCCCTGTGCCTTGTGCCAAGTTCCTGGCCAATATCTGAATTTGTGGTAAGCGGTAATATGCAGCCGGCAGCTTCGATTCTACCTTCCTTAATTACCATAGCACCATCGTGTAATGGAGATTTCGGAAAAAATACGTTACAAATCATAGGCATAGATGCTTCGGCATCAAGTACAGTGCCGGTATTAACAACCTCGCCCAATGGAGTTTTGTTTTCAAAAACAATTAATGCACCGGTTTTTTGTTCACTCATTGTAATAGCTGCTTTACATACACTGTCAATACAATTTAACATAGTTATGTCGATATCTGAATTGTTTCGGTCGAGAATACCAAAACTACTATGCCCAACCTTCTCGAGCGCTCTGCGCAACTCGGGTTGAAAAATAAGTGCCAAAATAACTAAACCGTAATTTACAACCTTTTCTAAAATCCAGTTAATACCGGTCATTCCAAGCCAAACCGAAAGCGCATACATTAGAATCACCAAAGCAATACCCTTTAGTAAAGTTCGGGCTCTGGATTCAAGGCAAAAATCAATAACCTTGTAAATTAAAAATGTTAAAATTGCTATGTCGATAATATCAAATATACCAATACTGCCAATTATAGACAAAAGGGTGTTCTGCGCTGTATAAAGAAAATCAGAAATTGTTTGCACAAATGTATCCACTTTCACACCTACTTAAATTATACTACATAATTATTTTAACATATAATAAAATATAATCAATAGAAAATTTAAGTTTTTGATAATATTTTTATTCTGTTTATTAAATTATCTATTTCACCTCTTTTAGTAAACACCGATGGGCAAACCCTTACCGTTCCCGTATTCGAGGTTCCTAAGAACTGATGGGCCAATGGCGCACAATGCAGCCCTGTACGTACTGCAATACCATATCTTCCCAACTCTTCACCAACTGTATCTGATGACTTGTTACGAATATTAAAAGATATAACCGGTGAGTAATAGCCCATACGTATGGAGTTTGTGTACAACTTAATCTGAGAATTATTACATAAACTACTGAAAATATGTGAGACGTGATCTATTTCAGTCTTATATATTTTGTTCAAACCAATGGAATTAACAAAATCAATACCTGCAGAAATTCCCACAATACCCGGAAGGTTAAGGGTGCCGCTTTCAAATTTATCGGGAATATAATCGGGTTGATAAGGTAATTTAGATAAAGACCCTGTTCCGCCTTCTATCAAAGTGTCAAGAGAATCATCGGCAGTTATCAGTACACCTATTCCCATAGGCGCGTACAAACCTTTATGCGGCGCTATGCACAGGTAATCAATATTCATTTCGGTAACGTTAATGTCTATTACACCGGCGGTTTGCGCTGCATCAACTGCAAATTTTATTTTATGCATTTTTGCTAATTGCCCAAGCTCTTTTATAGGCAAAATCACTCCGCACACATTAGAAGAATGGGTACATACAATTAGTTTAGTGTTATCTTTTATAAGCGCTTCGAAGGATTTAACGGTGGATTCTGTATTTTCAGGAAATACACGTGCTACATCATACTCAATTCCTAACCCCTTCAATTTATTAAGCGGCCTTATAACGGCGTTGTGTTCTAAAGCGGAACAAATAACGTGATCACCCTGTTTTAAAAAGCCTTTTAATACCGTGTTTATCGATGCGGTACAACTTTGGGTAAATATCACATTTTCTTCTGTTGCTCCAAAAAATTCCGCCAGCTTCTTTCGGCAATTATATACCGATTCAGCAGCCCTACGAGCCAAATAGTGTCCGCTTCTGCCCGGATTTGCAGAATACTCTTTTAAACAATTATTTATTGCCGTTATAACGTTTTTAGGTTTTGGAAAAGTAGTTGCAGCGTTGTCAAGATATATCATACTGAATCGCCCGGCAATACTGAAATATACTTTATTTTAAATTTTTCAAATAAACTATGAATTTCGTCTATACCACAATTTGTGCTTATACTATAACCACAACCCAGTGCCGAATCTCCTGTATTTCTGAACATATATGCTTTGTACCCATTGTTTCTTAAAAGATCTCTTCCCCTTATAGCATAGGTGATTGTGCCAGAATTGATTATATTTATTTCCATTGTATTGCACTCCCATATACAATTTAACAATACATTCTATGCTATTACTGTTTTTGTTGCTAAACAATCACTTCCAAAGCCTTATTAATTCATTTTTATTAAGAATCACTGTTATAGACACTAATAACGGAAGCAGGATAAGCCCCGTTATTCCAAAAAAATTTAATCCTATAAACATACTAATTAAAGATAATAGCGGACTCATTCCAACGTTTTTTCCTATAACTTTAGGTTCTGTAAAATATCTTAAAGCCGAATAGACCCCATATAGCACCAACAGCCCTATACCCAAATGCAATCTTCCGAAAATCATAGAATATATGCTCCAGGGTACCAATATTGCACCTGTTCCGAAAACAGGTAATAAATCAACCAAAGAAATTATAAATGCAATTGCCACCGAATTATTTACACCTAATAGATTTAATCCTATTAACATTTCCACAAAGGTGATAAGCATCATAATCATATATCCTTTAAATAGATTATACAAACTGAAATTTACAATTTTCTTAAATCTTCTCATGAATTTTACAGATTTATTTGACATTTGTCGTTTTATAAAAATAATAATATTATCATATTCAAAGGCAAAAAAACAAGCAGATACAAAAGAAACTATAGTGCTTATTATAAAACCCGGTACAATCTTTACAGCATTTTCAGCAAAACTGATAGTTGCCTCGGACAAATATTTATATAAGCTTGACAACACCGTCTGAGAATTGATGGTTACATACCTTGTAATAGGTCTGGGCATTTTTGCTGAAACATTGTCAATCATTCTGAAAGCTTTATCTATAATGCTTTGCAAACCGTTCTCTTCGTTTATAAAATCGGTTAAAAACTTAAAAATACTTGCAGCTATAAAATATATGGCAACAACAATTACCGCAGCGATAAGAATAAGCATAAATAAAGTTACAATGCTTTTTGATAATTTAAGCTTTTGCGAAACGGCAATTGCCGGTTTTTGCAAAACATACACTATAGAAAAGCTTATAAAAAACGGAATAAGATATGCCAGTGCGTATTTTAAAATATAATATCCCACTAAAATAAAAAACAAAAAATATACCACATTAATTATTGTAGTTAGTTTTTCTTTAGATTGCATTCATAATACCCCTTACACTACAGTAATATCAGTTATATTATGAGCAAAAAAGAGCACCGATAAAACCTATCGTTGCTCTTTTTATTATTTATTATTTTAATTCCGCTATTGTAACGCCGTGTTCACCTTCACCAAAAACTCCAAGTCTGAAGCTGCGAATACTTTTATTGTTTTTCAATTCAGCCTGAACCGCTTTTCGCAAAACACCGGTACCTTTTCCGTGGATTATACGTATTACCTCGATTCCCGAAAGCACAGCATTATCAATAAACCGTTCAACCTCCATTACAGCCTCATCGGAAGCCATCCCCCTAAGATCAAGCTCACTTTCAACTTTGCGTTCGGCTCGCGATTTAACTCCGGTTACATTGCGTCCCTTAGGTTTGCGAGGCTCTTTGGCCGCAGCATTCTCAACCAACCTTAAGCTTTCTAAAGAAACTTTTAATTTCATAACACCTGCAGTAACCTCTACCTTTCCGTTTTTAACAGAAAGGTCAGTAACAGTTGCAGTTTTACCCAATTCCTTAACAAAAACAGTATCTCCTACTACCAGATCTCTGGGAAGAATGTAGTCTTGGTCTAAATCTTCACTGTAGCCTGATTTGTTTTCCAAATCTTTTATGGTTTTACGTGCTGCGGAACGTGCATTGGCTATTGTTTCTCTTGCATTTTCAGAATTCAGCTTTTTCTTCATTTCTTCAAGCTGGTTCAATAGAATATTAGATTCTTGCCTTGCATATTCAATAATTCTATTAGATTCTGCATGGGCCTTCTCGATAATCTCTTCCCTTTCCTTGGTGAATTTTTCTTGCATTTTTGCATTATATGTTCTTTGACGCTGTAGCTCAGCTCTTATACGCTCGGCCTCTTCCCTTTCCTTTTCAGCGGTAACTCGCGCCTCTTCAAGAGAAGATACCACATTTTCAAATCGCTTATTCTCTTCAGATACCATCTGCTTGGCATTTTCAATTATATCTTCACTGATACCAAGCTTTTGGGAAATAGCAAACGCGTTTGACCTACCCGGAACTCCAATTAACAATTTATACGTAGGTTTAAGGGTAGAAACATCAAATTCACAGCAAGCATTTTCAACTCTGTAGGAATCAATTGCAAATGATTTAAGCTCTGCATAGTGAGTGGTAACAACCGATTTAGCACCTTTGTTTATCAGTTCAGAAATTATAGCTTTTGCAAGTGCCGCACCCTCGACAGGGTCAGTGCCGGCGCCTAATTCATCCATTAAAACCAGACTGTTTTCTCCAGATAACTTAAGAATATCAACAATCTTTTTCATATGAGAAGAAAATGTAGAAAGAGATTGTTCAATGCTTTGTTCATCACCAATATCGGCAAAAATATTTTTATAAACACAAACCTGCGAACCCTCGTCGGCGGAAATCATTAAACCGCACATCGCCATTAAGGTTAAAAGACCAATAGTTTTAATAGTAACGGTTTTGCCGCCTGTATTTGGTCCGGTGATTATAAGAGTATCGAACTCTTTACCTAAAGTAACCGATATAGGAACCACTGTGGATTTATTAAGTAAAGGATGCCTGGCGTTTTTCAGATTGCATATACCATCTGAATTGATGCTTGGAACAACGGCATTAATATCAAAGGCATATTTTGCTTTCGCGAAAATAACGTCAAGCTCGGTTAAAGAAGCAAAAGACAAGCGAATATTTTCTGCAAATTCAGATGCTTCAGAACTGAGCTCAGCAAGAATTCGCTCGATTTCTTCAGTTTCCTTATTTTTTAAAACGCGTATTTCATTATTGATTTCAACAACGGCAATAGGCTCGATGAACAGAGTTGCGCCTGTAGACGAGGTATCGTGAATAAGCCCTGGCACCTCGTTACGGTATTCCGCTTTAACCGGTACAACATACCTTCCGTCTCGCTGGGTTACAAGCGCATCCTGTAAATATTTAGAACCAGATTGAGATTTAATAATTTTTTCAAGTTTTTCCCGTACGGAAGTAGCGGATTGACGAATCTTTCTGCGAATGTCTCCAAGCTTTGGTGAAGCTCTGTCGCTAAGCTCACCTTCGGAATCTATAGCGGTAAAAATTTTTTCTTCAAAATATTTATTTGGAACAAGAGAGGCAAAATATCCATCTAACGATGTGGTAAGATTGCTGCTAAAACGTTCCTTCCAATCCTTTACAGTACGAACAACCTGCAAAAGGTTTGCAATATTAAGAAACTCGCCCGGGGTTAACACACCACCCATTTCGCTGCGAGCCAAAGCATTATTACAATTTTTACAGCCTGAAAAAGAAGGAGCGCCAAAACGTGCTATAAGCATATAAGCATCGCTGGTATTCATAAGTAGCCCTTCCACCTCGGTTAAGCTAAAGGACGGCTTCAGCGATAGGCACATTTCCGAAGAATCAGGTATGGCTGTATATTGGGATAAAATCTTCAATATTTTATCCAATTCCAAGGTTTTAATTTGTTTTTCTAAGATTTGTCCGTTCATATTTATATCCTTACAGATTTAAAATAATCCAATGTTTTAAAATGCCGTTCAGTGCGGCGTTCGACATACTTTTCGGTGATAGATGAAACGTTAGACAACACCGAATCAGAGGCAGTAAAGCTAAAAACATTTGAAAAATCGCTATTTACTATATGCTGCATAACGCTTAATTCCGATTTGCTAAGCCCAACAAGGTACGATGAAGTAGCATTGTTACATTCCAAACAAAATATTTTAGCGTTATCTATATCAAAAATCGCTTTATTTGAAACAGAGCATCCGCAGTTTGCACAATCGCTAATATCGGGCATAAAACCAATTGAACACATAAGGCGTAGTTCAAATACAGCTTTTACCAGATCGATTTTTTTATCTGTTTTACATAAACAATGCAAAGAATTTAAAAGTAACCTTAAAATTTCAGAGGTGTCGGTTATTTCGGGAGTAACACTATCAATTAATTCACAGAAATACAGCGCTAACGACAGTTTCTCAACATCTTCTCTTAGTTCAAAAAAAACCTCTGATTCCGTGGCTTCCTTAACTATGTACATATCCGAACCACGGAAAAGTAAAAAATCAGAAAAGCAAAATTGTGCAGTTGCGGAAAATTTTTTGCTTTTGATATTTTTTGCCGCCTTTGCATAAGCTGTTATCAATCCGTTAGCTGTCAAGATTTTAATAAGACGGTCACTTTCCCGATAATTGCTTTCCCGAATTACGATTCCTTTTACTGTTTTGGTCAAAAGTTTCCGTCTCCTTCTTGATAGATTGCTTATATTTAATATAATCCGTTACGCATCCGGTTAAATAAAAAGTATGCCAAGCTTCAAAATTTTCATTCATAAAATTACCTCCCGATATTAATTTATCACCATTATAAATTAATATAAGAGGTAATTAAAGGATACTGTACTAATTTAAATCTAATCCAAAATTGTGAATAGATGCAGGGTTGTTTCTCCACCCCTCTTTAACCTTTACCCACAGTTTAAGTGAACATTTGCAGCCGAAAAACTTTTCAATATCTCCACGGGCAAGTGTGCCTATTTTTTTAAGCATAGAACCATTTTTACCAATAATAACACCTTTGTGACTTTGCTTTTCGCAATATATAACGGCATTAACCTCGATAATAGGCTCGCCTTCCTTATTATCACGCTCAAAAAATTGTTCAAGCTCAACTGCAATTCCGTGGGGAATTTCTTTATCCAATAGCCTTAACATTTTTTCACGTATTATTTCTGAAACCATAACCCTATCGGGCTGATCGGTTACGGTATCTTCGTCGAAATAGTGGATAGAATCTTTAGTGAATTTAAAGGCTTCTTGGAGAAGCTCGTCCACGCCGTTCTTTTGCAATGCAGAAATTGGAACAACAGCTTCAAAATTATGAACCGTGTTGTATGCCATAATCATACCCAGAAGGTCTTCTTTTTCCTTTAAAAGGTCGATTTTATTTATGGCAAGAATTGCGGGCAACCTGCGTTTTTTAATGGTTGCTATCAGTTCTAATTCCGCTGGCGGCAGATTTTCAGGGTCAAACCTGAATTTTGGATTAGCATCTACAACTAAAATTACTGCGTCGACATCTGCAAAGCCGGAATTTACAGCCGAAATCATATTTTCACCCAGCTTGTTCCGAGGCTTGTGGAACCCCGGTGTGTCTATGAACACAAGCTGATTGTCACCACTTGTATGAACACCCATAATTCGTGTTCTGGTGGTTTGAGGTTTATCAGATACAGCTGCAACCTTATAAGGCAAAAATGTATTCAGCAAAGAAGATTTACCTACATTAGGGCGACCGATAATTGCAATAAATGCTGCTTTAGTGTTACTCATAATTATGTACCTAATCTACAAAGCTTACATCTCTTGAAAGGCCGAGCTTTGCAAGAATTGCCTCTTCGTGCTCTCTCATTTTCATTGCTTCAATTCCGCCATTAACGTGGTCGTGCCCCAAAAGATGTAGTATAGAATGAACGGTTAAATAGGCCATCTCACGGTTAAGTGTATGCCCATATTCTTCGGCCTGAGCTACAGCGTGCTCAACAGATATAACAATATCTCCCAGCATTTTAAGCCCTGTTTCGGGATTTATATCATACTCGCCATTCTCGCCCATAGGAAAAGACAAAACATCGGTTGATTTATCGATCTTTCGGAAATTAACGTTCAACTCGTGGATTTGTCGGTCGTCTACGAAAGATATGTTAACCTCGGCCTTGTCGGGAAATTCTTCATATTCTAATGCAGCACAACATGTACGGCGAAGCAACATCCGTATTCCCGACGGCAATTTTACATTTTTTTGTTTATCGTAAAAAACAACCTTTAAATTACTCATTTTTTCTCCTTCTTTTTATCGTAAAACTTTTCGTAAGCACGTATTATATCCTGAACAAGTTTGTGCCTTACAACGTCTTTATCGCTGAATTTAACAATAGATATTCCGTCTACGTTTTTTAGCACCTGCACAACTTCTTTAAGACCTGATTTTTTACCATCCGGTAAATCTATTTGAGTTACGTCACCGGTAACTACTGCTTTGGAGTTCATACCAAGACGTGTTAAAAACATTTTCATTTGTTCTGAAGTGGTGTTCTGGGCTTCGTCAAGAATAATAAAGCTGTCGTCTAAAGTTCTGCCGCGCATATAGGCTAAAGGGGCTACCTCAATGTCACCTCGTTCTTGACAACGCTGAAAATTCTCGGCACCAAGCATATCGAACAGGGCATCGTACAAAGGCCTTAAATATGGGTCGACCTTTTGTTGTAAATCACCAGGCAAAAAACCAAGTTTTTCACCCGCTTCGACAGCAGGTCGTGTAAGAATAATTCTGTTAACCAGTTTTGCACGAAATGCGGTGACTGCCATTGCAACGGCAAGGTAGGTTTTACCCGTGCCTGCAGGGCCGATTGAAATAGTTACTGTATTATCGCGAATAGAATCAATATATCTTTTTTGCCCAAGTGTTTTGGGCTTGATAGGTCTACCTCTTGAAGAAATACATACACAATTATCGTCGGTAAGATTGCAGATTTTTTCCGAATCGCCATCGGCTACAAGAGATACCATATACCTTATATTCTGCTCCCCGATGCTTTCGCCCTTTTTTAGCAGCATTAACAATCCGTCAATCGCCTTAGCCGCCAACTCAACATCGTAATCATCTCCGCAGATTTTCACTTTATTGTTGTGTGAAGTAAGAACAACGCCATATTCCTTTTCAAGAATTTTTGCATTCTCATCGAAATTACCAAATAGTTCAGATATAAAATTAACATCTTCAATGTTCACAATGCGTTCTGCCAAATAATACCACTCCGAATATAATTTACCTTTATTTTATATTATAGCACAAATTTTGTCAATTTGCAGTATTAATTTTAATTTTTTCTTGCACCGCTATGTTTTCTAAACAACTATATTTTCTTGTTATGGTTACATTTGAATTGTCAAAATTAATTTCGTCGTTATAAGATAGAATTTCAGCACTTTGCAGTTGCTTAATTTCCTCTTTTTTCAACTTCTCTTTAACATATAATACCGCCTCTTCACGGTTAAGCCTTGTTGTAACTGTTTCTACTTCCTTATACGTAATTTCATTCATATAAATCGGCGAATACGAACTACCGTTAGTTAGTCTGTTGGTATCGGTTGATCTCTTATGCTTAAAATTCACGGGAACAAAGCTTAATGGAATTTTCAAACCGAACACGTTCAATACTCTACGTTTTTCCTCGCGCCCTGTCAATACCGTTTTTCTAATAGTAAAGGGGGCTGTGCAGGTAATTGATTTTTCGGTTTTAGCAGTAACCTCACCGCTACACCTAACAAAGTGGGTGGTACCGTTACCATATTCAAGCACACCGGTTCCCAACAAATCCCCTTTCAGCACAGCTTGATTCTTTTGCACCACTGCTTTTCCCTTTGAAATAGTAATTTTATCAATTACACCATCTTTAGACGCAACTAAATTAGCAGGAGCGGTTTCCTTAACTTCAGCCGTTTTTGTTTCCAACAAATTAACTGTTAAATGCGAACCTTCAATAACAAAAGACGCCCAACTGAGTTCGGGGTGATTCATCAATAATTTTAACCTTGCATTGTTTGTGTCTATACTTTTACTATACACACCTTCACCAACACCAAGCTCTTTACAATATGATATAATTTTTTCTTTGCTTACAATTTTATTTCCAACGATTTCAATATTCCAAATAAAGCGTGATAAAATTATGTTAACAGCAAAAAACAGTATCAAACCAACTGCTATACCCTTTCGCATAAGATATGGCTTTATCAGAAAATAAATTCCTCTTTTAGAGATAATGCTAATATGCATCTGATGGCTTTTCTTTACTTTATGTATTTTTTTAAAATCCTTTGTTGAAACATTGGCATATATAAAGTCACCTTTATTGCGAATATTCCAAAGTTTAATACCGTTAAATGCGCAAATATTTATAAAACGTTCGGGAAAATCTCCGAAGATTTTGATTTTCACAAATCCTGACAAGAATCTGCATAACTGAACAAACATAACTTCACCTCAAGTGTCAAAACCGATAGTAGTAAAGGTTCCTCTTATAACCGCTCGCCCATTTTCGAAAGAATAGAGATGCAAATCGCTGCCGTCTATAATAAACAGGCCTCCCTCTACATTAAGTGTAATTCTACTATCGCCGTAGTCAGAAACAGCCTTACAACCATCTATAATCGCTTCTTTATTAAATATTAACTCGATTTTACACCCTCTCAAATTTGATTCCTGTATATCGGCTGCTAACTGCCTAAAGCACAGCTTTATATTATCGGATTTATTTAAAACTTTCAGCATTTTCTTTTTTTTCACCCTACTCACCTCTTTAATATTTATATAATTATTTGAGTCGGCATATACGTATTAAAGGAGGAGATATTTTATGCTTAGCAAAATTAACTACTTTGTTTTTGCTTCGGTAATATTCATTGCCGCATGCACAATATATTTTGCTGAAAACGTTTCAATCGGAGTAAGAAAAGGACTATTAATGTGCGTTAATTCTGTAATACCATCGCTATATATTTTTATGATAATATGTATTTTCATCGTAACTGCAGGATTATTTGAAAACAATATAATAACAGATGCTATATCACGAATGTTGTTCGGATTTAAGGGGCGAATTGGCAGCATAAGTATTCTAAGCCTTATGTGTGGATATCCAGTAGGTAGTTCTTTGATTAATCAAGCGTATGTTAATGGTAAAATAAGCAATAAAACGGCTAAAAAAATGGTTTGTTACTGTATCAATCCTGGTCCTGCTTTTGTGATTAATACCGTTGGGCTACAGGTCTACGGTAATAAAAATATTGGCATAATTATTTTAATTTCAACAACTCTGTCTTCAATAATCGCAGGGAGAGTATTAATTATCAATAATGAAAATGAAATCAAAAAGGTGAACATTGATACAAGGATAAATTACTTAGATGCCTTTATAAATTCAGTTAGAATTTCGACAAAAAGTATTTCTCAAGTCTGCGGTTGGGTAATAATTGCGTCTGCGATTACCGAAATAATAAAGGGTTTAACAATACTACAACCCCTTGTATGTATGCTTGAGGTAACTTCCGGAATAGAGCTTGCCGCGAAACAGTATTCGGTTTATTTTAGCTCATTTCTAATTGGATTTGGAGGCATTTCTGTGCTAATGCAGGCTAAATCTGCGGCAAGCAAGGTAAATCCATCGTTCATAAAAATGTTTATTTCTAAAGCTTTACAAGGTTTGTCTTCTGCAATAATTACATACATACTTTTAAAAATTTTTCCTCAAACAATAATGGCTAACAATTATAATGGAATTGCATTGTCTTCAGACGGTGGCAATTTGTTTTCAGCAATAAATGTTATAATGTTCTTATTGTTTACAATTGTTTTTATACATCAAAAAACAAATATAGGTGGAAAATTGTAAAAAAGTGTGGTACAATGTAAACGGTGATTGGAATGAAAAGAAAAAAACTGATTGAAAAAAAGGTAATTCCACAATGTGAATATTGCAGATTTTCCGAAACCTTTGCAGGTGATGAAAATCAAAAGCTGTGCAAATACAAAGGAATCGTTGCGCCCACTGATAAATGCCGCAAATTCAAATACGATATACTTAAACGCCCACCGCAAACAGCTACAATTGCAGGCGACTATAGCAGCGAGGATTTTCAGTTGTAATTTTCGCAAATTTTAAGAAAATTGGTATTGACAAACCGCATTACAGTTGGTATAATACTAATCGTGCGATAGAAATGGTGGATATAGCTCAGCTGGTTAGAGTGCCAGGTTGTGGCCCTGGAGGTCGTCGGTTCGAACCCGATTATCCACCCCACACTTTTCGCCGCCAGACTTTGCGGTCAGCGGCGATTTTTTTATAAAAAATATTATTTTGGGGTGTCGTCAAGCGGTAAGACACAGCACTTTGACTGCTGCATTCGTAGGTTCGAATCCTGCCACCCCAGCCAAGAACAAAGGGTACACCTAAGGGTGTACCCTTTGTTCTTGGCTGGGATGAATGTAGGATTTGATATTTTCGTCGAAGCAGCCGCAACGCCGCGATAGGCGTGGCGGTCTGCCCGAGTCGGCAGCACGAAGGTTTTGCCGTTTACGGCTCGGAGCCGTCGGCATAAACCGAGAGCGCACCGTATCCTGCCGATAAAGAAAAGCACCCATAATGGGTGCTTTTTCAGTTGGCAAGTGGCAGAATGAGAACCGGGGTTTGTCGAAGCAACTGCACCACAGTCTAATATATAATTTCACAGTTGAATTTATGTGTTGTCCGTGATAGAATTATAAAAAACTACAATAAATCTCATTGAGGTGTATTTTTATGGGCATGGACTACTTTGTATATTTGAAAAACATTGATGGCTTTTCTACTCAAACTTTCGAACAATATTGTGATTCTTTAGGGCTGCACATTAAACTTCACCCATCGTTTGATATATTAAAGGATACCGGTTTTTATCCAATGTGTCTTGTTGATGAACGCTTTGCTAAAGTTGGTAAATATCACGAATTCTTGTCTGGTTTTGAAGTTTACACTTCCGAATACAATCATATTATACAGCCTCACAAAAAGACTAAATGTTTTTTTGGAAAATTCTTTAAATCAAAGCCGAAGCAAGAAAGTCCCTTTGACACTGCGGTTAAAGAGGCTACATTGTCAATAGCTCTATGCTGCAGCAGCGGAGATTCTTTCGAAGTGTTGTTAGCATACATTTTTGGTGCATATCTTGTAAAATACTGTGGCGGAGTATTTGATGATCCACAAACCGGACAGTACTATAATGATAATAACCATATAGAAAACGAAATTGATGCAATAATTACTGACTTGCTTGAACAATCAAATAGCAGTGAATTGATCACTCACGAATTTAACGGATGGTTGTAAATATTAACTACATAATGCTTTTTATTGTAAGAAAACCTAAGGAGAAACCAAATGCCCACTCAAAACTATCAACTATTATTAGACAAAAAACTAAATGAAATCGATGCAAGTGGTACCAAGCCTACATTGCTTCTCCACTGTTGCTGTGCCCCCTGCTCCAGCTATGTACTGGAATATTTGAATAAGTATTTTAATATAACATTGCATTTCTACAATCCCAACATTTCGCCCGAGAAGGAATACGCTTATCGGGCCGAGGAACTGCAACGGCTTGTAAAAGAAATGAATTTAGAAATCGGCTTTGTTATTGAAAACTACGATCCTGCACCATTTTTTGAAATTGCAAAAGGTATGGAAGATTTGCCGGAGGGCGGCGAAAGATGTTTTAAATGCTACCGTTTACGGTTAGAAGAAGCGGCAAAGAAAGCGAAGAAGGGCGGCTTTGATTACTTTACCACTACCCTTTCAATCAGCCCACATAAAAATGCCGAAAAGCTTAATGAAATCGGCAAAGAGCTTAGCGAAAAATATGACATTGAATATCTATATTCCGACTTCAAAAAGAAGAACGGATATAAGCGTTCTATAGAGCTTTCAGCAAAATTTAATTTATACCGACAAGACTACTGCGGCTGCATCTATTCGAAGGCTGAAGCAGAAAAAAGAAACAAATAGAAAAGAAGTCACAGAATGACTGTGACTTCTTTTCTATTTGAACAGATTCATTTCGGTATCGAACACCTTTGTGCGGCAGATTCTATAATACGGCAGGTCGCCGAAAGCGTCAAGCAACAGTGTGGGGTTAACGTTATCTGCGCCGCCGGCCGGAAGTGTGATGTTAAGCACCAGCTTATCTTCTTCGTTATCAAGGGTAAAGCTCTTGATTTTAGGAGCCAGGTCGATTGTTGACACCTTTCCCTTTTTACCTGTTTTTTCTACAACTATAGAATCACTAAGCAAAAACGTAGAAAGTCGCTGAGGCAGGTCTTGCGGAAATTCCGAAAAGCTGATTTTAAACTCGGCAAATCCTATTTTCCCGGCCTTCAGCACCGCGTCGCTAACCTCAAATGCCTGTATATATTGGGGCATAACGCGGTTAAGAGCATCCTTAACCATTTCATTTGTAAAGCTATCGTCTACAATGCGTATATCAAGAATCTCATATTCACTTTCGAAACCCAATGAGAGTGGTAAGCAGAAGGTAAGGTAAGGGTGAGGATTAAAACCCTCGGTATACCAGAAAGGTATTTTAGAAAGCTGGAGAATCCTTGTCATAAAACGGTTCATATCAAGGTGTGATACAAACTTCAGCCTATCTCGTTTATAAAGAAATATTCTAACGTTTCTCAAAACAAACACCCTCCCCGTAACAATTTGCTCCACAAGCGGCGCACTTTTCCCTACAATTTGGCGTAGTGATTTCGCCGTGGGCTAACTTGTTTTCGCGAATTAAAAACTCCTTGCTAACGGCATAATCAAGATGTTCCCAAGGCATAATTTCGCTGTATTCCCTTTTTCGGTTAGCATAAAAAGAGGGGTCAAGATTAAATTCCTTAAAAGCCTGAAGCCAGGTATCAAAACGGAATTCTTCACTCCAGCTATCGAACTTGCATCCGTTTTTCCAAGCCCATTCCAGTACGTTACATATTCTGCGGTCGCCACGAGCCAATACGCCCTCTAAAAAGCTGGTAGATGAATCGTGCCAACTTAAGGATATTTTCTTTGTTGTAACACTTTCCTGTAAAAGCTTTTGCTTATCTCTGATGGTTTCCAAAGTGTCTTGCGGCTCGAATTGAAAAGGTGTAAAGGGCTTTGGAACGAAGGAAGAAACGCTTATAGAAACGCTTACCGCCCTTCCTTTTGGCCTTTCTTCAAGATGGTAATAGGCATCAACAATACGTTGACCCAGCTCTAAAATGCCCTTTAAATCTTCATCTGATTCGGTTGGTAGACCCAACATAAAATAGAGCTTAACCGACGTATATCCGCCCTTAAATGCGGTGATACAGGTGTTCATTATTTCCTCTTCGGTAATGTTTTTGTTAATTACGTCGCGAAGCCTTTGGGTGCCTGCTTCGGGAGCGAAGGTAAGTCCGCTTTTTCTGATGCTACTGATTTTTTGCAACAGCTCATCGGAAAAATTATCAATTCTTAACGAAGGCAATGCAAGGTTTATGTGGTTTTCGTCGGTCCAGCTTAACAGCTCGTTAAGTAAAGGCTCAAGTTCTCTGTAATCACTGGTGCTTAAAGAATTAAGAGATATTTCGTTATATCCTGTGGTTTCACAAAGAGATTTTGCTTGCGAGTTTATGGTTTCAACACTCTTTTCCCGCACAGGGCGATAGATATAACCAGCCTGACAGAAGCGACAGCCTCTGATACAGCCACGGAAGATCTCTTGAACCGCGCGGTCGTGGACAATTTCAATATAGGGTGTTATAAAGGTTTCAGGATAATGAACCTTATCTAAATCCTTTATAATGCGCTTTCTAATGGTGGCAGGCGCTCCGCATTTAGGGGTTATTCCGGAAACAGTGCCGTCGGTATTATAAGAAATATCATAAAGTGAGGGTACGTAAACACCCTCTATTTTTGAAGCTTCTATAAGGAAATCCTGCTTGCAGCCACCCGATAGCTTGTACTTTTTATAAAGGTCTATTACTTCTAAATCCACCTCTTCACCTTCGCCTAAGAAGAAAATATCAACGAAATCTGCGATAGGCTCGGGGTTACAAACACAAGGACCACCAGCAACAACTAAATTCTTAAGCTCTTTTCTGTCGCTTGCGCGAATAGGAACTCCACCCAAATCAAGCATATTAAGAAGATTGGTGTAACTCATTTCATATTGCATTGTGAAACCTATTATATCGAAATCGCACAGCGGGTCGCGGCTTTCTAAAGCAAATAATGGAAGATGATTATCTCGCATAACCTCTTCAAAATCTACCCAAGGTGCAAAAACTCTTTCACACCAGATATCCTCTCTGGAATTAAAAAGAGAATAAAGTATCTTCATACCAAGGTGCGACATACCGATTTCATAAGTATCCGGAAAACAAAATGCGAAGCGTACATCAACCTTATTTTTATCCTTTATAACACTTCCCTGTTCACCGCCGGTATATCTGCCCGGCTTTTGAACTGAAAGCAAAAGTTGTTCTAATTTTTGTTCGGTCATTACATTACCTCCAATGCACTATATATATTTTAATGCATTCTTGGTAAAGTTTCAACTTAAATCTTATTAAAAGACAAAATTAATAAATATATTCCAACCAAAAGTAGTGTTGGGTTTTCTTTTGTTGCTATAAACAGTAATCCACCAAGAATTATTACAACCGCAGTAGAAATCAATGAAACAATATTACATAAAAATTGCGCTTTTTTTAGGTTTAAATATATCAGTAAGCCCTTAAGCACATCTCCTCCGTCAAGCCCTTTTATAGGTAGCATATTAAAAACAAACATAATTATATTTGCAGCTCCGAAATACTGCAACAAGTCGACCGGCACTAACACAAAAAAGGAAAGGAACATATTAACCACAGGGCCTGCAATTGCAACAAAAACAGATTTTTTATAATTTAAAATCCCGGCAGTAGTAACCTTTACAGTTGCTATAGAAAATACCACACTTGTAAAAGAATGGTTTTGCCGCTTTAAAGCAATAATGTGCCCTAATTCGTGGCATATAACGGCGAGTAATGATATTGAGAGCATACCTGTTCTGTCGAATAATATTAATATTGCCAGTATGAATAAAAAAAGATATGAAACAGCAATTTCCACATCTAACATTCTGAATTTAATCAATTCCTTTTTCTCCGTTAAGAAAATAATCGGCGGTTATATTAACAGATACATGGGTATCATAAGTTTTTTTAATTTTGTTATAAATTTTATTGTTCGTGTATTTTACAAAAATTATTGATAATGCCAAAGCCACTATAAAAACAGTTCTGAAAAGCAAAAACTTAAAATTATCGTACATTTTTATGTCAGTTGTAGCTTCAATAGTATGTTCTGTATTGTTAATTTCTTCCATTAGGCCTTCCCCCTTCCACTAAATATATGCTTGTATCAACAAAAAAATACTGAGGGATGTTAACCCTCAGTATTAAAATACATATAAATATTTTCTGCCACCTTTTTAGATACACCCTTTACCCCTGCCAATGCATCTACAGAAGCTGCTTTGATTTTAGAGATAGTTTTAAAATGTTTTAACAGTTTATCCGCTGTGGCTTTTCCAACACCATCGATAGCAGTAAGTTCGGAAGTGAGCATAGATTTACTGCTTCTGCTTCTATGGTAACCTATTGCAAATCTATGAACCTCTTCCTGAATATTAGAAAGAAGTGTGAAGGCCAATCGATTGGATTTAATAGCAATTGTACCCCCATTTGTTGCAATAGCATTTGTTTTATGCTTTCCGTCTTTAACCATACCAAAAACAGGGATTGTTATATCCAATCGGTTTAACACATTCAAAACTGCATTTAGCTGCGTGTGACCGCCATCGAGTAATATTAAATCGGGAAGTGTTTTAAAGCCTTCGTCCTCGCCTTTAAAATACTCATTGAATCTGCGCTCAACAACCTCCTGCATCGAGCGACAATCATCTTGTCCTTCAAAGGACTTGATTTTAAACTTTTTATATGCAGTTTTATAAGGGCGTCCATTTTTGAAAACTACCATTCCCGCAACGTTTTCGCTGCCGGCTGTGTGAGATATGTCGTAGGATTCGATGTATTTGGGCAGATTTTCCAAGTTAAGAAGTTTTTTAAGCTCGTCTAATGCTGCAACCTCATGACCCCGGCGGCCTGTACGATCGGCTAAATATTGTAAAGCATTATTACGGCACATTTCTATTAAATGCTTCTGTTCGCCAATTTTAGGTATTACAATTTCAACCTTTCTTGCCATACGTTTTGAAAAGTATTCTGATAGCATTTCCATATCATCACAAGGCTCGTCCAGTAATATTCTTTTTGGTACCTCTTCTTGCGAAGAGTAATATTGCTTTAAAAATGAACTGCGAAGCGAAGAGGCGGTATCGTAATTATCTAATATAAATTGTTTACGGTCACACAAACGTGAATTTCTGAATACAAATAATTCAACAGCGGTTATATTCTCGTCGGAAACAAAAGAAACAACGTCTTGGTTTTCATAAGTAGAAAGTATAACCTTTTGCTTTTCCTTAATTTTTTGAATTGCGCGTATTCTGTCTCTGATTCTGGCGGCTTTTTCGAATTCAAGATTTTCAGCAGCGTTATCCATTTCTGTGTGAAGCTGATTGATATTCAGCTTTGAGCCACCTTTAATAAAATCTATAGCCTCATTCACTGTGGAAATATACTCGCTTTGGGATATTTTACCTGCACAGGGAGCGCTACAAGCGCCTATGTGGAAGTTAAGGCAAGGCCTTGATTTATTAATATCCCTTGGAAAAATCTTATTACATTTTGGTAATTTGAATATTTTGGTTGCTTCGTTAACTGTTTGCTTAACAACCCAGGAAGAATTATAAGGGCCTAAATACTGGGAACCATCATTTTCTATTTGCATTACGCTTGAAATTTTAGGCCATAAACCGTCGG
Source organism: Acutalibacteraceae bacterium (assembly GCA_045546235.1). Classification (GTDB taxonomy): domain Bacteria; phylum Bacillota; class Clostridia; order Oscillospirales; family Acutalibacteraceae; genus UMGS1532. The sequence goes on from JAZQCL010000028.1 coordinate 132,304, forward strand.
TAACCTTAATATAGTGATATCCTTTATCGTCTTTCAGCAGCACATTATATTTTGGTTGGTGCTGTTTAATAAGCGAACATTCAAGAATTAATGCTTCAAATTCACTGTCACATACAATATACTCAAATCTATTAACGTTAGAAACCATTTGCCTAACCTTATCGGTATGGTTGGTGGGGCTGCCGAAGTATTGGCTAACGCGGTTTTTAAGTATTTTGGCTTTTCCAATGTAAATAATCTTATCTGATTTATCATGCATAATATAAACACCGGGTTTTTCGGGTAAAGCCATTGCTTTTTTTCTTAATTCAGCAAGGATTGTGTTTATATTTCCATTCATACAGCCACCTCCTTATGTAAACTCACATATTAAATATTTATCTATTAAAATCTTTTTAATTTGTCCGGTGTTATTCAATTCAACACAGTATTCTCCACGGCAACAGGTTCCATAATGCTTATACTCACCATTGTAATCGGGTGAAATGTGGATACCCACCGTTTTATCGAGAATTTCTTTAATAACAACCGGATAGGGAGTACAAATATTGCTATGTAAAATTTGTGTGTTTTTGTTGCTTTTCAAAAAGCAGTCTGCATTTTTCCAATGAAAACTTATCGGAACTGTACCCTTAGTTGGAATAAATTCACACCTTTCGTTACTTTTGTAAACTAAATTATATTTATACAATTGTGAACAGCATTCAAATTTCACTGAACATTTGCCGGGATTAACAATAGCTATAACTGATTTAGATGCTTTACCACATGATGTTAAAAATATAAAACAAGCCAAAAGTAAAAGTAAAGGTTTCTTCACAACTATACCGCCTTAACTCTCGTATTCTTTGAAAAGTGAAGGCAAACAGTCGATAATATCACCAGGCAACATCGCATGAATCGATTTGTTTTCGGCCGCCAAATCTCCTGCACGTGCGTGAATTTGAACTCCACAAATTGCAGCATCACTTGGAGACATTCCTTGAGCAAGTAACGAGCCGATAATTCCAGCAAGAACATCTCCACTACCGCCTACTGCCATACCCGGGTTTCCAGCCATACAAACGTACAACCGCCCATCAGGCAAAGCAACAATAGTATTAGCGCCCTTTAAAACAACAATTTTATTAAATCGCATACTAAATGCGTGCGCCACTTTAAAGCGATTATGTTGTACCTCAGCAACAGATGACCGAATTAGTCGCGCCATTTCCGCGGGATGGGGTGTTAAAATAATTGGAGCTTCACTTTCCTTTAATACATCTATATTTTTTGAAATTATATTTATTCCGTCTGCATCAATAACGGTAGGAACCTTAACGGTAGAAAGCGAATTAAATAACAACTCCTGCGCAATCTTTTCTTGAGATAATCCACATCCTATAAGCAGCGAGTCGGCACTATTAATAGCATCTTGAATTTTATCGGTTGATTTGACGTTAATTGCACCCTCGTCAGTTTCCTCGTAAGGTATATACACCGCTTCATGAAGTTCAGTGGCTACAATCGGGTATATAGATTTCGGCAATACTGCCTTTACAAGCCCCGCACCTGTGCGGAGCGCAGCCTTACCCGATAGTAACGCGGCACCGGCCATACCATAGCTTCCACAAATTTGCACAACGGTTCCACAATTTCCCTTGTGGTAGTTTTTATTCCTGCGAGGAATAGAGTTTTTAACGTATTCGTTATTTATAATCGAGATATTTGAATAAACCTCATCCATTATAGCGCCTGAAATCCCGATATCAACTTTAATAAGTCTTCCACAATAATCTGATGCCGGGAATAAAACGTGGCACGGTTTGAATGCAATAAACGTAATTGTTACATCAGCTTTTATACAAGCATTACTTACTACAGCTGTGTTGCATTCACAACCGCTTGGTAAATCAAGCGATACCTTCACGGCCTTGGAAAGATTGAACCAGGTTATAATATCAGCTATATCTTCTCCAACTTCACCGTGAAAACCTATGCCGAAAATCGCATCAATCAGCATATATGAATCACGGAGTAAGGAGTGAACTTCCACATCAGAAGAATTATATATTCTTAAACTATATGCTGATAGCCTTGAAAGTGATTCCTTTGCGCTCTCTGTTTTAGGCATACCTGCTGCTAATATTATAGAAACATCCGCACCGGCATCGAACAATTTTCTGGCAACTACGAATCCGTCGCCACCATTGTTTCCGCAACCGGCAACAACGGTAACTCTTTTACCCTTAAGCTTGAAATTCTCTAATATCACACCTGCAGCTGCAGAACCCGCATTTTCCATCATACGGATAGGGCTGAAACCACCCATTTCTGCTCGTTTTTCTATTTCTCTGATGCCAGCTTCAAAATATACACTCATATACTTCTCCTTAAAATTATATAACCGGCGGTATAATTACCGTCGGTCACATTTGTTATTTCCACCATTCAGAAATCAGTGAGCGCGGAACAAACATTTTTATGTGTTTTATAAATTCTTCGTTGGGAGAAAAAACAACACGACACTTGCCAAATTCTTTTGTTGGCACCGTGAATATGTATGCACTCTCTAAATTATCTGTACATATAAAGGTTTTTACTCCGGGTAGTTTTTGTTTAAACGAATCGGTTTTTTCAACCATTTCTACTTTAGCACAATCGAAGCTTACAATTCTTTTGCGAGAACTTTTATTGATAATTTTATCAACATCAACGCTGCCGTTAGTAGCAATGTATTCAAATTCAATATTAAGTGAACAATTTACTTTATACGCCGCATAAATAACAGCAGCCGAAAGCAGCATTATAAAAGTTAATCCGGAGTGTATTGCAAAATAGAAGCTTACAAATGCTATTGCAAGTGCTAACAGCCAAATCAACGCCTTTGAAAAATAGGTAGAAAGGGTAGGTTTTACTTTGATAATCTGTTCTTTGTAGGAATCCATAATTTATACCTCGTAAATATTAATTAATCTAAATACCTGGCAAGCTGTACTTACCAGATTATTGTAAGCAATTTCAGGGTTTAATGCATCTTCAAGATTTGTAACCCCACGAACAATTGGAAAGAAAGCATCGATACCATGCTGATTACACACAGCGGCCTCCTCGGTTACACAGCCTGAAAAAGCAATTACTTTTTTGCCGTGCTTTTTAGCAATTTTTGCAACACCGATGGGCGCCTTGCCCATAACCGTTTGCAAATCGAGCCTTCCCTCTCCTGTTACAACAATGTCTGATGATTTAATAGCTTCTTCAATTTTAATGGCATCTAAAACAATGTTAACACCAGATTCAAGCTTAGAATTTAAAAAAGTGTTAAATGCAAAGCCTAACCCACCTGCAGCACCGGAGCCTGGGAAATTCATATCCGCTTTCGAATTTATGGTTTTAGCTATTTCAGCATAATTTTTAAGCCATAAATCCATATTCTTTACCATGTCGGAAGTTGCTCCCTTTTGCGGTCCGAAAACTGCACTGCAGCCATCGATTCCGCACAATGGATTAGTAACATCGCAAGCAATTTTGAAGCGGCATTTTTTAATCTCAGGTAAAACATTAACAGTAGAAATAGAATGCAACTTACTAAGTCCTTCGGCACCATACGGGATACTATTCCCGAATTTGTCTAAAAACTTAAAGCCAAGTGCCGTAAGCATACCCACACCGCCATCGTTAGTTGCGCTTCCGCCGATACCGATTATAAAATCTCGGCAGCCGCGGCCGATTGCATCAACAATAAGCTCGCCTACACCGTATGTGGTAGTTTTTAATGGGTTTCTGCTTTCTTCCGAAATTAATGTAATCCCTGCGGCAGAAGCCATTTCAATAACTGCTACATTATTTCCAAAAATGCAATACTCTGCATTAACTGCATTTTGCAACGGACCCATTACTGTGGCAGAAATCATTTTGCCGTTTAACCCTTGGCAAAGAGCTTCAACGGTTCCCTCTCCGCCGTCTGCTAAAGGGCAAATCTTAACTTCGAACTCTGGATTAACGGTGTGTACTGCCTCTTTTACTGCATTTCCTGCCTGAATTGAGGACAAACTGCCCTTAAACGAATCTATAGCAACAACAAGTTTAATAACTACACACCTCTATTCCATACTGAATTATACCATAATACTGCAGATATTTCAAGAATTCCACACTGCATATTATGTTATTTCAGCATTTCGAAAAACTCTTGAAGATTAATAACCTTAACTCCCAGATTTTCTGCTTTAGTAAGCTTGCTGCCGGCAGCTTCACCTGCCAAAACATAGCTTGTCTTTTTAGAAACGCTGCCTGAGGTTTTTCCTCCGTGTTGTTCAATAATTGCAGAAGCTTCGTCTCGGGTAATACCATCTAAAGTTCCGGTAAGAACAAAGGTCATACCGCCGAAGCGATTGTCTACACCTTTATCCTCCGTTTTCATTTCCAAGCCTTTTTGACGAAAGCTATCGATTAAATTAGAGGTTTCGGGATGTGAAAAGAATTCACAAGCACTTTCTGCCAGTACACTGCCAAAACCTTCAATATTCATATAATCATCATAGGTTGCTGAAAGAATATTTTCAATGCTTCCAAATTCATCGCAAATAAGCTTAGAGGCTTTAAGGCCGATGTGACGTATTCCCATAGCATAAATAAAGCGATACAATTCATTAGCCTTGGATTTTTCTATAGCGTTGATAATATTGGTAGCAGACTTATCTTTAAATTTATCCAAATTCAAAAGATTTTCTTTGGTAATATCGTAAATATCAACTGGAGTTTTAATTATTTCGTTATTAACAAGCGTTTCAAGAATTGCAGGGCCTAAGCCTTCAATATCCATAGCATCGCGGGAAGTGAAGTGAATAAGATTGCGTAAAAGCTGAGCGGGGCAAGCCGGATTGGTGCAGCGTAATGCAGCTTCATCTTCAATTCTGTGAACTTCGGCACCACAAGAGGGACAGGTGCTTGGAAGCGAATACACAGAGTTCCGGGATAAATGGGTTTTAACCCCCACCACCTCTGGAATAATGTCACCTGCTTTACGGACTATTATGGTATCACCAATTGAGATGCCTTTTTCATTTATAAAATCTTGGTTGTGCAGACTTGCTCTGCTAACGCTTGTGCCGGCAAGAAGAACAGTGTCGAAAACTGCGGTTGGAGTTAAGACACCGGTTCGGCCAACATTTATTTCAATTTCCTTTAATACAGTTTCTTTTTCTTCGGGTGGATATTTATAAGCAACAGCCCACTTAGGGAATTTTGAAGTAGATCCCACCGCTTCACGCATAGAGAAATCGTCTACCTTTATTACTGCACCGTCGATATCAAAATCAAGCTCTCCGCGAATATTACCTATACGTTCGATTTCGGCAATAGCCTCTTGAATAGTTGCGCAGCGAGTATAAAAAGGTAAGGTGGAAAAACCGATACTTTTTAGATAATCAAGCGATTCGGTATGGCTTTTTAACTGAATACCCTGTGACTGCTGCAGATTAAAAATAAAAATATCAAGATTTCTGGTTTTGGTGATCTTTGCATCTTTTTGGCGTAAAGAGCCTGCGGCGGCATTTCGGGGGTTTTTAGGAAGCTTTTGTCCGTTTAGCTCTTGATATTTATAGAACTCGTCAAAGCTTTTGTGAGACATATAAACCTCACCGCGCACTTCAAGCACAGTGGCATCGGTTTTGATTGCTTTCGGAATGGATTTAATGGTGGCAAGATTTTCGGTAACGTTTTCACCTACATCACCGTCACCACGTGTCGAGCCAACGGTAAATTTACCATTTTCATATAAAAGAGAAACAGATAGACCATCGATTTTCGGTTCAACTGAATATATCGCATCAGGAAAGGCTTCCCTAACACGCTTATCAAATGCAATTAGCTCTTCAAAGTTGAAAGCATCTTGCAAACTTTCCATTCTGACAGTATGCTGAACAGGAGAAAATTTGGGGGCTATTTTTCCGCCAATATTTACAGTAGGAGAATCGGGATGTGCAAGCTCGGGAAATTGAGTCTCTAATTCAATCAATTCACGCTGTAACATATCGTATTCCCTGTCGCTTATTTCGGGAGTATCTTGCTCGTAATACAGCTTACTGTGATATTTAAGCGTTTCGGTTAAATTGTCGATTTTAATTTTTGCTTCTTCTTTTAACATAGCTTATTTCTTCCTTTATTTGTTAAGTCCGTAAATGCTACCGTAGGCCGAGGGCACCTGGCCTATAATCACGGATTCAGCAACAACGTAATCGTTAGTTATTTTATCGAAATATTGGTCGTTTATTATCATTAAGCAAAATTCGGTTGTAACGTTAAGTTTTATGCGATGAATGGTTTGGTTTAATCCTGCAGCTTGAAATTCACTTGCAATTTTAACGTTTGTGCTGCAATATAAATCAAAGTTGATTCGAATTTCCGGCCCTTTATTTGAAAGTAATGAGCTGTTAATTATGCTGCCAAGCTGAATAACCGTTACAAGGTTTTTATTACTGTCTAAAGACTTGTCGGCTTCAATCGCAATGCTGCTTTTAAGTTGGTTTATTAAGGCAGAATTTGCCTGAACATTCGAAATCTTTCCATCAACTGCAGTGGTGTAAATTAAATTGTTATAGGTTATATTCTTTTTAGAAATAATTTCTTCTACAACAGCATTGACTTTACGGTTTATAAGCTCTTCTGCGTTTTTAATTGCAAGGGGCCCAATAACCTGCGATATTGTAGAATCAACAAATATAATAAAAGAAATGCATATTGCAAAAAATACAATAATTCTGATTTTTCGCTGTTTATGTTTATTTCGCTTTTTAAACATTTTTTTGCGAAAAATCATATAATCACCCTATACATATTACTCTGTTATAGGGATATTTGTTAATATACAAATGAGGCAAAGGATAACCTTTTGCCTCATTTAAAAAATTACTTAGTGTGGAATCATAGTTAAAAGTATACCAGCAGCAACAGCAGAACCTATAACACCTGCAACGTTGGGACCCATAGCGTGCATAAGCAGGAAGTTGCCAGGGTCGTATTGCTGGCCAACCTTCTGGGAAACACGGGCAGCCATAGGAACTGCAGAAACGCCGGCAGAACCTATAAGAGGGTTAACCTTGCCCTTGGTAAGAATATACATAAGCTTGCCAAGAAGCACGCCGCCTGCCGTACCACAGCAGAATGCAGCAAGACCCATTGCAACAATAACAAGTGTATCCACCGTTAAGAAGGTTTTACCATTTGTAGTAGCGCCAACAGAAAGGCCTAAGAATATGGTGATAATATTCATAAGCTCGTTCTGAGCAGTTTTAGAAATTCTGTCTACAACGCCACATTCCCGCATAAGGTTACCCAGCATTAGCATACCAACCAAGGTTGCGGCATCGGGCAGAAGAAGTGAAACGATAATGGTAACCAGAATTGGGAAAATAATTTTTTCGGTTCTGGAAACAGTACGAAGCTGCTCCATTCTAACCATACGCTCTATTTTTGTGGTTAAAAGCTTCATAATAGGCGGCTGAATAACCGGTATCAAAGCCATATACGAATATGCTGCAACCGCAATCGGACCTAACTTATCGGGCGCTAATTGTGATGTAACATATATTGCGGTGGGGCCATCGGCACCGCCTATAATACCAATTGAGCCTGCTACCTGGGCAGACATACCAAAGGCTAAAGCACCAACAAAGGCAATGAATATACCCATCTGAGCAGCAGCACCTAAAAGGAAACTTTTGGGGTTGCTGATAAGGGGGCCAAAGTCGGTCATACAACCTATGCCTAAGAAGATAAGAGGTGGATAAATGCCTAATTTTACACCTAAATACAGTATATCCAATAAACCGCCTTCGTGCAAAATTTCACCAAAATTAAGGCCACTTTGCAGATCGAACAACTCGGGGTGATAAATGCCTGCAAAAGGTAAATTAGCAAGTAGCATACCAAAAGCTATTGGTAAAAGAAGCAGTGGTTCAAACTGCTTTTTGATTGCTAAATACATAAGTACACAAGAAACGGCAACCATTATAAGATTAAGATGTCCGCCGTTTTCGAAATCGAAGAAGCCTGCGAAGCCTGAATTAGCAAAAATTTCTTTAATAGTATCTAAAAATGCTCCCATTAATATTGGCTCCTTTCTTTAAAATGCTCGTGTATTTTCAAACACACCTGCAGCCGCCCAGGGCGACCTTACACCCTTAGTTGCGGCAGGTTTTATTCTGCGAATAACAGGCTTAACACCTGAACCTTCATACATAGCGTCTACCGCGGCAGCTATAACTGCTATTATTTCGTCGCTATCTTCTGCGGCTGTAACAACCGGAGCTGTAGAAACAGGGGCAGGTGTTGCCTTCGGGGCTTTCACCGGCTTTTCTTTTTTTACACCGTTAATTCTGTCCATAATGCCGCCAAAAACCATAATAACAACAACCAAAAGCACCAGCATACCAAAAACTATAGTCAATCCGCTAAAAGTAACAAGAGATGCTTCATTCCAATCGTATCCGTTGCCAATAGTATAATCTTTGGTAACTTTTTCAACCACATCTTTAGCTAATGCAGGTAACATCGGGATATTTAACATAATTTACCTCCGTGGAACAATCAATTATAAACATTATATATCATTTTTAGCCATAAATCAATAATTTTAGCGAAATTTTTTAACCTTTAAAAGCATATCCGCCTACGGGTCTGATGTTAAGCACGTAGCAAGAGTCTTCGCCAAAAATCTCCTCAATAATTTTTTTATATTCAGCGAGCAAATCGTTGGGAACAAAGGCTTGAATGGTGCCGGCAAAACCGCCGCCGTGAACGCGGCAAGCTCCCCTGCCGCCGAGATGTTTTTCGGTTACAGCCAAAGCTATAGATAGGCCTTGCTGATTGGGGAATCTTGTGGAGAAAACGTTTTGCAGGTATTTGAATGAAGAATCGCCTGATTCGTTAATCAACCTTAAAAACTCGTTAAAATCGCCCTTAGCTAAAGCTTCTGCTTCGGCAACAGCACGCTTGGTATCGTGGAAGAAATGGAAGGCGCAAAGTGTTGCTCTATCACCGCAAGCTTTTCTTACATCTGCAATTTTGGCAAAAAATTCAGATTCTTCAACGTCTCTTAAAAACTCTTTGCCAAAGAATTCTGCCACCTTGCGGTCACCAACAGTTATATCGGCATAATCGTCGGTTAAATCAGCATGGTCTCCGCCTGTGTTAACAATGCACAGAGAATGATTTTGTTCTGCTATATTGAACTGAACCTTGTTGATTATAGGCCTTGCAGGGTCGTTGAAATCGATAGAAGTAAAACCGCCAACAGAGCTTGCCATCTGGTCCATAAGTCCGCAAGGCTTGCCAAAATACACATTTTCTGCACGCTGTGCAAACTTTGCAATAGAAACTGCGTCTATACAATCATTATTAAACAAAGCACTGATAATTTTTCCAACCAGCACCTCGAAAGCGGCTGAAGAAGAAAGGCCAGAGCCTTTAAGCACATTTGAAGTAGTGTAAGCATCGAAACCGGACACCTTATAACCCTCTGACTGCATAATGCCGCACATACCACGGATAAGTGCCGCCGCCTTACCTTTTTCCTCGGGCACCGCTTCAAGATTATCAAGCTTTATTTCGTCCATAGGAAAGCCTTCAGACTTAATTCTTACAACGTTATCGTTATTTTGTGAAACCACGGCAATAACGTCAAGATTAACGCTTCCTGCCAGCACACAGCCATGCTGATGGTCGGTATGATTACCTCCAACCTCGGTTCTGCCGGGTGCGCTAAACAAACGAAGTCCTTCTCTATCGGCGCCAAAATACTTGGAAAACTCATCGCAAGCGGTGGAATATCTGCTTATTGGTGCAGAATAATCGCCGTAAAGCAGCATAAATTCTTCATTAAATTGCCCGTTGACAATTGATTTCTTAATGTGTTCTAAATTCATTTTTACGCCCTCTATTGAGTAATATTTTTAAGCTTTTGAAATAACTTCTACAGTATCTCTTGCAATAACAAGTTCTTCGTCGGTAGGAATAACATATACCGCTACCTTTGAATCGGGTGTGGAAATTCTGATTTCCTTACCTCTTTGCTTGTTGATTTCGGTTTCACAGGTGATGCCGAGGAATGCAAGCTTATTGCAAATGTTTTCTCTGATTCTTGAGTTGTTTTCACCAAGACCGCCGGTGAAAACAATTGCATCAGTGCCGCCCATAGCTGCAATATAGGAACCGATAAATTTAAGAATCTGATATTCCTGCATAGTAGTTGCAAGCTGTGCTCTATAGTTGCCGTTATCTGCAGCATCACAAACATCGCGGCTATCGTTAGAAAGGCCGGAAACACCCAAAAGGCCTGATTTCTTGTTGCACATATCATTGATTTCTGCAAAAGACATATTTTCGTTTTCGGCCAAGAAGGTAAGAACGGAAGGATCCATAGTTCCGCAACGTGTTCCCATCATAAAACCATCTACAGGGGTAAATCCCATACTGGTATCTACACATACACCGTTTTCAACAGCAGAGATTGAGCAACCATTACCAAGGTGACAGGTTACAATCTTTAAGTCCTTCATATCCTTGCCCATAATTTCAGCGCAACGATTGCTTACAAACTTATGAGAAGTGCCGTGGAAGCCGTACTTTCTGATACCATACTTTTCGTAATACTCGTAAGGAATAGCGTAGGTATAAGCATAGTCAGGAATTGAACTATGGAAAGAGGTATCGAATACTGCAACCTGAGGAACATTTTCACCAAGAACATTGATACAAGCCTTTATACCAAGCAGACCTGCAGGATTGTGCAGAGGAGCAAGAACGCTAAGCTCGTCGATGGTTTTCATAACCTCTTCAGTAATAAGGGTAGATTCCTTGAATATCTGACCGCCGTGAACAACTCTGTGGCCAACAGCAGAAATTTCGTCCATACTATCGATAACCTTCAGGTCTCCGTTAGTAAGGGCGTCGATAAGAACGTTAAATGCTTCAATGTGGCTGGGCATAGCGATCTCTTTTTTGTAGCTTTCACCCTTGGCCTTATGATTTATAACACCTGAGGTTCCGATTCTGTCGCAATTACCTTTAGCTAAAACCTCGCCAGCTTCCATATCAATAAGCTGATATTTAAGAGATGAGCTTCCTGCATTAATTACCAATACCTTCATTTTAATCACCAAATCCTTTTAAAATATTTTTGTTGAACATATTGAGATAATATAGTATTATATATTATATATTGTTCAAACTTTAACATACCTATTTATTGTACTACTATTTCCAAAATTTTTCAAGTGTTTGAGGTTATATTATGCAGATTTGTGGAATTGTTGCTGAATTTAATCCATTTCATAACGGACATAGTTACATTATTAACAAAATTAAGGATGAAAACAACTGTGTTTTAGCCGTTATGAGCGGCAACTACGTGCAACGCGGCGAGCCTGCACTCTTCGATAAGTTCACAAGAACCAAGGCGGCACTTTCTGAAGGGGTAGATTTAGTAATTGAGCTTCCTTCTCCTTGGGCTTGCTCCTGTGCTCAGAATTTCTCTTTTGGTGCTGTATCTTTATTAAAAGAATGCAAAGTAGATAAAATTGCTTTTGGCAGCGAATTAGGAAATTCAAAACTGTTAACTGAAATAGCAAAAACTGATTTAGATTTGAAAATAGATAAAACATCTCTCAAATCAGGGCAAACCTATGCACAAATACGCCAAAAATTACTATGCGATCTTTTAGGTAAGGAATGCGAAGATGTTTTAGAAGGTGCTAACAACAACTTAGGCATTGAATATATAAAATCCTGTATTCTTCAAAACTTTTCGCCCGTAATCGAAACAATTGAACGCAGTGGTGCTACTCACGATTCTTTACAAACTTGCGACAATATTGCGTCTGCAACATATTTAAGAAAGCAAATCAATAATGGCATTTTCCCCATTAGCTTTATACCTGAAAGTGGTGTATTGTTATATGAAAACTGCATAAATACGGGCAAGTTTTTAGATTACAAGCTTTTCCAAAAACTGACAATTACTCAATTGAGAAGAATTAATGATTTTAGCAAATTACCCGACATATCCGAAGGGCTTGATAATAAAATTAAAAACGAAATCCGCAACACCGGCACCTATCAGGAATTACTGGAAGCAATAAAATCAAAACGGTATACTTTGGCAAGAATCAGAAGAATTATATTAGCTGCATTTTTAGATATAGATAGCCAATATTTTTTAAAACCAGTTCCGTATATTAACGTTTTGGGATTTTCAAAGAAAGGCGAAATCGCACTTAAGCAAATTGCCAACACCACTTCCCTTCCCATAATTATTTCCTGCAAAGCTTCAAAAACTCTTGACAATGAAACGGAAATATTATTAAATAATGAATGTAGACGCAACGACATTTATATGTCGATGCTTTATACTCCCGAACCTTGTGGTTCAGATTATACCAATGGAATAATTAAAAAAGGTGATTAGAATGGTTAAGTTTAATGAAGTAGCAAATTATAAAGATTACGGCAAATGTATTAGCATCTGCAATGGAATTATTGAGGCTCTTGTAACAATTGACGTTGGCCCCAGAATTATTTCATTTTCTTTTATTAACGGAAAAAATGTTATGAACGATAATCGAGATGCCTTCGACCCGGTTTGTGGCAAAGAGTTTGATACCCACTATTACCCCGGTGCAAAATGGGAAAATTTAGGTGGTCACAGGCTTTGGGCATCACCTGAATCTTTACCCGAAACCTACTACCCCGACACAGAGCCTGTTGACTATACAATTAACGGCAACACCATCACCTTCACCCCACCCCCGCAAAAGGAAAATGGTATTGCTTTTGAAATTGACATTACAATGAGTGAAACAGCAGCAGAAATGTCGGTTATGCACAAAGGTAAAAACATTTCAAACAGTAATAAGAAGTTTGCTTTATGGGCATTAAGCGTTATGGCTCCCGGCGGCGTAGAAATTATTCCACAGAACACCAATGATACAGGTTTATTGCCCAACAGATCGGTTGTTATTTGGCCTTATGCCGACATTCGCGACGAAAGATTGTTTATAGGTAATAAATATATCACACTTAAACAAACAAGTGATGGTCGAGCCTTCAAGCTCGGCACCGATTGTAACGCCGGTGTTGGTTACTATTGTTTAGGCGATGTAGTTTTTGCGAAAAAGTATCAACATACAATCGGTGCTGAATACCCCGATGGCGGCGTTTCATACGAAACCTACACTAACGAGACCTTTCTTGAATTTGAAACCTTAAGCCCCTTAAAAGAACTTTCACAAAACGAGGAAATATGTCATGAAGAGATTTTCTCGCTTTACAAAAAACCGTGCGATTTTGACCCAACAGATGAAAAATCAATCGAACAATTTATAACTAAGTTATAAACTAAAAAACTGCAGTCTTTCTTGACTGCAGTTTTTTAATGAACTACTTCAAAATTAGAAGCTGGTAATGTGTATAAAATTTCTTTTTCGCTGTTAACTATGCTTACAGGTGCACTATATTGATTAGACATAAATTCTTCAAAAAATCTACCGCCTTCTATAGGATTACCTATGAGTATGTGGCACGGCTTAGCTTTGTTGATGTAGGTGCCAAGGCTTTTGGCAGCATTATTGCTGTATATTATATCGATACTGCACTCACAAATTTTCGAAAGCGTATTGAGTACTTTTAAAGCATTGCTGATATTTTTTGCTGTTTCATCTTTTTTTAAGGCAGTTACAATACACAATCCACACTTAAGCTTGTTTGCTAATTCTTTACCACAAGAAATTAGCTTTTCACAGCTTAATTGCGGTGTTACACAAACAAGTACAGGTGACGTATTTTCCATATAATTACCTCCGTTACTTACATTATATAACAGCTTTTAGTGTTTTTTGTTTACTAAATGTAAAAATATTATAAACTAAACAAAATTGCGACAAAATACTTGAATTTTTAGTAAAAAATGGTATAATTAGGTAAAACTTAACAAAAGGAGGTCGGATTTTGAAGAATACAGGAATTTATAGAGCGGTTGACGAATTTGGCAGATTTGTTATACCTAAAGAACTTAGAAAAGTTATTGGAATTGTTGACGATGAAGATTCGGCCGACCTTTACTTAGTTAAAGAAAAACTGTATTGCGTAAAGCAAGGCAGTAACAAAACCGATGCCTGCGTTTCCAGAAAAATTGACCGCTTAGGAAGAATTGTTATTCCGAAAGAAATTTTAAAAACACTTAATTTTGATAATAAAACAGACAGGTTCAACATACTTACTGAAGGAACTAAGGTTATACTTGTTCGTACGCCCCTTGGCTGTGTGTTCTGCGGCAATACCGAAAACACGGTGGAATTTTCTGGCAGGCTTATTTGTGGCTCCTGCTTAAATAAAATTAAAGATTTTTAAGTTAATATTACCAAACTAAAAGCTATCGGCCTTATCCCGATAGCTTTTAAATTTTCTATAGAATACTATTGAAGGTATAATGTATTTATTCCTCTTTCTCGGTAGGAACTATGGCAATTGAAAGATCGCGAAGCTGTTGCTCATCTACCTCTGCCGGAGCGCCACTCATAAGCTCACCGGAGTTTGCAACCTTCGGAAAAGCAATAACTTCTCTTAAAGATTCACAACCAAGCATAAGCATACACAATCTATCAAGACCGATACCCATACCACCGTGAGGCGGTGCGCCATACTTAAAGGCATCAATAAGGAAACCAAATTTTTCGTTAGCTTCTTCATCGCTCATACCAAGGGCAGAAAACATTTTACTCTGTAATGTGGGGTCGGTAATTCTTATGGAACCGCTGGACAGCTCTACTCCGTTAAGAACCAGGTCGTAACACTTAGCAAAAACCTTTTCGGGAGCATTATCTAAATACTGAATAGAATCGTCCATAGGCGAGGTGAATGGATGGTGCATAGCAACATAGGTGCCTGTTTCTTCATCAAACTCGAAGAATGGGAACTCGGTTATCCACAAGAAATTCCACTTATCCTGAGGAATGATATCAAGTTTCTTTGCAACCTCTAATCTAAGTGCACCAAGCACCGACAGAGCAAGGCTCTTTTTATCGGCAACAAAGAATATAACATCGCCCTTTTCTGCACCGGTAAGGGTGAAAATTTTATTCATTTCATCCTCGGTCATAAATTTAGCGAAGGAACAAGTAGGTGCATCCTCTACCCATCTGATATAGCCTAAACCTTTGGCACCAATGCCCTTAACCATTTCTGTAAGCTTATCAATCTCTTTTCTCGAAAGTGTTGCGGCACCATTTTTAGCATTTATGGCTCTTACAGTACCACCTGCAGAAATAGCACCAGAGAACACGCCAAAGCCGCAGTCTTTAACTGCGTCGGATACGTCGATAATTTTCATATCGAAGCGGGTATCGGGCTTATCTGATCCATACTGCTCCATAGCATCTACATATCTCATACGAGGCAGAGGTGAAGGAATATCCACACCCAGAACCTCTTTAAAAAGGCGAACTATAAAGCCTTCATTACAGGAAAGCACGTCTTCCATATCAACAAAAGACATTTCAAGGTCGATCTGTGTGAATTCAGGCTGACGGTCGGCACGCAAATCTTCATCGCGGAAACAACGAGCAATCTGCATATAGCGATCCACACCCGAAACCATAAGCAACTGCTTATACATCTGAGGTGACTGAGGCAAGGCAAAGAATTTACCCTCGTGAACTCGTGAAGGAACAAGGTAATCTCTGGCCCCTTCGGGAGTTGATTTAATAAGAACAGGGGTTTCCACCTCTATAAAACCCTGCTCATCATAATAATCCCTTGCAACCTTTACGATTTTATGGCGAAGCAAAAGATTATTTTGAAGACTGGGTCTTCTTAAATCCAAGTAACGATATTTCAGGCGCAATTCTTCTTTAGCACCTGTAGAATCAAGTATTTCAAAGGGAGGTGTTTCGGCCTTGCCAAGCACCCTTAAATCGGTAACGAATATTTCGATTTTTCCGGTGGGTATTTCGTTATTTTCTGCAGAACGATGGCGAACAACACCCTTAGCCATAAGAACAAATTCCGAACGCACGGAAAATGCCTTATCGAAGACTTCTTTATCGGTATTATCATCGAAAGCAAGCTGAACGATTCCGGTTCTGTCTCTTAAATCAATAAAAATGAGTTGCCCCAAATCACGTTGTTTCTGCACCCAACCGCAAACAACAACTTCCTGCTCTTCGTTAGTGGTATTAAGTGTACCGCAATAGTGGGTACGTTTTAAGCCGTTCATTGTATCTAACATAATTATTTACACATCCCTTATGGATATTTTATATTAATTTTTCTTCAAGAAAATTAACTGAGTCGTTAAGTTCATCAAAAGCAGAGTCAAGCTGCATTTTATAAACTGCCTCGATTAGTCCATCGGGCAAGCTTACCTCAGTTTGTTCACCGGTTTTCATATTTTTAAGCAAAGATTTCTTTTCCGAAAGCTCAGATTCACCAATTACCGTGCTAAGCTTGGCACCGATTTTGTTCGCATATTTCATCTGGGCTTTTATGCTTCTGCCTGCTAAATCAATTTCGGCGGAAAAACCTTCTGAACGAAGAGCTGCAGCAAGACCTGTTGCAAATACACAAGCCTCTTTTCCCATTGAAGCTATAAATACATCGCAGGTTTTAGGTTCAGGGAAAGCTACACCCTGATTATCCATAACCATTAAAAGACGCTCTATGCCCATTGCAAAACCTAACGATGGGGTGTATTGCCCACCCATTTGAGAAACGAGTCCGTCGTATCTTCCGCCACCGCAAACTGTTGACTGTGCACCTATAGAGCCGGAAACAAATTCAAAAACAGTGCGAGTGTAATAATCTAAACCTCGAACTATTTTGGGATTTACGGTAAATTCGATACCTGCGGAGTTAAGGTGATTTTTTACTGCATCAAAGTGTTCTTTGCAATCGTCGCACAAATAATCAATCATAAGTGGTGCATTATTGCAAATATCACCGCATATAGGCGACTTGCAATCGAATATACGCATTGGATTTCTATCTAAACGCTCTGCACAGGTTCCGCAAAGCTCGTCAAGATGCGAATTAAAATAGCTTTTTAATGCAGCGTTGAATTTTGCCCTACATTCCGGACAGCCAATTGAATTTATTTCCAAAGAAATATCTTTAATGCCAAGTTTATTAAGTATGCTGTGAGCAAGCGAGATAATCTCTGCATCTGCTGCAGGTTCTGCCGCACCAAAACACTCAACACCAAACTGATGAAACTCACGAAGTCGACCCGCCTGAGGCTTTTCGTAGCGGAAGCAAGGGCCGACATAACAGGTTTTAGCAGGAAGAGCTCCGTTTATAACACCATGCTCTATAACAGAGCGTACGGTACCCGCTGTCATTTCAGGACGTAGGGTTATAGAACGATTGCCCTTGTCAAGAAATGTGTACATTTCTTTTTGTACAACATCAGTAGTATCCCCTACACTTCGAGAAAACACCTCTGTATGTTCAAAAACAGGTGTTCGCACTTCACGAAAGCCAAAGAGCGAGGCAGTTTCTAACATAGCTTTTTCGACATATTGCCACTTAAAAGATGAGTCTGACAACACGTCTGCCGTTCCACGAGGAGCTTTATTAATTTCAGCCATTTTTTTCAAACATCCAATCAAGTTAATTTCATAAGTAAAGGGCGGCTAAACCGCCCTTATTAATTTAAATCCTATCAGCTCTCACTATGTCGCGCCAATCAAGATCACCACGTTCAAGGCCATGTATCAGCATTTCTGCGGTTGCGATATTTGTGGCAACCGGAATATTATGTACATCGCATAGCCTTAATATTGACATTTCGTCGGGCTCGTGGGGTTTGGGATTTAGCGGATCTCTAAAAAGAAGAACTAAATCTATCTCGTCACAACCGATTCTTGAAGCGATTTGTTGAGCACCGCCCTGGTCACCGCTTAAAAACTTAATAACCTCTAAACCGGTGGATTCGGAAATCAGCTTACCCGTTGTGCCGGTGGCCAAAAGATTATGCCGACTCAACACTCCGCAATAAGCTATACAAAACTGTACCATTAATTCCTTTTTTGCATCATGTGCTATCAATGCGATGTTCAATTATATCACTCCTAAAATAAATTACAGATTACCAAGTGACGGCAAGGGAATATTTTTACCCGATAGCCTGTCAGCTATTCTAAGAAAGGCTTTAAATGCATAGGTTCTGTCGTACAATCTTCCGTTGGCGCTTCTGAGACCAAGCTCAGTATCCATAGGAATTACACCTTTTAGCATAAGCCCAGATTTATCAATTACTTCGTCAAAGGTGAGGTTGGGATTCTTTTTCAGAACAAAATAATCAAATTTATTAATGATTAAATATTTGTGGGCAACACCTGCTGCGTTTAAATGGTTATACAGCACGGTTGCACTTCGGCAGCCAATCATATCGAGGGCTTCTATAACAAGCACATCGGCAAAAGGTGGGATAGAATTATAAAAAGCAATATCAATACCTGCGGGGCAATCGACAACAACATTGTCGTACATATCAGTAACTTTATAAAGGAACTTACCAAAATCCACCTTAGAAAAGCCGCCCACTTCAGAAGGTGCTGCAATAAGATCAATATTATCATTAACCTTGAGTACTACATCTTCTAAGGGTTTATTATAGTTAAGAATATCGCCTAAATCGAACACAAGCTTATCACTTACTCCAAGCATAAGATCTAAACAACGCAAGCCCTCATCAATATCGACAAGCAAAACCTTCCTTCCGCGTTTAGAAAATGCGGTGGCAAGCCCTACAGAAACTGTAGATTTTCCCGTGCCCCCTTTACCGGAAGCGATAATAGTTAAAAGCCCCAATAGGGATACCTCCTAACATATTTGTAATTAATTATATCATAAAACAATTGTAATGTAAAGTTACTTATTGCAAAATTTTATCGAATTTCGCATCGCTGTCTTTACCATACTGTTTTAAGAAATATTCATCAAAAATGCCTTTAACAAGCGATGCACTAACATAACTTTTAAGGCCATGTTCAATAACAACAGATACTGCGATTTCGGGAGAATCGAAGGGCGCAAAGGCAACGAATACGCTATGGTCGCCGCCTGCATTTTCCGCCGTGCCGCTTTTACCGCCAACCTTGATTTCGTAGTCGTCAAATATCGAGCTACCGGTACCTTCGGTTGTAACAGAAAGCATACCCTCTTTAACGTTCGAGAAAACCGATTCGCTAAAGTCAATCTTATTTAAAACGGTAGGCTTATATTCATATACCGTTTTGGTAAGCGAATAATTCATAACTTTTTTTAAAAGGCTTGCTTTATATCTGACACCATTATTGGCAATGGTAGAGGTGTACATACATAGTTGAAGCGGTGTGAACATATTATCAGACTGACCGATAGCTGCAGCCAGAGTCATACCGTGAGACCAGGTAGAACCAATACTTTCAGAATAATCCGAACCGGCCAAAACACCTGTGCTTTCGGGAATTTCTATTCCTGTGCTGCTTCCGAGACCGTATTGCAGACAGTACTTATTCATATCGGTAATGCCGATTCTTCGTCCTAATTCATAAAAATAGCAGTTGCAAGAAACAGACAAAGCACTTGTTAAATTAACGTATTTATGGTATCCCATACACACTGGCTGATAATCGTCGTAATATCTGTAAACACTACTGCAGTAAAGGGTCTCAGCAGGCGTGATTTTATTAAGTTGCAGGCCGATTGTAGCAATAGCCGGTTTAAAGGTAGAGCCGGGCGGGTAAACACCTTGAAATGCGCGGTTTAGCAAGGGCCTGTTTTCGTCGGTAGCAAGTTTTTCATAATTTTTCTCGTACTCTTTCATAGTGTACGAGGGATAGTTGGCGGCGGTGAGCACATTTCCTGTTTTTACATTGGCAACCACAACCGAGCCGCTTGTGATTTCGCTGTTTTTTCTATTCAACTCTTTTATTAATTCTTCAAGACTGCTTTGAGCAACAAGTTGAAGTGTTTTATCTAAAGAAAGAATAAGGGTGTTACCCGCAATAGCATTTTTGGTTATTTCCGAAGAAATGATGTTTCCGTTACCATCTAACCTATAGGTGATTTCTCCGTCGGTTCCACGCAAATAGCTTTCGTATGCGTATTCGATTCCACTTATGCCTACGGTATCGTTATAGGAATATCCTTTCTTTTTATAATCCTCCCACTCTTCTGCTCTGATAGAGCCTACTGTGCCTATCAAATGAGGGGCAATATTTCCGTCCATATATTCACGCATTGGTACGGTGGATATTTCAACCCCAGGAAATTCGGATTTGGATTCGTAAATAGAAGTCATAACCTTATCGCCAACATCCTCGGCAAAGGTATAGGGTAAAGAGATAGAAAAATCTTTTAGCTCCATTGTATAACGTACGCCCATTACTGTACGCTGAAGTTCATAATCCATACCCTCAAGCTCGTAACGTTTTACCATACTGTCAAAACAGTTTTCAGCAGTAGCATAACTGTTCAGCCCAAGAACTGACTTTAATACAGCAATATCGTTATTTTCACCTTTAAACTGATTTTTTGTGCGTTTTAAGGGTAATTCATCAATCCAATTAATATCCCTGTTATATAAATAATTAGTCAAAATTCCAATAGTATTATTCAGGTTATCCATATCAAGATAGGCTCTGTTGAAAATAATGTTATAGCCATCTCTATTAACTGCTATGGGCCTTCCGTAAGTGTCTAATATTTCACCGCGCGGAGCTTTAATAACCGCAGTTCTTTTTGTGATTCCGTCTGCCTGTGCCAAATAAAAATCTCTGTCTGTAACCTGAATTTGAAAAACTCTGGCACTATATGCAACAATTACTGAAACTAAAAGAAGCGACAAAGCAAGGGTTCTTTTGTTTATACGTTTTTTACTTCTCACTGCTTTGTCACCTACCTTTCTTAATATTGATTATTGCTGCTTCTTTACTAAAGACTTTTTACGCAATTTTATAATATAGAATATTCCCCAATAAATGGGAATTGAAAACGCTAATGTCAAATACAAAAGTTTAATGTATAACACAGAAATATAGTATTGGTCAAAACCGCATACACACCATAAACCCAAGTAGTAAATAACTGAAGTGAAAAAAATCAGTATAAGAGACGCTCTGAAATTGTTATTTACCAAATGCTCAATAAAAACACCCGTGAAGTATCCGATAAGCATTAACATAATAGAGTTATAGCAAATTGTATTAGTGCTAACCGAATCCACAAAGCCACCGGCAATAAACCCAAAAATCGCTCCGATTTTATCGTCAAAAAACATTCCACTGAACACTGCGACAGGCAACATAAGCTGTGGAAATGCACCTGCATTTTTTACATTAAAGCAATCGGTGTACTGCACAATATGGATTAAAAAGAAAATAAGACCGAGCACGGTAAGCAGCGGATAATCGTAATTGTTCTTCTGCTTCATTACATTATTCACCGCTTTCAGAATTAATAGAACCCTGGCCCTCGAAATATGTTATAACCATAACATCGCGAATATCAAGAATATTGGCAGCGCAATCGATGGTGGCAGTGATTGAGGCTTGATTTTCTTCTGAAGAAATTCCACTGATTGTGCCCACAACCAAGCCTTCAGGATAGTTACCGCCGCCAGCGGTAACTATTATATCGTTAAGAGCAACTGTACAGCTTCTGGGCAGATTATAAAACTTACATTGACCATTGGGGGCGGTCTCGGGATCACCGCTGATTATACCTACATCTGAGGTGCGATAGTCTACACAGCCTACGTTCATATCACGACTCAAAATTGTGGTAACCTTTGAGTAGTTAGGTCCCACCTCGGATATGTAGCCCACCAAGCCTGAAGCAGTGATAACCGGGTCTTTTGCGGTAATACCATTTACAGAGCCCTTGTTGATTGTGAAGGAATAGCCAGCATCACCATTATCTCTGGAAATAAGGGTAGCGGGCTCAAACAAATAATCTTCATTCTGCTCTTTCATTTCATAAAAATCTTTTAAAAATTCGTTTTCTTTTTTAATTTCGTTGTAATCAACAACCTGGGAAGTGAGCTCATCTACTCGCTGTTGAAGTTTGCTGTTTTGTTTTATAAGCTCTGCACCCTCATTTAATCTGGTATTATAGTCGTCGATTGTATTGCTGATATATGTGGCTACAGAACGAAAAGGCTTAGCTATTGCTCCAAGAATACTGGAATGAGGCGCAATAGTACCGCCGATTATTCTTATTGCAATTGAAATAATCAGCAATCCGACAGTTACTCCGCATATTATTTTAAACCTTCTGCTTCTAAAGAAAAAACGCATTTTTTACACCTTTTTATCTGTATCTTTTACTCTTTCTTTGGGCATACGTATCGAAAGAGGTTGCATTATCCAGCCATTTTGAAGTGCCAAGCACAACACAATCGAGTGGGTTATCGGCTACTGTAACAAAAATTCCTGTTTCTTCCGCGATAAGCTGATCGATTCCGCGCAGAAGAGCACCACCGCCTGTAAGCATAATGCCTTTATCTATTATATCAGCAGCCAATTCAGGTGGCGTTTTTTCAAGAGTAGAACGGATTGCGTCTACAATCTGCATAATGGTATCGGATATAGCTTCCCTTACCTCTTGAGAATTTATTTCAATGTTTTTTGGTAGACCGTCTAAAAGATTTCTACCGCGCACCTCTATGCTTTGCTCCCCCTCGTAAGGAAGTGCAGAGCCAATTTTAATTTTAATATCTTCTGCAGTTCTTTCGCCTATAAGCATATTGTGTTTTCTTCTTACAAAGCTGATGATTGCCTCATCAATATCATCACCTGCAACACGAACCGATTGAGCAGTTACGATGTCGCCTAAAGCAATAACCGCAACCTCTGAAGTACCGCCTCCAATATCTACAACCATACTGCCTTTTGCATCATTAACATCAACGCCTGCACCTAAAGCCGCAGCCATAGGCTCCTCAATAAGGTCGGTATCAATAGAGCCGGCCATACGGGCAGCATCGTAAACCGCACGGCTTTCAACCTCTGTAACGCCTGCAGGAATACAAATTAGCACTCTGGCGCGTGAGAACACAGAGCCTTTTAATGCTCGTCTGATAAATCGCTTAAGCATAGCAGCGGTAACGTCAAAGTCGGCAATAACGCCATCTTTTAAGGGACGAACAGCCACAATAGAGCCGGGGGTTCTACCTATCATTTCTTTGGCTGCTTGACCAACGGCTTTCACAGCGTCGTTTCTAACATCATAAGCCACTACCGATGGCTCGCGCATTATTATTCCTTTGTTTCTTATACACACCAGCGTGTTTGCTGTGCCAAGATCTATGCCTATATCCCTTGAGAACATAAATTACCCTCCAAATTAAAAGTCTTTAAAACTCGATAAAGTTTGCCTGCAGGCAACCCCATAACCGAATAAAAATCGCCATCTATTGAATCTATAAATCTACAACCAAAGCCCTGTATACCATAAGCTCCGGCCTTATCGCGAGGCTCGCCACTTGAAACATACCATTCTATATCATCTTCGCAAAGGGTATTGAAGGTAACTGACGACGCAACTGTAAAGCTTTCGCATTTTTTTGATGAAATTACACAAACGCCTGTATATACCCAGTGGGTTTTACCGGACAAAGAACGTAACATTTCCGCAGCATCGGTATCGGATTTTGGCTTGCCCAAAATTTTCCCTTCTAATACGACTATGGTATCTGCGCCAATAACTGTAGAAGTTTTGTTTTTTTCAAAAATATCCTTAGCCTTAAGCTCTGCTAAATGCTGTGCAACATCTCTGGGAGACATATCAGCGGGATAATTTTCGCAAACATCTGAAACACAGCATAAAAAGTCAAAACCTAATTTTTGCAAAATTTCCTTTCGTCGCGGTGACGCAGAAGCAAGTATTAACATTGAATACACCCATATTATTGCCGAAGGCAATGCCCTTCTTACACAATTTTACATAATATTATACCAAATATTCTGCCTCGATACAAGGGTTTATTAAATAATATTTAATAAAAGTTTAAAAGTCGCCCAGAAAACTCCAAAAGGCGACTTTTAAAATATAACCTTTATTAGTAATGAATTTAATTAAACTCCGATTATTACATAAATCAGTGCAGAAAATGCACAGAACAAGCAAACAAGCGCAGTAATAGCTGTGCTTAGAATTTTTGGGCCACTTCCCTCTTTATTTTGCAGTTTTTCTATCGTCTTCGCTAGATATACTACCCCGATAACAATAAGCGGTGCAGCATATCTGATGTTTTGGGTACAGGTAAAGCTAAACTTTATGCAGAAGTAATAGTACATAACCGTTATTAGTCCTGCAATTATAAACATAAACAAATTAGTAATATTGTTATCCTTCTTATCTTTAAAGAAAAAGTACAGCATAGATATAAATGCAATTAAAGCAAGTATTGTTCCAAGCCAAAAAAGCATTGTACCAAAAGTATTGATTTGAGGATATTGAATTCCGTTAATACTTTCTCCAAACATTGCGGTTTTAAAAAGCCCTACAGTTGGGTTGTATTCATAATAAGGCTCTCCCCACATATCAAAAACACTCTTAAACTGATGTCCTCCGAAATCGAACAAACGTTTAAAAACAGAGTGGAAACCAATATACTGCGGATTATCAAAATTAAGTAGCGGAACGTAATTTGCGGGTACGGAAAACAGCACCGCGTTCCGTATGCTCCACCAAAGCCCCAACGGAAAACAAACAATACCAAAAACAGAGTATTGCTTTAAATAAAAAGTGAATTTTCGGCGTTTGTTTAATAAATCAGTTATAAAAGTATATAAAAACACAAAGGCCACAGCCGGTGCAATCATCCAAGCAGAAAGCTTTGCCAGCATACCAAAGCCTATGCACAAAGCTATTTTAATTATGTTCGAAAGACTTCTGCTCCTATACCATCTGAGTGTATATAATATCGCAGCAAGCTGCAAAGTTATAGAAAGGATATCGTTATTTATGCTACCTGCAAATATTATAAATGTTGGATGAAAAGCAATAACTGAAAAGGCAATAGCTGTTGCCTTAAAACTTAATCTGAATTCTCTTAAAATTTTATAAGAAATCAGCATTGAAATAGAGGAATAAAACAGTGAAAGTATTTGCAGATTTTCACAAGCTAAAGCATATTCTACTTTTAATAAATTAAATATTTTAAGCGTAATAGCACAAATGATGTGGTGTAGGGGCGGATGATAAAATTGCCAGATATCTCTAACGTCGCCGTAATACAATTCAGAATTATTGTAAATATACTCAATATAGCCGGAATGTCCGTGACCACTGCCAAATACTTCTACATCGTGTTGACGCTCCATGCAACCGGTATACAAAACATATTGTAGTCGCAAAATAAATCCTGCAGCAAACAGCAAAACTATTATTGCTCTATTATCAAGCTTATTGCACTGCTTAAGACACAAGCCAACAACAAAAATTACTGAAAACCCTATTACAGACGGGAAAATTCCATTATATTTGTTAAGCGTAAAAACCAAAGATAGCAAACAAGCCACCACGGTTACTATACCGGGGTGGATGCTTGCACAATCATATACTTTTTTTGTTATCGAATAATTTTTCAAACTCGATACACCTTTACTTTTCTTCGTGGTATTCTTTTTCTGTATTCACTTTCCAAATGGCAGATTTGTCGCTGGATTTTCCTATAATTACGTCTACTGCACGCATTGCTGTAAGCATTGAATGGTCCATATTATTGTATCTATGCTGACCGTTTCTTCCAATGCAGTAGAGGTTATCAATACGACTGACGTACTCAACTATACTATCAATTTCACTATAGGTATCGAAATAGGCAGGATAAGCTTTTTTTACTCTTTCACAATGAAAATCAATAACGTTTTCCTTAGCTGTAACACCCATACTCTCTAATTCTTTAATTGCAAATTCCGACAATTCGCTATCAGAAAGATTCCAAAATTCGTCATTTTCAGTGCAAAAATATTCAAGACCTATCCAAACTGTATTTTCCGGATCGCTAACCATATAGGGAGACCAGTTGTTAAAAATCTGAATACGGCCGAGTTTTACGCCTCTGTCTTGAACATAAATCCAGCAATCGGGAACAATATTATTCAAGGTTTTAATTTTGGTTTTGTTCTTAAGATTCAGCTTATTAATAAGCAACCCTACAGTTACAAAATCTCTGTAAGGCAGGTTATCGGCAGCATAAACCAATTTGTTTTCAGGAACATCGCCCGTTATACCGCATACCAGGTCTTTTAGCGGCATTGAGGAAATGTAAATATCCCCCTCTACCTTAACCTTTTTACCCCCGGTTTCACAAACTATATAATCAATTTTATCGGCTGTTTTATTCAGTTTCAATACAGTGCAATTTTTAATAATTCTGCCGCCCATATATTCTATATCCTTGGCCACCTCTTCCCAAAGTTGACCCGGACCGAATTTTGGATACCAAAATTCTTCTATTAACGATGTTTCGGCCGAATTGTTATTTTTTATTCGAAACAGTTTTTTGAAGATATCTTTAAAAAGAGCAGATAGCGATAATCCTTTTACCCTTTGTGCACCCCAATCGGAAGATATTTCACTGGGATGTCTGCCCCAAAGTTTTTCGGTGTAATGCTCGAAAAACATCTTATAAAGTACCCGACCGAAACGGTTGATATAAAAATCTTCAAGGGAATCTTCCGGAAGCTTGCTGATAGCAGAATGAAGATAAGAAAATCCGGCACGTAGGGTTGTAAAAAAGCCCATATTGGCAATAGTTGATGGTTTAAGGCTAATGGGATAATCAAAAAATTTATTGTTATAATAAATTCTGGATACTCTATTTCTTATTAGCATTAATCGATCTTCTAATTCCGGGTCGGGGCCGCCTGGAGAGAGTGATTTTTCTTTTTTTAATATAATATCATCGTATGCTGGCTTGCCTTGAAGCGGCATACATTCTTGCCACCAATTCATAACCTCTTCGCTTTTAGAAAAGAAACGATGTCCGCCAATATCCATACGGTTACCATTATGCCGTACCGTTCTTGAAATTCCGCCAATACTATCGGTTTCTTCTAAAATTACCACTTCATATCCTTTACCCGATTTTAACAATTCGAATGCAGCAGTAAGCCCTGCAGGCCCTGCACCAATTATAACTACTCTGTTCATAGATATTCTCCAAATCTTAAATTAATTTATTTTAACACATATAGTCGTCAATTTCAACGAGTATTGAAAAACATAATCGTAAAAATAATATAATTTTATGTTGAAGCTGGTTGAATAACGTGATATAATAATAAAAAATGAGTTATTATGCAAATCACAATTTTTAGAGGTGAATGGAATGGCAAAGGTTGGATTTAGAAGAGAACTGTTGGGTTTCAACCGTGAGGATGTTATTGAATACATCAAAAAAATGCAAAAGGATAATTCCGAAAAAGAGCGAGAGCTTATCAATAATATTGACAATATTAACCGACGTAATGCAGAGCTTATAGATGAGCTTAAACGTATTCCGGAATTAGAAGCTAACCTTAAAATCAGCGAAGAGACAATTGCAAAGCTTTCTGCCGAAGCTGCCGACCTTCGCGAAAAACAAGAAGAAGTTCAAAATATTAGCAAAGATATTGCAAAAATGTATATGGTTGCAAAATCAAACGCTGAGGTTGTTAATAAATCCACAAAAGATAGTTCCGAGTTGGCTTTTTACGAAATTAACAGAACATTACTGGCTCTTGAAGAAATGCAACACAAGCTTGGTAGTATAAAATCTAACATCGAAAATGCTTCTAAAAAGTATTCTGACGATTTGGATTATATATTTAAATCTTTTACTGCCGCAAAAGAAACTATAAATGACATTTCCGAAAAAGTTAATAAAGTTGTAGCGGAAGTATAGTTATGAAAGAATTTATTATAGACACAGCTAATATAACCGAATACATTCACAAAATGCGTGCCGGAGACAAAGTTTTGCTTTCCGGCACCGTTTTTACTGCCAGAGATGCAGCTCATAAACGTATAGTCGATGCTATAAATAACAATGAAAACTTACCTTTTGAAATAAGAAGTTCAGCAATTTATTATGCCGGACCAACACCTACTCCCGAAGGATTGAATATTGGTAGCTGCGGCCCCACCACCTCAGGAAGAATGGACCCCTATACACCTGTTTTATTAGATAAAGGGTTAAAATGTATGATAGGAAAAGGGCCGCGTTCTAAAGAAGTTATCAAAAAAATAATTGAAAACGAAGCTATATATCTTTGCGCAATCGGTGGAGCCGGAGCGCTTGCTTGCAAATGCATAGATGCCTGCGAGGTAGTTGCCTATGATGATTTGGGCTGTGAATCAATAAAAAAACTGCATTTTAACAATTTTCCGCTTATTGTTGCAATAGACTGCAAAGGAGGTAGTTTGTTTTGAATAAAAAACTAAAAGTATTTACTCTGTTATTATGTTTTTCAATTTGTACCTGCCTTTTTGGTTGCAACAATAAAGAAAACGGGTTTAATTTTTTATATGAAACTGTCGAAAAAGTCACCAATTTAGATCCTCAGCTTGCCGCTAATGATACAGAGTTACAGGTTGTATACAACACCTTTGAAGGTCTTATGAAATACGATCAGAACAACAAGCTTATCTGCGGTGTTGCAGATAGTTACAGCGTAAGCAAAAACGGATTAACCTATAATTTCAAAATCAAAGAAGACGCAAAATGGTCAGACGGTAGACCACTTACAGCATACGACTTCGAGTTTGCTTTTAAGCGTGCTGCCAACCCAGAAACCGCTTCTCCCTACTCTGCAAGCCTGTTGGCTATAAAAAACCTTCCCGAAGCACTGAGTGGCAAGAAATCCCACAAACAAATCGGAGTAACTGCTGTTTCAGAGAGCGAGCTAAAAATAGAATTAAGCTATGCTTCTTCGGAATTTTTAGACTTACTGACAACACCTGTTGCAATGCCCTGTAATGAAGACTTTTTTCTTTCCTGCAAAGGATATTATGGACTGAATGAAGATTCAGTAATATCTAATGGTTATTATCACGTTACTTCCTGGAACGAGGATTACTGCGAACTGTCAAGCAACAAAAACCACACTTCTAAAGAAATTTCAGAAGTAAGTTCTGTGTATATTTATTTCAACAGCGAAGATGAGCTGTTTGAGAATATTGAAAAAAATGAACCTCATTTTTCAATATTAGATAAAAATATGATAGACCGACTAAATAATGCAAAAATATCTTTCAATGCCACACATATTGGAAATACGGTTAATTCTCTTATAATCAATCCTAAATCAAATATCGGTGAAGAAAATATTATGGAGGCTTTAATCAGGACTGCTAAAGTCACCATTCCCGAAGAATTCGGACATAGCTATGGTGTTAGCTTAACTAATTCGGTTTTACCTCAAATTGTTGAATTTTCAGAAGAAATTGTATGTAAAAAAACTGCTTTTAGTAAACCGGAAGATGCAAGCGAATTATTTATTATCGGTTGTGAGAATTTAAATATAGAAAGAATATTTCCAACGTTTTCAATAATGTATATTGACAACGATATTAACAAAGAATTTGCTCAGCAAATAGCGTCTGAATGGCAGAACGCATTTGGAGTGTCGGTTAATATTACTGCAATAGAAAACGAAGATGCTCTCATTTCTAATATTGAAGCCGGTAGTTTTGACGCTGCAATAATCCCGACCAAAGCAATTTCCGATTCCCCTACCTCGTACCTGCAAAACTTCACCTCAAAGTCAAACACAAATTATATCGGCTATAAAGATGATGATTTTGATAACACAATCAAAAAAATGAATGGCAAAACAGGTCAAGACCTGAAAAAGCTAACAAAATCTGCAGTTGAAAAATTAAACAAATGCGGATACTTTAGTCCTCTTTATATCACATCTAAAACATATTACTTTAAAGAAGATTTAAAGCCCAGCATTAATAAGCACAATCAAAAGGTATATTTTTACCACTCTGCAAACTAAAAAAGGTCCCCGATTCATCGGGGACCTTTTTTATGATTTAATTCTTAAAAGTGAGCCTGTTGCTATAGGCCTACTATACGGAATTTTAATTATACTCATTGGGTGGGGCGCAACATCAATGCTTTCTCCGTTATGATTATACATAGTATCAACATTAATTAAAGTGGGCGGGGCTTTCGGCTCTAAACAATCAAGTGTTTCGCCAACGCTGAATTTATTTTTCAGTCGAGCTATTATGCAACCATCCTCATATCCTTCTACAACAGCCGCTACAAAATAATCCCTAACATATCCGGCATGAGAATAGGTTTGAGAGTTTTCAGGAGGCCCTAAATAAAAACCTGTAGAATAGTTTCTGTGACTGATTTTATTTAGTTCCTCAGTTACCCATTCGGGGGTTTTATAATCGGTAGGACTATTCAAATAGCAATCCATAGCACCGCGGTAAGCATTTGTTGCTACTGCAGTATAATAATGCGATTTAGCTCTTCCTTCGATTTTGAAGCTGTACACTCCGCTCTCGGCTAATTCCTTAATATAATCAACCATACACAAATCGTTGGCATTTAAAATATAGGTTCCTTTGTCGGTTTCGGTAATATCGAAATATTGACCCGGTCGCTTTTCTTCCATTAAAGAGTAACTCCAACGGCAAGGCTGTGCGCAATCGCCGCGATTAGCATCTCTACCCGTCATATAGCTGGACAAAAGACATCGTGCAGAGAACGAAACACACATAGCTCCGTGGACAAAGGCCTCTATCTCCAACTCTTTTGGAGTTTTTGCACGAATCTCTGCTATCTCTTCAAGAGATAGCTCGCGAGCAACTACAATTCGGTTAGCTCCCATATTATAAAAAGCACGTGCTGTCTCGTAATTGGTAATTCCGGATTGCACAGATATATGCTTTTCTGCTTTCGGCGCATACTTTTTGCATATCTCAAAAGTTCCCAAATCCGAAATTATCAATCCATCTACACCAATGGAATCGCAATACTCTACAAACTCGGGTAAGCGGGCAATTTCATCGTTATGAGGAATTGTGTTGCATGTAACATAGACCTTTACACCGGCATTGTGAGCATAGGTTACTCCATTTAATAAATCTTCTTTCGAGAAATTAGATGTAGCTGTTCTCATACCAAACTCTCTGCCAGCAAGATATACGGCATCTGCACCGAAGTCGACTGCCGCCTTTAACCTTGTTAAATCACCCGAAGGGCAAAGAAGCTCAAGAGGATTATTTTTAAATTTTGGCATTAGTATTAATCCTCTCCCCACTTATCTTTTGCTCTTAAGGAGTCTATGGTGTAGTTATGGGCAGTCAGGTTTTCGTTATAATAAAAGTTGAAATCGGTGTCTGTTACGAAATAAAAATACTTATTATCAAACTTTTTGTTAGGGTGCAATGCAGCTTTTATTGCATTTATACCGGTTGCGCAAAATGGACCGGGGGGTAATCCTTCCTTTATGTTTGTATTATAATTTCCACCACCGTAGGGATAATCAGCAGTTGGAGAAGAACCAAGAGTTTTAGGTTGGTCTCCCCAGTTAAGTAAACGATTATAGAATACTGCTGCAACCTTGGGCATTTCATCGGGATATCCGTTGCACTCCAACTCTACAATAGAAGCCATTGTCACAATTTCGTGGAAGGTATAACCCATTTTTTCAGCTTCTTCGTAATACTCGTCTTCTATTTTAGATTCGAAGTTATCCAACATTTTTTTAACCGCCTGTTCGGCACCGTCTTTAGAATCCCACACATAGAATTCATAAGTATCGGGATACAAATAACCCTCTAATCTGTAATGAACAGATTTGGTTGGAATATCATCTAAGAATTTATAATCAAACTCTGTATTTTGCACAACATCTATGAAGTCTTCCTTAGAGCAAATATTTTTCTTATCAAAAATCTCTGCTATATCATCAATAGATGCCATTTCGGGTATTGTGATTGTCGCAGTTTTTGTTGAAAAACCGGGAACAGTTGTAAACTCATTTACAATACCTTGATATCCACTATCGGTTTTGAAGGTATGTACGCCAGCTTGAAAGTTTTTATAATAATCTTTAGAATTAACGTAATATTTGAACAAAAATTTAAAACGAATGGCGCCAGTAGATTTTAATTCCGATATAATACTATCCAAGCTTTCGCCTTCGTCGATAGTTACTGTAACGGTTTTTGATGAACCTATGCCCATATAATCTATAACAAAAAAGATTGCACTTACAGCAAGGGTGCCAGAAATCAGCAAAATGCTGAAAATCCATATCAAAGAGCGCACAACACCCTTTGATTTTTTGCGCTTTTTAACGGGTATAACAGGCTCTTCGTCAATTACAAAACCACTTCCTATAACATATTCGTCGTTTACAGGGGTGTCGTAATTATCATCTGCTGGAGTTCCTTCAGATTCATTAACTTCTACGTTATTTGTTTTTAAATTGAATTCACCGGTATTATTGTTGTTTTCCAAATTGGAACCACCCTTCTTAAATTATACCATCGTGCGTTTGATATATTTTTCGGTTATTATATAATCGAGCTTTTTATCAAATCTACCGTGATATATTTTATTCCTGATATTGTTTATATAACAAAGCCCCACCGTAAGTCCGGTATATTTAGAGATGTAACGGTCGTAATATCCCTTGCCATATCCCAATCTATATCCATATTTATCGATTATAAGTGCTGGAACCAGCATAATCGATTTATCATAATCCTCGGCAATCGGAGCGTTCTTATCCGGCTCCAATACGGAAAATGTACCGGGAGCCAAATCGTTGAAAGAGGTAATGTAATGGAATGTCATCTGTCTTGTTTCGGGTATACACCGCGGTACTGCCACCCTTTTACCGTCTTTCCAGGCCATTTCAATTATATTTCTTGTATCCACTTCAATTTGAGTAGACACATAAATATATATTGTGTTGCAACGCTTGTATTCACGCATTTTACTGACGTTAGCCAACACCCCTGCATCTAAAGCATACTTTTCTTCGGCAGGGATATTTCGCCTTTGCTCTTTAACTTCGTTACGAATATTTTGTTTGTACTCTCTAATATCTAACGGACGCATTGCATAGACTTCCTTAATTCATTACTAATATCAGAGCCCTTGAAATATTCAACTATTTTAAGTCCGAAATCAATTGCTGCGCCGGCACCTTTACCGGTTATGAAGTTTCCGTCGCATACTACACTGTCTGCGCAAACCCTTGCGCCTAACAATTCTGTTTCAAATCCCGGAAAACAAGTGGCATTTTTACCGTTAAGCAAATTCAAATGTCCAAGCACCGAGGGAGCCGCACATATTGCAGCAACAAGAAGACCGTTATTTGCAGAATATTCAACAAACTTTATAACTTGGGGACATTTTTCAAGATTTGTGGTGCCGGGTAATCCACCGGGCAATATTACGCCCAATAAATTATCGAAACTAATTTCACCTAATTTCAAGTCGGCCATAACCTCAATATTATGGGAGCCTATTACTCTATCCCCTGTTACGCCTACGGTTTTAATCTCGATACCTGCGCGACGTATTATATCCAGAGTGGCAAGTGCCTCGATTTCTTCAAAGCCATCTGCCAAAAACATATATATCATTCTACTTCTCCTTTATAACATTCAACACAATGTCTAAAATTTCCCGGGAAATATCATCAATGCTTCTTAGCCCATTGTTGTTAGTACAATCTATTACCTTCCAGTTGTTATATTGAGCTGAAAATCTTGCAGCTTCCTGGCATTTTCGTTGATATTCCAAATCCTTTTCGTGAATATCCTTAAGGTCGCCATCGCCCATATATCTGTTCATAAGAAGTTTTTCGGACATTTCCGGCGGCATACTTAAAAATATAACAGCATCAGGCTTTGGGATTCCCAACTTATTATATTCAAAATCGTACAACCAATCGGTATATGCGCTCCACTGATTTTCAGGTAATTTTGAACACTGATGTACGGCATTTGAGGTTACATATCTACCACACACAACAACACCGCCGGAAGTATAAAAATCTTCCCAATCGCATTTGTAGCTTGCGAATCGGTCAACAGCATAAAATGTTGAAGCAGCGTAAGCATTAACATCTCCGGGATTGGTACCAAATTCTCCGCTTAAATACATTTTAACCGGAGAACAGGCAGCAGATTCGTAATTAGGAAAAGATACAGTGCGGCAATTAACCCCCATTTTGGGAAGTTTATTTCCCAACACCTCAAGCTGAGTGCTTTTGCCGCAACCATCAAGACCTTCTATAACAATTATTTTACCCAAATTATTCACCGCTTTTTAATGAATTGTATTTTTCGCGCATTTCCAAAATTTTGCCACAGCTCATTTTACCTTCCGGACATTTTCCGCTTACGCAAGCCGGCCCTGCGTTTGCAAATAAATTTGGCGCAATATCGTACACTATTTTATACATTTGTTCGGCAACTTCTCTTATTTCCCACTGAGCCCTGTTGCAGCAACGATGCTTAAAGAAATTAAAAAGACTTCTGACATTCATAGTTACAACCATTTTAGTTTCACAAGCGTTAGGCAGCACAAATCGGGCATCTTCATTTGCCTTTTTTTGAGCAGCAGTTTTAGCGGCTTTCTCCTCCATACCCGCTGCTATCATTTCTTTTTCGTGATGCTTGGAAAGTATTTCAGAGAGCTTATTATAATAAGCTTTATCTGCTTCGATAGATTCTTCAAAAATTTGCATAGCCTCGGGAATCGCCTCAATCTCGGGGGGAACCACATAGGTGAAATCATCTAAATTAACGTACCTTTGGCTTTGAACCGAGTAGGAGGCAATTCTATGTCTGGTAAACTGGGCAAGTAATGCTCTGGACACACCCTGAATACCAAAAGTAAAGGATACGTGCTCTGTAGGGCTTTCGTGGCCGATATCGCTTAACATCTTTACAAAAGATGCAACCTTTTCGTCGGTTAAATTATTACTGATTTCACATACATCAGATTGGGAATAACAAAGTTTTGCAGCGGCAGCTACAACACGTTCGGGGTCGGGAGTATGTGCGATTAGGGTTACAATAGCCATAATATCACCTATTATATAAAAACTTTAATCTATTATACCAAAAAAAACGCAGTAAGGCAACTATACTTAACAAATTATGACGAAATTTTTTATTTTTTTCAAAAATCTCTTTTATATTACTCTTATTTGTGATATCATATATCTGTAATATTAATTTGGAGGGACTTGTATGTCAGCACAGAACAAACATTCAACCTTTGGAGACCTTGCGATTATTCCTCTGAAAGGCTGTGAAGCCTTAGCAGCAAAGGTTGACTATTATTTATTGCAGTGGCGCGGAATGCCGGACGAGCACACCTACATCGTTAATGTAGACTGCCCCCGATTCAGCTCAGGCGAAGCAAAAGCAATTATGAAGCACACCGCCCGTGGACTCGACGCATACATTGTGGTGGATTGTTTTAACTATGGAGTAACCTATAAGATGTATGGTATGGAGGTTCCAATGAGTCCCGACGACCATTACCAAGACCTTAAGCGTGTAATTCAGGCATTAGGCGGTAAAGCAAGAAGAATAACCGTTGTTATGCCTATGCTTTACGAAGGCCGTCAACACAGAAGAACTGCCCGAGAATCTCTCGACTGTGCTATGGCAATGCAAGAGCTTATTGGAATGGGTGTTTCTAACATAATAACCTTCGACGCCCACGACCCACGTATTCAAAACGCTATTCCTCTTGGAGGATTCGATAATGTTCAGCCCACCTACCAAATGATTAAGGCCTTGCTGAAAACAGTTCCCAACATTAAGCTGGACCGCGAACATACAATGATAATTTCACCAGACGAAGGTGCGATGTCTCGCTGCATTTACTATTCTTCCATTCTTGGTTTAGAGCTTGGTATGTTCTATAAGCGCCGTAACTACTCAAAAATAGTTAATGGTCGCAACCCTATTGAAGCTCACGAATTCCTTGGTAACGATGTTGCAGGCAAAGATGTTATTGTTGTTGACGATATGATTGCTTCGGGCGATTCTTTACTGGACCTCGCATTAAAGCTTAAGGATATGAAGGCTAACAGAATTTTTGCCTTTACTACCTTCGGTTTGTTCACAGGCGGACTTGAAAAGTTCGACGAATTTTACGAGAAGGGTCTTATAGACAAAATTTTCACCACCAACCTTATCTATTCTACCGACGAATTACTTAAACGCGAGTGGTATGCAAGTGTTGATATGTCAAAATACATTGCTTATCTTGTAGACACCCTAAACTACGACAATTCAATAAGCCAACTTCTTAATCCTGCAGAAAGAATTAAGGCTATCCTCCAAAAATACAACCAGATTTAACATAAAAAAAGCAAGGCGCTCACCACAGAAACGCCTTGCTTTTTGTTATTTGGTTATTTTGAATTTAGCGGTTTTGGTGCCCTTGTATTTGCCCTTAAATACAACTGTAACCTTAGCAGTTCCAACCGCATTATTGTTTGTATAATAAACCGTGTAATCAGATTCTGAAATCTTTTTACCTGTTGCATCTTTAACTGTTACTGTAGGTTTAATAGCTTTACCGTTGTACTTATATTTGGTTTTTGAAAGCTTAACCGAATAATCGTATTTAGAAGTGGGTAAATTCTTAAATCTATAAACTGTACTGTAAGCACAGCCATCGTGAGCGTTAACGACATTTTCAAATCTTTGAAGGGTTTGGAAAACAGGACCCTCGTCACTTCCCACATGAGCAACAAAATGCTCGCCGTTATTGGTGCCGGCATACACAGCAACGTGGCCGCAGGCAAGGCCTTGATTCGGTATACTGAAGGTTAAAAGGTCACCAATTTCGAGCTTATCTAAATCTGCTCCCGCAAGAGATCTGCCGTTAGTTACCTTGTCGACAACAACCGCTTTACCCTGCTTTACCAGCGACTTAGCAGCCGCATACCAGGCGTCACAGGTTTGGTATCCGTGGCCTGATTTTTTCATTGCTTTTTTTATGTAGCTGGTATCGACACCTGCAATATTGGGAAGATAATTCAAATAATAGTAAGAAACAAAACTGGCACAGCACATACCTTGGCTTCTGAATTTTTTCAGATTTGGCGCCTTGCCGGAGACAGTAGTTTTATCTTTAACGGTTTCTATACCGCTGGGGCCACCACCGTAAACAATTCCTGAACGATCTTTCATTGGGGTGCGAGGGCCGCTTGCACGGTCTTGAAGAATTGTTCCGTTTTTCTTTTGCCTTTTAACATTATATCCTATATACTCCATTGAATCCAATACATAGCTTTCAAGCATTTCTGTTGGTAAATCGGCCTGAGGTGCCCTTGATGTTACCTTGATGGAGGCAGCTTTACTCCAACTGCTATACTTATTCTTACCATCAACAGATTTATAAGAACGAACCTTAACATAATATTTCTGATCGTTATTAAGCCCTGTAACAGAATATTGCAAGCCCTTGGTTTTGCTAAGCTTTATTGTTTTTGCCTTCTTGAATTTAGAAGAGGTACTATACTTAATCTCGTATCCGCTAACACCTGTAGATTCTGTAAGATTAACCATGAACTGTTTTTGCTTTATTTGCACAAGCTCAGGTTTCTTGGGTGTTTTAAGTTTAATTGTGAAATTAAGTTTTTTACATCCGCTATAAGGAGCTTTGTAGATAATATTTACCGACGCTATTCCGGGATTTTTATTGTTAAAATATTTTAGTATGTAGTTTGATGGCTCAATTTTGTTTCCATTTGTGTCGATAACTGTAACAGTAGGTTTATGCGATTTACCACTATAATAATAGCTGGTTTTTGAGAGCTTGTACTCTTTAGCTTTAGCGAGCGAGGTAACATCAGAAGATGAAACATCTGAAGCGGTGTTGTTAGACTCAGCATAAACAACCTGAACGGTAAAAAATACAGTAGTAACAGTCAGCAACAATGCTAATAATCTTTTTATTTTGCGCATAGCAATACCTCCATTTTGGCTTGTTATGTAAAATTTATAATATACACACAATTAAAGCCGCACGACGTGCGGCTTTAATACTGGAGCGGATTACGAGGCTCGAACTCGCTACCTCCACCTTGGCAAGGTGGCGCTCTACCAGATGAGCTAAATCCGCATATAATGCTGGCGACCTGGATGGGACTCGAACCCACGACCTCTAGCGTGACAGGCTAGCGTTCTAACCAGCTGAACTACCAGGCCAAAAAATGGTGGGAACAATAGGGCTCGAACCTATGACCCTCTGCTTGTAAGGCAGATGCTCTCCCAGCTGAGCTATGCTCCCACACAATGCACGCTGAACGGTGCCTATATATACTACCACAAGGTTTTTTGTATGTCAAGATGTTTTTTAAAAATTTTTATAAAATGTTTCTGGTGATTATAATTGATATTCCATATTCAACATTTTATACTTTGCGCCTGCGGCCACGTTAAAAGGCAATTGTTCCCAATTACTATCGCCTATTAAGAACTTGATTGCACTAAGATTTTCTTCGGTATCGGTGATATTTGGAATAAGCGGTGTACGAATCAAATAAGGCGTTCCGCTGGATTTTAGAATATTAAAATTGTTTAATATCAGCCTATTTTCAACACCTGTATAGATTTTGTGAAGGCCTTTATCGGCAAGTTTAATATCCATTATAACATAATCCAGCTTATCTATTACGGCTTTAAAAATTTCGGGTTCTGAATAGCCTGATGTTTCTATACAAAGGTGATATTCTTTTAGTTCATTTATCAAACTTAACAAAAATTCAGGCTGTGCTAAAGGCTCACCTCCGGAAAAGGTAAAGCCACCGAAGGAGCTGCCTAACACCGCTGCCGATTGCTTTAATTCGGCAGCAAGAGCCAAAGCCTCTACTTCCCTGCCTGTAATTTCAAGGCAGTTTTGGGGGCATACATGAATACATCTTCCAAAAGGCTTACAGTCGCTATGATTACATTCAATACGACAACTGCCGCAATTTAAACAATTTGCCGATTTATACATAAGCTGTGGGCGAAAACTTAAGCCTTCAGGATTATGGCACCATTTACACCGCAAAGGACAGCCCTTGAAAAACACCGTTGTTCTGATTCCAGGGCCGTCGTGCACCGCCATCTCCTTGATATCAAATATAGTTCCTATCATATCGAATAAGCCTGCCTTGCTATAACGTGGTCTTGATACTCTTTATCAAGCTCAACGAAATATGCACTCCAGCCCCAAATTCTTACAACCAGTTGCTTATAGTTTTCAGGGTGCTTCTGTGCATCGAGCATTTTTTCGAGATTTACTGTGTTAAGCTGAAGCTGATGTCCGCCGCGGTCAATAAAGGTTTTAACCAAAAGTCCAACCTTTTCTATACCATCATTATCGGCAAAAACGCTTTGATGAAATTCAAGGGTAAGCGGGCCGCCGTTAATTGCATTTTCAAAATGCTGCTTGGTCATAGAAGCAATAACCGAAACGGGACCCTTTACCTTTGAGAAAAGGCTAACGGAATAGTTTGTTCCAAAGGGTTCCTTATCACGCCTGCCATCGGGTGAAGCTCCAATTTCATTTGCGTGCCAGAGATAATACATTGCAGAGCCTGTTCCCGCACGATAGATACCGCCGCGACAGTTCTTTTTGCCTATTAAAGCCTCTGAAAAGGTATCTAACAGCTCGGTTGCAATGCTATCAACATAATCGTCGTTATTGCCTAATTTTGGTGCTTCAAAGCGGAGTAAATGCAATAACTCGGGGCAGTTTTCAAAGTTACTGTCTACCGCCTCAATAAGTTGCTGCTTTGATACGCTTTTTTCTTCGAAAATGTACTTCTTTATTGCGGCAAGGCTATCAGCCGCAGTAGCAATACCAGTGCCGTGAATTCCAAAGTTATTGTATTTACCACCATTATAAATGTCGCAATCCATCAGCAGGTTCATAAAAGGCGATGGTACGAACCAAAGATTATTGATGCCATCACAAATTTTGTTGCATTCCATCTTGATTTCATTTTGAACATTTATAAAAAATTTCTCATAAGTATCAGCGGCTTCAAGGCTATTATGTAATGCAATATCAACCGCCTTTGGATAAGATAAAGCGGAAATATTTGCAACGTCGGCGCCTACATTTGGTATTATAAATTCCCAGCAAGCGGCAACGGTGTAATTAACGGCATCGTTATGCTGATATCCCAATTTTTCCAAAGCTGGAATAACCACGTCGTCGTTAGAATACTGAGGAAAACCAAGGCCTGCCTTGGTCAATTTTGTGGCTTTAGTGTATATTTCAACTGGGGTGTTTTTGTTTACTCTTAAATTAATTTTCGGGTCGATTAGCTTATTGTTACAGCTTGCTTCAAGGCAAAGCTCGGTTAGCAGATTAAACACTTCATTTCCCTGCTCGTCTATACCGCCCAGCATCATACTCTGTCCGTTATCGCCCTGCTGTACTCCAACGTAGATATCGCTGTCTTTATTGAATGAAAGGAAGAAATCCTCCAAAAGCTCCAATGCAGTTTCACGTGTAAGCCTTCCGTTTTCTATATCGGCTTTAAGGTATGGGTAAAGGTGCTTATCAAATCTGCCTATTGTGTTGTGATAATTACCCTCTAACCACAGCCCGAAATGAAGGATTCTGAAAAACTGTAGAGCTTCTCGAAAATTACGTGCGGGGTATCTTGGCACCTGAGTTAAAATCTCTACAAGGTCTTCTCTGCCCTGACGCCTTGCTTCTTCAAGATACTTATCGGAAAGGGCAATTAAATTGTCGATTGCTCTTTTTCCATACTCGTCGGCGGTTTCTTTTTTGACTAAAAGTCCGGTAGCTATTGTTCCGTAGTAATTGGGAGATAGATTAGACATAAAGCCTAATTCGTGTATATAATGCTTGGCCTTGATTTCTTTCCATTCTGTTTCGGTAAAGATTTCGGGAAGGTTCTTTATTGCGCGCAAAAATACAATCTGCTCGCCCTCTAAAATCACAGCAGACTCCGATTTACAAAGCCTTTCAAAACGATCTGCCATACGATCGATGGGGCTTAAATTTAGTTTAGAATATTCCTCTGCCAAATTCCAATCTAAACTTTTGCGAAATTTATGGTGTTGCTTGTTAATAATGAAATTATAAAGATTTTTATTCATAACCTTACTCCCTTATTACCTTTATAACACAATTATATGGCAAATTATTGACAATTTCTCGCAATATATAGTATAATATTAGCAGTATTTTATCTTAATTGAGGTGCGCTATGATTTTTCATCAGTCACATAACTCTCTATCCAATTATAATTTCAATGCATACCATTATACTGAAGAGGTTTGGGATTATCATTTTCATAAAAATTTAGAGTTGATTTACATAGAAAAAGGTGTTGTAACCTGCACCGTAAACAATCAGGTCTATAATTTAACCGAGGGTGAATTTGGTTTATGCCTGCCTTACGATATCCACTGCTACAAGCCCAAAAAAGCTACACGCTACTGGGTGTTGGTTTTTTCAGAGGATTATATAAGGTATTTGTCAAAACAGCTTTACGGAAAAGCTGGTGACGGTT
The DNA here is from genome assembly GCA_045546235.1 of Acutalibacteraceae bacterium. GTDB lineage: Bacteria > Bacillota > Clostridia > Oscillospirales > Acutalibacteraceae > UMGS1532. The sequence goes on from JAZQCL010000028.1 coordinate 173,869, forward strand.
TTGGTTTTAGATGCGACGTTCCGGTTGAAAACTATCTGAAAGAGCAACTTATAAACAATCCGTCGCTTACAACCTTAACCCTTAAATCCTGCCTTTATGCTGTGTTAGAGGAATATCTTAAATCCGTAAAGCTTACCGACAAATCCACAAAGGAAGTGCGCATTATATCGCAAATTTCAGATTATGTGTTAGAACACCATACCCAACGGCTGACACTTTCTGATTTAGCGGCAAAGCTTGGCTACGATTACAACTATATGTCACGCTATTTCCACAACGCCTTTAATATGACCTTTTCGGATTTTGTTAATATCTACAGGCTTGAAACCGCCACAATGCTGCTTGAAGAAACCGATGAAAGCATTACCGCCATCGCACTTAAAAGCGGATTTCAAAGCATACGCTCATTTAACAGCTTTTTTAAAAAAAGCACCGGAACAAGCCCCACACAATACAGAAAAGCATCCCGCAAATAACGGGATGCTTGATTTTTTAATCACTTAAATCAGATATATCAATCCACATAGCAGGGCGAACACCGATCGTATCACTATTCGCACCGTAGCCATGCTCATAAATATTGCCATTTTCATCTACAAATGCAGTGAAACTTTGCACATATCCGGAAGTTCTTAACCACCACCGCATATAGTTACCATAAAAACCATATGGAGACGATGTAATAGTTTGTCCACACATTCTTTCACTGTTAGAAGAAAAATACCGATTTGCTTCTTCTATGCTTAATAAATACATTTTATCGTAAGTGTCATCTCCGGGATCCGTATTGTATTTAGGATTTCCATCGCCGGTAACTTTCACAGTATCAATCATCGCTATCTCTTTTTCTGAAAAAGCGGTATTTATGAATTCATCATTTAACCACTCTCTCAATGCACTCGTTTCCCAAGTAACATCTCTGCCATTGCCAGTCTTGATTTTACTGTCACCTTCAATAACCCAATCAAACCACTCGTCTATAAAAACATACTTACTAATTAAAAATAATTTATCTTTTCTAACATCTAAAACTATCCATTCAATATCATCAACTTCACCATATTGCTCGTAAGCACCAAACTTTACGGTATCTCCCACTTCGCTCTCAATTAAAGATTGGGAGTTGGCGTTAAACCGTATGCCTTCATCGCACGCTTTTATCATAGCACTGCAATCCTTAAACGCATTAATATCATTACATAGTTCTTTGGCCTTTTTATACTCTTCTTTTTCAATAAGAGCATCTGCATAAAGATACTTGCATTCTATCTTCATATCAGAACTGTTTCTATAATCATCCAACTCATCAAATTTCAAAATAGCTTTTTTATACTCTCCTTTGTCCATAAGTTTAAGTGCATTCTGATATTTATAATTCGGCATAATAACTGTACAGAAAACAACTATCAAAACTATTGACAATAAAAAAAATGAGACAATCTTTATAATATGTTTACATCTTCTATCGTTCTTTGATAGAGGATTTTCCTTTCCACAATTACCACAAAAAACAGTTTTCCGTTCTTTACTAGCCACAATGACTTCGTCACAGTTTTTACATTTAATTTTTGTCATACCAATTCTCCTATGCAATAAAAAGTGCGGCTACCGAAGTAACCGCACAAAAAACGCAAACTCCGATAGTCGCCAAACTAACCGAGTGTGAAATGGGCGTAAACGCTCACAACCTACAATCGCCGGAATTTGCATTTTTATCAAATTCGAAACAATTATAGATTGCGAAAAACAAGCGTAATTATCCCTTAAAAAGAAAAAACACCCAATTTCACACATTATTCAGTTAGTTTGGCAATATTATAATAACACATAACTTTTAAAATTGCAATAGAGAAAGGACTCCATATGGAGTCCTTTCATTTACGACACATCTTTTAATTTATTACCCTCCGCAACACTTTGAGCTGTCTCTAACATATTCTCCGCAAATATGGCGTAGCCCTTGGTAGGGTCGTCTACAAAAACGTGGGTTAGGGCACCAACCAGCTTGACATTTTGGATACTTTTAATTTTGCGATTTTACAACTTCTTGAAATACCGAATCTTTATCAACCTGAATTTTATCGATGTAAGACATAATGTTTTTGAATACTATGTTGTCCTCGGTCAATTCGCTGATGTTTTTCAAAACTTCAGAATAGCCACTATTCTTAATTTCTGTCCAAACAGTGTCTGATTTATCCTCATATAGCAGTGCCGCAGCAGCAGTAAGTTCTAACACGGATGCATCTTGTCCACATTCGTGCAAAAGTTTTGCCGCGCCGATAATTCGTTCGTTTGCACCTAATTTTCTGTGAGGTTCTCTTGCATTTCTTGCAACGGTATCCACAATTGTTCTGTCGCAGAATTTTATCTTTGACAATGCAGCGAATTCTTTTTGGTCCTCTGTATCATATCCGAAGCGTTTACACATCGCTATGTTGGTGGCATTATAGTTTTTATCAAGCAATTTTAAGACCATGCTATCGTTTGCCGCCTCGCCGTAATCCGTATAGCCCATCAATGCGCCGATATAGGCAATCACACAGCTTGCTGCATTATACGTGAAAAGCTTCCTAGTGAGAAAATCCGAAAAATTTTCAATGGGTTTAATGGACGGAATTTCAGGAATATAACCCTCCAAAAGTTCTGCGTTGCACTGCAAATAGGGATAATTCTCAGAGTTGATATTATATCCGTCTGATTCAATAGTAGTGCAAAATACCGTTGCCTCGCTTACGGCAACTTCTTTACCCACAATGGCATTTTTAAGCGTCACCGAGGGCTTTGATGCATTTTCGCAGGTTATAATATAATACTTTTTACCGTTTGACAATTTCTTAGACAACTGTTCTCCAACGTCTGTAAGATTTTGACCACAAACTGATACAAGAATTAAATCAATACCATCAAAGCAGGCGTCCTCCCAGGTAAAGGCAGAGTAATTATCAACACTGACTGAATCCCTTGTGTTGCCGAAAAAATCAACTCTAAAGCTTTTTTCAGCATTTAACTTATTAACTAATTCTTGATTTTTATCAACAAAAACAGTTTGACAATCGGCTTCCTTCAAAAGTCTGCCAATAAAACCTCTTCCCGTTTTCCCTGCACCGATTACGGCTATTTTCTTCACTTAATCCAACCCCATTTCTTTATCAAATCCACCTTTTCCAAGATGAGCTTCGCAAGTGAACCGTTAATATCCAATTTGCAAACCTTTTCAATAACAGCATCTACGCCCTCTTCTTCACGTAGTTTTTGAAGTTGATTCGCAAATTCATCACTGGGTTCTTCGTAATGAATAGCACACGCTATAGCAACCGCCAGGTTTTCCGGTACAATACCATATTCCTCGCAGAGACGAGCAGAGCCTACAAGTCGGTCATCAGGACCCAATTTACGCATTGGATCTCTTGCATTTCTTTCAATATAATCAATTATATTTCTATCCTGCAGTTTGTTAAGTGAAGTTCTCGTAAACGCCCATTGTTCATCGAATGGGAAGTTGTGCTTTTTCGAAAGGGCGGATGCGGTTTCTTTATATACACCGTCCAAAAGCTTCAATATTCTTTCGTCAAAAGCTGCATCGGCAATGTATTTATAGCCGAGTATTGCACCGACGAAAGAGGTTGTACCGTTAGCGGCGTTATATGTATAAAACTTTCTCTCTAAAAAACCGGTGAATTCGTAAATCGGTTTTAAACAAATCATATTCTGAGGCATAGGTGCTTTAAGTCTTGAAGCATCAAAGGGAAACTCCCAGAAATTCTGCACATTGACAACCAATGGGTCCTTTGCTAAAAGTTCAGGGGTAGATTCAATGGCAGAACGCATAATAACCGCCTCGGTTATTCCAACCTTTTCTTGGAAAAAAGCCTTACAATCTTCCGAAATCTCGGATGCAATACCGTCCCTTAAAATGTCGGCGGGTTTTTTCCAGTTTTCGCAGGTGATAATATTCAACGCCGTAGGATTTGTTTTTGCTCTTTTTTCAATGCCCGATGTTAAGAAGGGAACGATTTCATTAAGGTTTTTTCCTCCAACCGAATTAAAAACACAGTCCGCCTTGCTGATGGCTTCGGCAATCTCATCCCTTTGAGAGAATTTAAGTGCAGAAACGTTTTTAACAACGGTGTTTTTAGAGCTATCTCCCAAAACGTTAACCAAATACTCTTTTCGCTCATTAATAAGATCGCAAAGAGAATCCACCTTTTCAACAAAAACAAAATCAATATTGCTTAAATAAAGCAGATGCCCTACAAAGCCTCGTGCTATTTTACCTGCACCAAAAATAACACAACTCATACTCGCCACTCCTTTTATATTTTCGAAAATTCTTCAAACTGACTTTTCAAACTAAAGTATAATTTTTTATATATTTCAAATCTTTTCAAAAGCTTTTCTCTGTTAGCACCATCAGGCTTTGCAACCGAAACATATTCAACGGCAGAAACGATTGCATCATCAAACGAGCCGAAAGCCTTATGTGCTACCATAGCAATGATTACAGCGCCTAAAGCAGAAGAATTATTATCCTTTGCTCTTAAAATCTCACAGTCGAATAATTCCGCCTTGATTTTCGCCATAAGTTTATCTGCCGCAGAGCCGCCACCCGTGATAATTTTACTGACGTTTTTAATCGGTAAGTCTTCGGATATGTGATACAAGCTGAAAACAACACCTTCTAATATGGCATAAGCCATATCCGATTTGGTTGTTTTATCTGTTATACCAAAAAAAACGCCCCTTGCATCTTCATCATATACAGGCGCTCTCTCGCCTTTCAAGTACGGTAGAAAAATCGGCTGATTGGTAATGCATAAATTTTCATCCAATTCCACAATACCAAAATTCTTAATAGCAAAATCGCAGGATGTTCCGCTGGATTTAGTGCCTCCATAGGTTGCAAAACCGTTAAAATACTTTCCGCTTATAATTTTGCCGTCTACACGTGCCTTTGTTATAACTCCCAAATGCTCACTTGTTCCCGATAGTTCGAATACCGTATTATTTTTCAGAACTCCCAAACCTAAAAGCCCTGCATAAAAATCATTACAACCTACATATACAGGTATACCTTCCGGCAAACCATAAGTTTTTGATGCATTTTCAGTAATATAACCTGCAATATCAGTAGGATTTAAGATTTTAGGGAGTTTAAAACCAATATTAAATAGCTTTAGAAGCTTTTCGGAATATTCGTTTTTTATCGGATTACATATACCGCGCTGACTGAATGTATCTGTAACCAAATTTCCCGTCAACTCAAATATAACTGCTTCTTTTGGCATAATTACCGATTCTGCTTCGGGAAAATTTCTTTTAATGTAAAGTAATCTCGGCAAGGGATAAGAAATAAGTTCCGGATGACGCATGCCGATTTCTTCAACAAAACACGCTTCACTGCACTTAAGTTTGATTTCTTTCAGTTCTTGTTCCCCTGCAGAAGAAAACCACGGAATAATATCGCCCTTATCGGTTATATATGTACCCACCTGAGAAGAGAAGGAAACGGCACAAATCAACGATAACGGAACCGATCCTTTAATCTTATCAAGACACCTTTTTATAGCATCGCACCAACCCGCAATATTATTGGTTTCGTATTCCGATTTTGCAGATATGGTTTCTCCGGATTTAGTTGATAAAAGCAGCTTAACAGATGATGTACCTATATCAATTCCCAGAAAGTAATTTTTCATCACTCTTCACCAAAAGTAAAAATTGCCTTAACAAAATTAGGCGGCCTTTTCCTTGCGTATTCCAATCCTCTGCTGAAATCCTCTAATTTGATTTTTTCGCTCACCATAAGGCTCATATTAATATTTTTTTCGCTCATTAATTCTATAGCCTTCTTATGCTGATTCCAGTTATTGCCCGCACCTATGACCTTGAGGTTATTTACGTGGATATCATCAATTCTTATTTGCATTGTTTTGCCGCGGCCGTAACCCGCCAAAAGCACCGAGCCGCCTTTTTTACAAAGCTTAAAGCTGTTGGAAATACATTCCTCAATACCTGTTGCTTCAATTATATAATCTGTACCGTCAGGATGAATCCTTTTCATTTCTTCAAAAATATCCTGCTCACGGGTAGCAATAACATAATCAGCCCCCAGCTTAGTCGCAACATTCAAACGGTCCTTACTTGTTGCAACAACTACAATATTTCTAAGTCCTAAGTTCTTTGCCACAATCAAACAGCAAAGACCGATAGAGCCCGCTCCGTAAATAAGACAGGTTTTGCCGATTTTAGGCTCTGCCTTTTCCCACACACCTAAAGCCACACCCATAGGCTCAGCTAATGCAGCATATTCAAAGGGTAAACTTTCAGGTAATTCAACAAGACCATAAACGGGAACGTCAATGTATTCAGCGTATGCTCCGGGTTGCTTGAAGCCTATTTCCTCAAAATCCTTGCAATATCTCCAATTACCGCTTCTGCAAGCCTCACACACTCCGCAGACAACGTCGTTAGAGCCCGTAACCCTTTTGCCGATCCAATGAGCGTGAGCTGGGTTTTCGACCTCACTCACAATACCCGACCATTCGTGCCCTGGAATAAGCGGATAATTAGCAGGAATGTTTCCGTCAACAACCTCTAAATCTGTTGCACAAATAGCGGCAGCTTTTACCTTAATACGGGCAAAATCCTTTTTTAATTCGGGTAACGGCAAATCCTTTAAGCATACCTTTTTTGGTTCTTCAATAACAACACATTTCATATTTCATTACTCCTTTAAACAATTACGTATAATTCACCGGGTGCAAAAATGTGATACCTTCTGAATGTATCATACTTCTTGATTGCACCCACAAAATTTTCAATACTCACGCAATTAACTTCATATAAATCGTGATGCATGGGAACCAATAAATCAGCATTAATTTCTTTTGCAAGAAGCACAGCTTCTTCACAATTAAAATTACCGATAATATCTGCCTTGTTTCTGAAATAATCTCTACCGTTAATTGGCAAGAAGGCAATATTAATATCAAACTTATGAAGGGATTCAATAAGACCTTCGTACATACACATATCTCCCGCGTGAAAAAACGTCTTGCCGTTTGCTTTAATTATATAACCAACCTCAAAATAATTACCGTTTTCGTCCATGTGCAATTCTTCGTGTGCTGAAGGAACAGGGATTATTTTAAAACCGTCTATTTCAATTTCTTGAAAAGCGACTGCAGAAATAATGTTTTCTTCTTTAATCCCATATTCTACCAAAGCCTTTACACACGGAGCTGGCATTACAAATTTTGTGTTGGGATTATTGACCGCAATTACTGACAAAGTATCAGGGTCAGCGTGGTCAAAGTGAGAATGAGTGCACAAGACAAGGTTTACAAAGGATAAATCCTCAGGAGTCATAGGCGGCTCGTAAAGCCTTTTCCACCTAACAAATTCACAGCAGTTTCGGTCAACATAGTCACTTAAATATGGATCTACCGCAAGATACGAATTTTTTGCCTTGAATAAAAAACCCTCTTGTCCCAAATACCATACCCCGACCAGCTCATCAGTAAGTTCGGTTTCTAAAATTTTATTTTTCATACTAACACCTCAGCTTTAATATTGAAAATTATCCATCGCTATTTTTGCTGCACCAAAGGCGGCGTCGGTGACATAAACGGTTGTGATTTTAGCGGCATAATCCGCAATGGCCGTTTTTTCATAAAACTCATAAAATGAATCGTTTAATAAGTTATACTTTGTTACCAAATCACCGCAAATATAAATGTCGTCTATCCTTAGAAAATTGCAAACATTACCTAACACTATACCCAAATGCATTCCTGCATACTTTAAGTAGTTTTCCAACTGTTGTTCACTACTGTTCTTTTCAATAGCCTTTTTCGAAATGATCCCGTGTAATCTTTCACCCTTTTCGTTAACAACGAAATAGCCAATCTCAAGTAGTTCTTCTTTTAAAAAAGAACCATTTTTAAAAACCGAAGCACCAATGCCGCTATCTAAGCGAACAACCATTTTATTTTCTGCACTTTTATCAAAGCACCCGTATAAAATACAGTTTGGGTCGTGCTCGGTAATAATAGGAAGATTAAAAATCTTTTCAAATTCTTTATGGGGCTCTATTAAGATGCTGGTATCTGACGGAAATTCCCAAGCATTTTTATTAGCATGAAAAATTCCCTGCATTGCAAAGCCAATACCGGAGACACCTTTAAATGTATCTAATATGGGCTTTACAAAATTGATTATAGTTTGAACCAAATCGGCTTTTGAGTCGAAATTAAGCTTATCATCAAACTCCTCAATCTTTTCACCTAACAAATTACAAACAGATGCTTTTAAACCATTTTTATTAACGTCTAAGCCTAAAAAACATATTTCCGTGTTCAGGCGTAAAACCGATGACGCCCTCCCCTTGCTGTTGTGATTATCAGAAACGTCTTCAATTAATATTTTTTTAGATATAAGTATAGTAACAAGTTCCGAAATACATCCCCAACTAAGAGAAAGTCCAGCGGAAAGTTGTCTGCGACTTTGAGGGCCGTTTGCTCTGATATACCGAAGTATTGAAGAAACATTTTCCTTGCGTTCTAAATATTGTTTTTCACTTGGCAAAGATACTTCCTCCTTTTTATATCAACCGTCGATATAATATATTATACTGTCTTATAATTCACTTGTCAACATAATAATATAAAATAGCAAGTGCAAAATTAAGTATAATAGGTGCAAGTGGCTTAATATCAAACTCGGAATAGAAAAAGGACTCCACATGGAGTCCTTTCACAGTTATTACGCGTCTTTTATTCTCAATCAAATCATGTTAAGTAATCTTTAAGTTCAATATAATAATCTTCAGAATCATCAAAACATCCATCAGCAGTCTCAGATATGTTAAACCTTTGATAAACTTAATTTCTTTTTAAGGTTATTTCATAATACTCAAAACACATTTCGCATATATGATTTCCTTTATATTCCTGCTCATCACCTTCTGATAAATTTTTCATAGTCAGGGAACTTATATGTTCACACTTAGGACATACAGGATAATATATTACGCAATCAGGTAATACAGAATCAATTTTTACATTTTTTCCGCTTGCGCCAGCTCCACATCCACATAAATTAAAAACCAATGAAAAAACAAAAATTAATGCTATTGACTTATAAAACTTGTTCTTCATATAAATATTCACCTTTATTACATTTTTTTATTATTGATTTTCAGAATCGTTTCCGCCAAAAACAATAGTAATACCTTTAAGAATTACAGCAATAATTATAAGAGCAGAAAACACCTTATAATTAATATCAAAAAATAAAGATAATAACGCTATACCACAGATAACAAAAGCTAAAATGTTTATAATTGCGCTCATAAAAGCACCCCCTAAAATAAAAAGTTCGGTACCGAAATAACCGTACAAAAATACCAACAACGGTACATTTAATAATTGAACATGAAATACCTTTTATTAAACTACTGTCACGATTATAACATTCAATTTTTGAAAAGTCTTATGCTGACAGCATAGTTCAACTTTTTTGACACAATAATAAATTAAAACCCAAGACGAATAATTTTCGTCCTGGGTTATTTTTACAGACAGTTGCGGACACCTGTCCCTACATTTAAGATGCCTCTTTTAATTTATTACTTTCTGCCACACTTTGCGCCGTTTCTAACATATTCTCTGCAAATATGGCGTAGCCCTTAGTGGGGTCGTCTACGAAAACGTGGGTTAGGGCACCAACAAGCTTACCGTTTTGAATAATTGGGCTGCCGCTCATTCCCTGCACAATTCCGCCGGTTTTAAGAAGTAACTCCTGGTCGGTTATCTCTACCACCATATTGCGGGTATCCCCCGAAGAGTAGTTTATACTTTTAATTTTACAGTTATAATAAGAGGGCCGCTGTCCGTTTGTGGTTACAAGAATTTTAGCACTTCCCTTTTCGACGTATTGTTTATTGCAAACCTCTACAATAGGGGCGTTTTGAAAAGTATTATCGCACAAGGCATAAATTCCCGTTTCGGAATTGAGTAAAGCTTTGGAATATTCACCGTTTGCAAATCTGCCGCAAAGCTCGCCTGCAAAGCCATTTTTACTTTTGGTGACAGACAGTATCTCTGCCTTTACAATACTGCCGCGATTTACCGAAATCATTTTACCTGTATCGTTATCACATAGGGCATGTCCTAAGCCGGCAACAATGCCTGTTTCAGCATCGTAAAAGGTTAAGGTTCCAATCCCTGCAGAGCTATCCTTAAGCCACATACCTAAGTGATAATTGTTGTCGGTGGAAGATATCTCCGGTTGAATGTAGGTTGTATACCTTTTGTTGTTTCGATAATATTCAATTTTTATACTGCTGCCGGGTTTTTTTGAAATAATGCTTTCGATTTCCTTGTTCGAATATACCTTTTTGCCTTCCACTGCAATTATATAATCCCCCGCTTTAAGGCCGCCGTCTTTAGCGGGGCAAGCCGTACCGCCGTTGGTATCGAATTCGGTTATATTTACTATTAAAACTCCGTCTGTATACAGCTTAATTCCAAATGGTAACCCCAACACTGCCACCTTTTTTGTTGGTGATATTGTAACCTTAACCCTTTCAATTGGTATTATTCCAAACAGCTTAAACACTACTGTATGGTTTTCTTCACCGTTTAGATTTGTGTCTACAGATCTCACCTTAGCTTTTGTGGTATCGGTGTGAGATATTGGCAGATTAATGTTTGTTCTTACGTTTTCAATATCCGTAACGTTAAAATTATTAGGTATTTTATATGATGCGTAGCCAACCATTCCCATAACGGAAACTACAGCCACAAACATAACACCGGTAAAAATTTTAATTACCTTTTTCAACTTATTCTCCCCTTTATTTTTCTAACAAAATTATTTTGTGAAAATAAGCTAATAATACTACGGAGAATAGTTGGTATTGTTGGATATATTTATCTTTGAAATTTATTAAAAAAACTGCGTTTGTTAATCTCGGGAGGCTTTACCCCTACAAGTATTGTGTCCGGGCCAATTACCTTAATTTCACACCAGGGAATAATAATATCGTCGCATCTTCCCATCAAACCGAAGCAACGCATTTTTCCGTAAATAATCAAAGCGGTTAACTGACCGGTAGAGGTATTAAATTCCACATCACATACCGGCCCCAGCGAGCAACCGTTTGTTATGCATACCACCTGTTTATCCCTTAAATCAGAAATTCTGCAATCCATATTAATCCCCCATTCTTGGTAGATTATATGAATTTTTTGCATAGGTTTATTACCTTGATTTTATTTGCTGTAATGCCGATTTTTCAAGGCGAGATACCTGAGCTTGACTTATACCGATTTCTCGGGATACCTCCATTTGGGTTTTGCCTGCAAAAAAGCGAAGCCGTAGTATCTTCTTTTCACGCTCGTTCAGGTTTTTCATTGCTTCGCGGAAGGTAATTTCGTCCAGCCAGTTTTGGTCGTCGTTTTTATCACCAACCTGGTCTAAAACATAAATAGTATCGCCGCCTTCGGAATAAACAGGCTCGTAAAGGGAAACCGGGTCTACAATGCTTTCAAGCGCCAAAACAACCTCGTGCTTTTTAACCCCCAATTCTTTAGCTATCTCTTCCACCTTCGGCTCTCTTTGAAGCTGTGCGGTGAGCCGTTCTTTCACCTGCATTGCTTTAAATGCCATATCTTTAATGGAACGGCTAACTCGCATAGAACTGTTATCGCGAAGATATCGGCGAATTTCACCAATAATCATCGGCACGGATATACTTTGGCGAAATGTATATTTACACTTGAATTCTATATACTAATTAAGGGTGATAATATGAACAAAAAATCAAAGGGCGGCTCCACATCGCAGAACAGTTATGACGTTGGGAATGCCGAGGACAGCTTCGAGCTTGTGAATAAATACGGAACCTACGAAATCCAACCTACCGCAGACACAGAAAATGCCTTTCCGAAAATCGAACAAGGACTGCCTAAAAAGAAAAACAGAAAGGTCACAGAATAAGAGAAGGCTCGGCAAGGATTATCTTGCCGAGCCGTTTATCATAGATACATATTGTCTTTTACCAACTGAGCGTGGAGAAGGTCTTCTCCGAGTTCTTTAGGAGATATTCCCTTTTCGGCAGACAAAGCTGCTGCAGTTCCTGCCGCCTGACCCGTCTGAATACAGGTTCCCTGAATACGGGTACTTGAATGGGCTATATGGTCAACAGAAATACATCTGCCGCAAGCAAGAAGATTGTTATAATTCTTTGAAATTATACAGCCGTAAGGTATGTCATAAAACTCACCTTTGATACTGCCACCAATTGCACGAGCCTTACCGCTGGGGTCGTGGATATCAATTATATAAGAACCGCGGGAAATGGGGTTAGGAAAAGTTTTGCAATTAATTGCCTCCAAGCCGGAAAGCACGTATTCACCAACCATTCTGCGGGTTTCTCGCACACCGAGGGTTGAACCCGACTGAATGTAATAGCTGTTTTCGAAGCCCGGTATAAATGTTTTGAGAAAATCTACAATGGCAATTATCTGCTTTTGGGCCTTTATCTCACCTTCATTAAGGCCCTCGGCATCTGAGCCGTCAATGCCAACTACACGGGACATATTGATAACCGCTACATCAGGTCTTGTTGAACGGGTAACCAGCACTCTACCTTGGGGCATTGGGATTGAATCACCACTTATTTCAAAACCACAGGTTCCTGCGAATTTCCAAGCTCTGAATTTTTCTTCGGTTATACCTAAATCACCGAACTTTAAGTCTTTGTTATTGAGGGTGTATGCCTTATCAACATCCACACCGCCCATAAGAATAAAGATTGAAACCGGCTGCATAAGTCCATCGTGAGAATAACCACTGTATTGATTCTCGCTGAAATGGGATTTATTAAGTCCGGATTCACTTAGCTGCTCGAAAACACCTGCTTCGCTACCTAAAGTGTATTCAGCACCGCTTAAATACACTAAATCAGCATCACCTGTGGCATCTATAAAACTCTTAGCCTCGACTTTTATCAGACCGGACTTTCCGCTGAGCACCACACTTTTTATGCTATCTCCGCCTACACTTACAGACAAAAGGTTTGTGTGGAAATACACATCTGCTCCCGATGCATTCAGTTTATCAATCAAAACATATTTAAGAATGTGAGGTGAAGCAATATCAAACACCTCTCCATCTGCACCGCAGGAACAATATTCTTTTGTGAGTTTAATGGTTTCTTCGGAAACTTCTTCCATAATACCACCGAAACTTTTACCGCTTGTTGTAAAACGAGCGTCGAGGGGTGTTACAAGGCCAAGTGTTGCCTGACCTCCCAATACACCGCCCGATTCCACAAGGAGTGTTTTTGCACCATTTCTTGCTGAGGCTATTGCAGCACCACAGCCTGCGAGGCCTCCGCCGATAACTACAGTATCATAACTGACAGTTTTGTAGATATTTAAAAGCACATTGTTCATAACCGTAACCTTCTTTACCATTTTGCACCACAATTGTGGTGGTCTGTACCGATAAAACCAACTTGGGCGAAATCCTCGGGATTTTTTCTGATTATGTAGTCTATATAAGACATCACTATTTTAGCTGTAAAAATATATCCCATAGGATTCATATGACCGCCTAAAAAGAATGCTTTTCTAAATTCTGTATCATTATAATCAGGACCGTACTCCGCCAAATCAAGAACATAAGTATAGTCAAACAAATCTGCTAAATCATACATCAGCTTAGTGAATGGAACCAATATATCGGCTGAACGATCTTTGGGCAAGTTTACGAGGAAAAATTTCGCCTTAGGTTGTATTTCCTTATATCTCTGAATAATTTTACCGTAATGGCCTGCAAAGGTATCTTTATTGTTGTTGTAATCCTTCAAATCGATATCCCCTACAGTGCCTATAGTCATATGCCTGTTGCAAATATCATTAACACCAAGTGCAATTATATAAGCTTGCGCCTTTTTATCGGGATTCCAAAAGTCATTAGCATCGGCAAAGGTTTCGCAATATTCCTCAGCTGTCATCCCGCCACGAGAAAAATTATAAACCGTGCAACCGGCTTCTCTGGCAATATACTGACCCCAGGAATATTCAAAATAATCGTGATAGCCCTTTTCACCTTTTTCGTTTAAGGATTCAAATTCACCTGATGACATGCTATCACCTACACAGGCAATCGTTCTGAAAACGCTGCAATATCCGCCATCAGTAACTATTCTGTCAAGGGGCTTTTCCCCTTCATTAATAAGAAAATTTGACATATCCATAACCATCACCTCGTAAAATAACCGCAGACACAAAAGAGCTTGTGCCTGCGGTAAAAGTTAATGATATTATTCGCCTAAGGTAACCTCTACCTTGTGAACACCGCTATCAAAGTTAAGCACGTTGCCTGCAACCTCGTTGCCATCGACAATCATCTTTGTAACACCACAGCAAACCTTGTTGGGGTTCTTAACGGTGATTTCATAAGTAGCGCCACGGAATTTACGGGTAACGGTGAAGCCGTCCATATTGTGGTCAATACAGGGGTCAACAACCAAGCCGTTGTAATCGGGGCGTATACCTAAGATAAACTGAGAAATTGCTACGAAGTTCCAAGCAGCAGTACCGGTTAAGAAGGAGTTCTTTGCTTCACCGGGCTTTTTAGCGTAAGCAGGCTTACCGCCAACCATCTGAGCATATACATAAGGCTCGAGTCTGTGTACTTCACTGAATTCCTCAACGTAACCGGGAGCAATTCTCTTGTACATTTCAAAAGCGTTGTCACCACGGCGAGCGATGGTTTCTGCACACATAAGCCAGGGGTTGTTATGACAGAATACACCGCCGTTTTCCTTGTATCCGGGGATGAAGGAACCGATTTCACCGATTTCATGGTTATAGGTGCTGTAAGGAGGATCAAGAACAACGAAACCGTAAGGAGTAGCAAGGTGCTTCCAGCAGCTGTCGAGAGACTTAATGTTCATACCCTCGTCCTTACCGATTTCAGCCATAGAGCACCAGCCCTGAGATTCGATAAAGATTTTACCGTCTTCACAGGTCTTGGAGCCAATGGGTCTTGAGAAGTGGTCATAAGCACGGAGGAACCATTCGCCGTCCCAACCGTCTTTCATAACGGCCTTTTCCATAGCTTCAATGTGACCCTTGGCAGCTGCAGCCTCTTCGGTCTTGCCGAGGAGCTCACAAATCTTAACGAAGTCACGACCATAGTATACGAACTGACCTGCAATCATAAGGCTTTCTGCAGTTTTACAGTCGGTCTTTTCAGTTCTCTGGAAGCTTTCACCAACGGTATTGGACATACAGTTAAGGTTTAAGCAGTCGTTCCAGTCGGCACGGCCAATAAGAGGAAGGTCGTGAGGACCCTTGTTATTTACAACGTGATAGAAGGAACGCTTAAGGTGGTCGAACATAGTGTCGGCAAGCTCGTCGTTATTTTCGTAAGGAACCATTTCGTCGAGAATGCCTATATCTCCGGTTTCCTTAATGTATGCTGCAACAGAAGCAACAAGCCACATTGGGTCGTCACCAAAATTGCCGCCGATTTCGTCGTTACCTTTCTTAGTAAGGGGCTGATACTGATGGTATGCACCGCCGTCTACAAGCTGAGTAGCAGCAAGATCGATAACTCTCTGACGAGCACGTTCGGGAGCAAGATGAACGAAACCGAGAACGTCCTGGTTACTGTCGCGGAAGCCCATACCACGGCCGATGCCGCTTTCAAAGTAAGAAGCACTTCTGGACATATTAAAGGTAATCATTGTTTGATACTGGTTCCAGATATTAACGGTTCTGTCGAGCTTATCGTCGCCACTCTTAATTGTGTAGATGCTGAGAAGCTCATCCCAATATGCTTTAAGCTCTGCCAAAGCCTTGTCGGCCTTTTCGGCGGTGTTGAACTGTTCCATCATAGGATAGGCTTTTTCTTTGTTGATTACGTTAAGAGCAGTCCATTTCTTATCCTGTTCGTTTTCAACGTAACCGAGAATAAACACAAATTCCTTGGTTTCACCCGGGGCAAGTTCTACATTAAGGCAATGAGAGCCTACAGGTGCCCAGCCAACGGCGATAGAATTTGTGGGTGCAGTTTCACATACGGTCACGGGGTGGTCAAAGCCGTTGTAAATACCTAAGAAATCTTCACGGTCGGTATCAAAGCCGCAGATATCTGCATTTACACTGTAGAAAGAGAAGTGATCTCTACGCTCGCGGTATTCTGTCTTATGGTAAACAACGTTACCCTCAACCTCTACTTCACCTACAGAAAGGTTTCTCTGGAAGTTGGTCTGATCGTCGAGACCATCCCATAGGGCAAACTCGATAAAGGAGTGAAGCTTTAATTCCTTTTTAGCGGCGGTATTGTTGGTAAGAGCAACCTTCTGAACCTCGCCTGCATAGTTAAGGGGAACGAAAAAGGTGCACTCGGCAGTAACGCCGTCTTTCTCACCGTGAACTATGGTATAACCCATACCATGACGGCACTCGTACTTATCAAGAGGAGTGCGCATAGGTCTGAAGCCGGGGCTCCAAACGGTGTCGCCGTCTTTTATGTAAAAATATCTGCCGCCATCGTCCATTGGAACATTATTGTAGCGGAATCTGGTGATTCTGCGGAGTCTTGCGTCTCTGTAGAAGCTGTAACCACCGCAGGTGTTTGAAATCATCGAGAAGAATGACTCATTACCAAGATAGTTGATCCAAGGATAGGGTGTGTTAGGGGTTTCGATAACATACTCTTTCCTCGCGTCGTCGAAATGTCCGAATTTCATTGTTGATTACCTCCAAATGCAGTGGAACAATGCCACTAATATTCTTTTATATGATATCACACTATTTGTAAAAAAACAATAGGCTTTCATTTTATTTTGCATATTTTTAATAAAAACAGTCAATTCTGTTTTTTGAGTAGTTAATCTTTCTGAAAGGTAATATGGTTTTATGGAAATAGTAAGCAAAAATTTATCTGGAAATACTGTTGATCAGGAAGAAATAGGAAAGCTGGTTTTAGAAAACCCTATTTGTACTGATATAATTTCCTCTGTATTAAGTTCGGTAGCTGAAGATAATGAATAATGCCGCAATTACAGCACTTTACATTCGCGTTTCCACCGACGCTCAGGCCGAAGAGGGTTATTCCATAGAAGCTCAGCAGGAAATGTTGGAGGGATACTGCAAATCAAAGCAGATATCTGATTATGAGTTTTATATAGACGGAGGCTTTAGCGGAAGTAACATTGAAAGACCGCAGATGCAAAGGCTTATTGAAGATATAAAAGAGGGAAAAATCAAAACCGTTGTTGTTTATAAGCTTGACCGTTTATCTCGTAGCCAGAAAGACACCTTATATCTTATTGAGGATATTTTGAACCCGAACGGTACAGAATTTGTATCACTTAACGAAAACCTCGACACATCTACTTCAATCGGCAGAGCTATGCTTGGAATTATGTCTGCCTTTGCACAGTTAGAAAGAGAAACCATACGCGAAAGAACAAGTATGGGAATGAAAAAGCGGGTAGAATCGGGGCTTTGGATGGGTGGTGGAAAAATACCTTTCGGGTTCAATTATGATAAAATTTCAGGTAAGCTTTTACCTAATGAAGATGCCCCAAAGGTACGCAAAATATACCAGCTTTACATCAATGGATATTCTCCAAACTACATCGCGGCGGCAATAGGGCTGAAATATGACAGATTGGTGGTGCAGATACTAAAAAGGCACCTAAACTACGGTGCCATTGAATATAAAGGAAAGATATACGAAAATTGCCACGAACCGATTATCAGTCGCGAAATTTATGTCTCTGCTATGGAGGAAATGAACCGCAGACAAAAAGTAAAGCTGCCCACTACACCTTATTTATTAACCGGCTTATTATATTGCGGTGTTTGCGGTGCAAAGCTAAGATATCAGAAATGGGGAAAATATTCAACAAAAATTGTGTGCTATTCAAGGCAGAAATCAAAAACATATCTTATAAAAGACCCCAACTGCACACTGCCGTATTTCGAATCTGATGAAATTGAAAACTATGTATTAAAAGATATTTTCAAAATTAAAACCACCCACATAAAAAGTAATGGTAAATTCAAAAACAGTATACTTTCAGATTTGAAATCAAGATATTCAGACGCTTGCACCGCACTTCGTAGATTATACGATTTATACGCCACAAGTGGTGATGATATTTTAATGGCGGCAATAGACGATACAAAAGCAAACATTGCAGAGATTGATAAAAAAATTAAAGCCGAAGAAGAGAGAGGCGAAACAAGCAGGAAGCAACAACAATTATTAAAAAAACTGAATAACATTGAAGACGTATGGAGGTATATGACTATAAAGGAAAAGCAGCAGTTTATAAGAAGCATTATTGAAAAAATTGTGCTGTATTCCGAAAGAATAGAAATTATATACAGAATTTAACCGAGCAATTTTTTCGCCAAAATATATCCATCGGCACGGCATAGGTTGAAAAACGTACACATTGGGTTATGTCAAAATTATCTATTGCTTTTATAAGCCCTATACAGCCTATCTGAAATAAATCGTCAAGATTCTCTCCCCTGCCGGTAAATCGCTGGATAACGCTTAAAACTAATCTGAGATTTCCGTTAATCAGCTCTTCGCGAGCCAGTTTATCCCCTTCCTTTACTTTTTTCAGCAGTGCCTCTTTTTCTTTTTCCTTTAATACCGGAAGTTTTGCTGTGTTTACTCCGCATATTTCTACCTTGTTGTAATGCATAAGTATTCCCCCTGTGAATTTTGGTACAAAATAATTATTACCATAACTCACGGGAGGAATACTTTGTTATACCATAATATATTTTTTATCTTTCGACATTTTTCAGTTGACAACAGCATTTTTAATATTTACTGTTACTTCCTTTGTTTAATGAATGACGTAGTGATGATGCATATTTAAAGCCTGTTGCTTCTGCTGCTTTTTGCAAGGTAACACCACCGGACAGCAGTTCATTAGCAATGCTTAATCTCAACCGTAACAGGTAAGAATATGGTGTCATTCCCATAGTTTTTTTGAATTTGCGTATAAAATAATCTTCACTTAGAAATAGATTAGACGCCATTTCTTTTATGGTGATATCCTTCATATAGTTTGTTTCCATATACTCTATGCTTTTTAAAATATCAGAGTTTTCGGTGTTTTTAATTGGATTAAGCGTTACTATAAGCGTTAGAAAAGCTTCAAGAATGCTTACCGCCACTTCTCTGTCTTTACGCGAGTTAGACTTTTTATAAGTAAGTACGCTCTGTTCCATAATTGTAAGAAAATGCGGAAATAATTCGTGATCTCTAATGCTCATACAAATAGGGGTTGCCGAAATTATGGTTGGTGACATTATGAAATTATAATATAAATGGTCTAAACGGTCGTTTGGGTCTTGCCTTATAATAAAAGGGAGCGAGGAAGGAAAAAGATAAAAGCAGTTTTTTTGAAGCTTAATTTCTTTATTACCCATTCTAAAATAAGCTGAGCCGCCTTTAACATAATAAAGACGGTATGGCTTTGGCAAATTACTTGTATTCCAATTTAGAGAGGCCTTCTGAGAACCACAAACAAATAATGATGCAGAAATTTTCATATACAAAACTCCATAATGTCGATTTTGAACAATTCATTTTGTTATTTGTATTATTTACAAATATATGCGTATATTCTATACTAAAAATAGCATAAATACCATTATATTGCAACCATAAACATCGATTTCGAGGAGTTTCAGTATGAAAACATGCAATACCATGTTCAAAAAAATGTTAGACGACCGTTTAGGAATGTTTGTACACTATGGAATTTACAGCGAAATGGCAGGAAGCTTTAATGGTGTAGAGACCGATTGGCTTGGAGAATGGATACAAAGAAAACTTGAAATACCGATTGCCGAGTACGAAGCTTTTGGCAGAGCGAATTTTTATACCAAACCCGATTTTGCAAAAGAGCTTGTAAGCAATGCTAAAAAGGCAGGTATAAAATACATAGTTTTAACCAGCAAGCATCACGATGGCTTCTGCTTATTCAAAAGCAATTATACAAATTACTCCACCTATGATTTCTTTGGAAGAGATATTTGCAAAGAGCTTTCTGACGAGTGTAAAAAACAAGGACTAGAGTTGGGGCTATACTATTCTCATACCTTAGATTGGTACGAAAAAGATGCAGGCGGTAATATACATACTGCCACAGGGTGTCCTTCAAAAAACAGAAACTTTTGGGATTTTTCCGACGATAATATCAATTTTGAAAAATACCTTTATGAAAAGTGCTTTCCACAGGTAAAAGAGCTGCTTACAAATTACGGGGATTTAAAGCTTATTTGGTTTGATTTCCCACACGACATAACCAAGGAACAATCACAAGAATTAAGAGCGCTTGTAAAAAGTTTGCAGCCTAATTGTCAGATAAACTCAAGAATTGCACACAACTGCAACGATTATGAATCTTTAGGAGATAATATGTTGCCCTTTGCCCCTGTTAATGCAAATCTTGAGTGCCTTATAACCCTTAACGATACCTGGGGCTATAAAAAACAAGATAACAATTGGAAAACCACAAAAGAGGTTATCGAAATTTTATGCAGAACCCTTTCAAGTGATTCCACCCTGCTGCTTAACGTTGGACCTATGGGAGATGGCAGTCTGACACCTGAAACCGTAAAGATTTTAGAAGAAATGGGCGAATGGACCGGCAGAAACCAAGAAGCTATATACAATGGCATTGAGGGCAACCCATTCACTAACATATTCTCTTGGGGATTCGTTTCACACAAAGGGCAAAATCTCTATCTTTATTTAAAGGATACAACGCAAAAGCAAATCTTATTGAATATCGGCAAACAAAACTCCGTTAAAGCAATTAGTATTTTAGGGTCAGATGCAAAGGTTGATTTTACACAAGAAAATGAAACGATTAAAATAATAACATGTGAAACAGATTTCATCTTCCCTGTTTACAAACTTGAGTTTTACAATAATCCGACTTATCCCAAAGTTATTGTTCAGCACGGTGATACCTTAAGCCTTGCAGCACTTTGGGCAGGTAAAATTAACGTTAGCACTAACAACTCGGAAGAAAAACTATACTTAGAATCGAGCATTTTTGTTGATGATAAAGAATCACACGGACTTTACATTAACAGGCAATGTTTATCGGATTTTTGGAAAGACAGCAACGAAATAATGTGTTGGGACCTATCTTTCATAAAACCCGGAAAATATTCAGCAACACTTGTGGCTCTGCCTACCGCATCTTCCGAAGAATATTGTGGTTATATATTAACCGTGAACGATACTTCTTTCGAAGTTAATGTGAAAGAGGAAAAATCCAGATATAATATTAGTCGCACGGGTGCGGAAAATATCAGGGCTTGTTTCGATGCCGGTATTTTTGAAATTAAAGCCGCAGGAACGTACAAAGTATTGCTAAAGCGCGCTTTAGACGGTAAAGCAATATCTATAGAAAAAATAGATTTTGCTGAAATTAAATAATATCTTCCAAAAAAACGCCAAATATTTCATTACAAAGGAGTGCCAATGATGAAAAGATATTTATCTGTCATTTTGTGTATTAGTTTATTACTTTCACTTTTTGGATGCAGAAAAGAAAAAATAGAAATAGATACTCGTCCAAAAACAATACCTGAATCTACTTTACCTTTTTCGGTTGGTATAAACACCAATGGTCTTGAAGGGTATTACGGTTTCAACTCTGCCGTAAGGTATCTTTCAGAACCCTTTACTTACGAAAATATTAAAAGTAAAGGCTTTGACCACATAAGATTGCCCGTAAATTTTCATAGATTGTATTCCAAAAAAGATAATGCACTTAAAGAAAGCACAATGAAAAAAATCGATAAAATTTTAGATCTTGTCGAGAAAGCAGAACTTTATGTTATTATCGATTTCCATGGTTGGTGGGATATGGATTTTAGTAACGTAGAACACCAAGAGGAATTTCTTAATATTTGGGAGCTGCTGGCCAATCGCTACAAAGACCGTTCCGACTATGTGATTTTTGAGTTATTAAACGAACCCCAAACCACTGACGTAGTAACGCTTAACAACTGGCAAAATTGGGCAATTTACAGAATTAGAAAAACCAACCCCAATAGACTTATAATTTGCGCTACACCCGACGGCAACCAGCCTTGGCTGCTTGAAAAATTTTATATGCCTGTTGATGATAAAAATTTGGTGGTTGCAGTGCATTTATACAATCCTCCGGAATTCACACACCAGGGCTTTGAATGGGCAAAACAACCTAAAAACAAACAGGTTCGGCTGACTGACACGCATTTATCTACCCTGCGCTGGGATTTAGAACAGATTGAAGCCTTTATAAAAAGAACAGGTCTGCCCGTAATTATAAATGAATTTGGAATGAATTTAAAACTTGCCGATAAAAAAGATAGAGATAAGTTTTTAAGAACTATTACACAATTCTGTGTGGATAACGGAATCCCTTGGACATATTGGCAATACAACGATAACGGAGGAATGGGACTTTACCGAAATAAAAAATGGGATATTGAAGCAATCGATTCTCTGTTTTTGCGCTAAAATAACCTCCACCCAAAAAATGGGTGGAGGTTATTTTTTGTTAGGCATTCATTTGGCGAATGATTTTAATTTTTTGAGGATTAGAATAGTGGATGCGGTATTCAGAATCAAGTGAAGAATCGCTTGCTGAAATGGTAAGTTTTAATTCCGAAAGATGTTGAACATCGGGCAATACCGCGTTAAGAGTGGGGCCCAATTTATTACCATTAACCTCCCCCGTTTTCCAACAAAGTGTTGCAAGAGTTTCGTTGCCAATAGTAAGGGTTGCGGTTATTTCCACGTCTTTAGTATCTGTGGTGTCGTTTAGCAGCCAAAGTTGAGCGCTAAAGGTTTCCCCTGCACTCCAACTGAATTTAGGAATTCTTGCACTTGCAAGGATTGGGCGTAGAGATTGTTTCACTGCATAGTAGGAATTCTTTTTTACCATAGGATATGCAATCAGCGAATTGCCTGCAGCGGTTATCCAAGGCTCTTGATAGCACCAGTTTATTGCCATTGAGCAATAAGGCGCCTGGCGGCGTGCTTCTTCAAAAATTGACTTGTAACCCTCGCATTGGAGCCATTCGGAATTTGCGACAAATTTCTCTAAAGAGTCTGCTTTACCGAAGTATTTCTCTAAGTCGGACATACAAATCCATCGAGACTCACCCAAAGCGTCAAAGCCGTGGTGATTAACCCAAGCAGAAGTCTTTTTAATTGGGAAAAGTTCATCGGCAGGAATAATTTTTTTCAGATTGGAAACAGATGTAATTGCGGCGTTACCGAATTCTGTATATGCAGTATGGTGGGCATTGATATATAGCGCTAAACAATCTTTACCTGTATATTCGTCTATAAAGGTATAACCGCCGTGTGCCATACCGTCGAGGGGTGAGGTCGGCAAAAAAGGTCTTTGTTTATCTAATCTATAGCAAACCGCGTTCAGAAGCCTTAAAGAAAGGGATTGCTCGTCCATACCCGACCAACCATTGAAAAGTTCGTTACCGCCACACCATAAAACTATTGACGGGTGACGGCGAAGGGCGGTGACAATAGAGATTGCCTCTTGCTCTAAAATTGCAAGATAGTCATCTCCGCCTTCATAACAGTTACAAGCAAGCATAAACTCCTGCCATACCATAATACCGTGTTTATCGCAAAGCTCGTAAAATTCGGGCTTACATATACCTGAACCGCCCCAAATACGGAAAATATTCATATTCGCTTCTTTGGCGGCAATAACCAGTTCCTCTAATCTTTCCTTAGTTACTCTGCCGAAAAACAGCTCAGGGTTAACCCAGTTACTTCCCTTCGCAAACACCTTACGGCCGTTTAGATTTGGTGTTATTCTTGCGGCGTATCTGCTTTTAGGGAAATCTACTGGCTCGCTATTGGTGCCTTCGTTCTGAACCAACTCGAAGCTACGTAAACCGATTGTACCCTCTCTATAATGGGAAGAGGTTTCGGCTTTCCAATGGTAAAGATTAGGGTCACCCTGTCCGTTACACCACCAAAGCTTTATATCACTGATTACACATTTCGGTTCAGCACCTTTATAAACAAGCTTGCCCGAAGGGTCGGTTATAGTGTATTCAACCGCTTCGCTACATTCGGTTTTGAAATTGACTTCAGCTTCAGTAAATGTATCGTTAATATTGTAAAAAGGCTCGCAGCTTTCTATGTATCCGGAGTCACGGGTTTCGATATATGCGGGCATCCAAAGTCCTGAAATAAGCAGCCTTGGATTCCAATCCCAGCCATAGGTTACAGGGGGCTTACAGCTTCTGTCGGCGGCAGAACGAAAGGGTTCGCCGGGCTCTAAAGAGCGCCTGGGGTGCGGATGCACTATTACCTGTAACAAATCACCAACATTCGCTTTTCCTGATATATCTATTTCTACAGGTGTATACATACCTTCGCCCGAATATATCTTTTCGCCTTTTAACAGTATATCATATTTATAATCTATGCCCTCAAAAACAAGTACCACTTTGCCTTTAGTTTCAAAATTAAGGTTTGTGCGATACTGCCAATACCAATCCTCGGTTTCTTGTAAAAGGTCGGTGTTGGTGCCGAACATAAGCCAGTCTATATCGTGTCCCAAAGATTTAACGTAATCATACTGCACATTACCCGGCACTTCTGCGGGAAATAAGTTGTAATTTATTTTATTAGTCGGGTCAAATCGACCTGCCTGCCACTTTTGAAAAAACTGCATAGCTGCCTCCAAAATTATTCTTCGATAGCAACGGCAATTCGGTTGTCGTTACAGCCGTAATAAAGATGATATTTACCCTTAAAATTCACAAGACCGCAGCCAAAAATGGTGAATCCTGTGTGTCCAAACAATTCATAAAGCTCGGTTGGCTCCATAATGGGTTCATCGCATCTTTCGATTATGCGAGTGGGATCGTTTTTGTCAAACAGCGCCCAACCGATGGAGTATATAGATTCAGTTCTGTGTGCTAAATATTCAGTTATGCCCAGCTTTTTTACATAATCGAAATTCGCTCTGTCCTTAGTTGCACCATTATACAAAAACAATATACCATTTTCTGAATAAATAGGTGCGGCAACACCCTCGCATATATGCTCGTCAAACATACCGGGGCGTCTGTCTACAACCACCTGTCTTTCGGTATGCCAAGTTCTTAAGTCCTCCGACCAGGAAACATAAACATCGGCATTTCCATAGTACGCCCAATATTTTCCGTTTATTTTTTTTGGGATAATGCATACTGCACGCTCGGGAAAAGCTTCACCCAAAAACTCCCAGTTCTTAAGATCCTTCGATAAGGCAAGAAGTCCCGGTGCATTAAAATAGTTTCTTACTCCGGTATAGGTTAAAACATACAGTTCTTCCTCAGGAATGTAAATAAGTCTTGGGTCCTCAAAGCCGCCTCCGTATGGGCTATCTTCAGCGACCTTAATGAAGGGTTTTTCGTCTAATTTAAAATCAGTTCCGTTATCGCTCCATGCCCAAGTTAGACAGGAAACGGCCCAGTTATAACCCTTTGGCTTGTCGGCATAGTTTATACAGCGGCACAACAGCGCAACCTTATCGCCCTTAACTATTGCGGCAGGGTTAAATATCTGGTCGGCAGCAAGCTCACCCTGGGGTCTTAAAATCGGGTTACCGCTATATCGTTTTAATTTGTTAACCCAACTGAACTCTTTAGGTAAATTATTGGACATTTTGAACCTCCCAATATTAAGTCATCTTAAGTTTATTGTAACACACCTATTATTTTTTAACAATTACTATTTTTCTGTTTTCAACTTCAAATTTCCACGATTTTCGGTTGAACCTTTCATCAAAAAAACTTACCCCCAAGCAAAACACAGATATGCTTGGGGGTGAAATATTATTGTTTTCGTGCCAGGGCGTATTCATCGTCAAGGCGGAAGTAGGGACAATCCTTTACGTTACTGCTCATAAATCTATACATTTCATCCTCGTCTAAATTAACAAGGCACTCGTAAAAATCGTCCTCTTCGTTATACACATAGTGGGTGCACATATCACAGTTGGTTGCCATTAACCACACCTCGCTATTCAGTGCGCAAAGCTACAACCGGGTCTTTCTTGGCGGCACTGCGTGAGGGAATAAGGCCCGAAACAAGGGTAAGAACCACGCTTATTGCCACAAGAATTACAGCCGCTTCTATAGGTAGAATAGCCCTGAGGTTACTAATACCGGTTAGTGCATTAAGAATAAGATTTATCGGGATACACAGCAAGTAGGTTACAATAACGCCTAACAAACCAGCCGCAAAGCCGACAATGACCGTTTCGGCGTTGAACATACCCGAAACATTACGCTTCGAAGCACCGATTGCACGAAGTATTCCAATCTCTTTGGTACGTTCTTGAACCGAGATTAAGGTAATAACCGCTATCATAATAGATGAAACTATAAGCGATATTGCAACAAAAGCTATAAGAACGTAGGTTATGGCATTAATTATGGTGGTTACGGAAGACATCATAATGCCAACATAGTCGGTATATTTAATTTTTTGCATTTCGTCTACATTATCGTTATAGGTTGCAATAGACTCTGTTATAATATCTTTGTTCTCAAAAGAAGATGCATAAAGATTGATTGTTGCCGGTGTTTCTAAATCTATATATCCCATATCTTTAAGGTTTTGTTCGTAAGAAGATTCAGAAAACTCCATAATTTCATCGTAATAAAGTGCACATTGCTCGGTAGTGTAGGTATCAAGAGCCGCATCAAGTGCTGCCGACAACTGGGGGTCACTCATTTGTTCCATTTGTGCCGCAACTGTTTGAGCGTACTGTAATTTTATCTGCTCTGTTAACCTTTCGGTAAGCATAGCGTCAAACTCTTCATCACTCATTGAATTAAGATATTCAGTTAATTCCTCCTGACTTACACTAATCTGAGAACCAAGGTTTGCAATTAACTGCTCAACCATTTCTTCACGGCTCATTTCACCTTTGACCGCATCTATCTGCTGTTGTAACACGTCGGCAGGGGGAATGCTGTTTATTGCAATATACACATCTGCCTTGGCTGCTGTATCAAGCTCTCCAATATATTTTCTTAATTCAGTTTCCTTTTCTTTATCGGTTAGTTCTCCGGTAGTTGAATCAAAAGGAAGTCCGCTTAATATATCAACGTGTTCGTTTTCCAGTTGTTCGGCCACAACATCAGATTCCTTAGATTTATTGATAAGATGCTCGGTTAAAGCGCTTGTGTAAACAATGCTGCCTGTAAGCATGTGGGAGTTGCTTTCTTCGTTGGGACGAATTATACCGGTTACCTTTAAATTAAGAGCATTATCGTATAAATAACGTAGTCCTGCATCGGTTTCTCTTAAGTCGGTATATTTACCGCTTTCTTCATCATAAGTGTAGCAATCGGCATTTAAAATTACCTTATATTGGGTGTTGCAGATTTCTTCAAAGCTCCACTTGTTTTCGGACTTCTTAATTTTAGTTCCGTTAAGTGCTGCGTCGGCGAGCAAATCTATTTCTTTCTGTGGCAA
The DNA here is from genome assembly GCA_045546235.1 of Acutalibacteraceae bacterium. Lineage (GTDB taxonomy): Bacteria > Bacillota > Clostridia > Oscillospirales > Acutalibacteraceae > UMGS1532. The sequence goes on from JAZQCL010000028.1 coordinate 201,451, forward strand.
CAAGCCCAACGCATAAAGAGTGATATCATCAAGCTCGTTATTTTCGTCTACAACAAGCATAATTTCGTTATACTCGTTGGCCCAAGAGCCGTAAACTTTGTCGTACTGATTATACACAAGGTCGTTAATGGGTTCTCCGTTTTTACCTGGCAAAATTTCCTGCCATAGTTTTGGTGACATATTACTCATACCGCCCATAGGACCCATTTCCTGCATATTTGACATTGCAGACATATCGATTTTCATATACTTGTATATAAGATCTTGCAAGATTTTTTCGGTATCTGAATGCAAGATTTCACCGTCTACGCTTTTGGTATACACCAGCAGATCTAAATCGTAGGAATACTGCACGCCGTTAATAGCTGTGCTAAGTTCAGAATCTTCATTCTTCATCTCTTTACTTAAATATTTTTTGAAAGCGTGCAAATCGTTTTCACTTTCTTCTACGCTGTTCACAGCATCCAGCATATCGTAAAGTGCGGATTTTTTGTAAACAGCATCTTTATCGTGATTGATTTCCTTGTCGGAAATATTCATAAACGCATTCATCAAAGAAGTAATGTCTACGTTTGTGGTTTCAAGGGTTAAAGGGTAAGATGCCAGAGTGCTTTCCTGAACCTCATCGATATATGTGGTCATACCCTGAGAAACTGCAAGTATAAGTGCAATTCCTATAATACCTATGGAACCGGCAAATGCCGTTAGAGTGGTTCTTCCCTTTTTAGTAAAAAGGTTTTTTAAAGAAAGCATAAACGATGTTCCGAAAGACATTGAAGGCATCTTTGTTTTTTTGCGCTTTCCTTCCCTTTCGGGATCTGCATTAAGTTCTTTAATCTCTTCTTCGGTTAATGGAGAAGAATCGTCGGTAATTTTACCATCAAGCATACGAATTATTCTTGATGAGTATTTTTCTGCCAGTTCGGGATTGTGGGTAACCATTATTATAAGGCGATCCTTTGAAATCTCTTTCAAAATTTCCATTACCTGAACGCTGGTTTCGGTGTCTAAAGCACCGGTTGGCTCGTCGGCAAGGATAATATCGGGGTCGTTAACCAAAGCACGAGCTATAGCCACGCGCTGCATCTGACCGCCCGACATTTCATTTGGCTTTTTCTTTAATTGATCACCAAGGCCTACCTTTTCTAAGGCTTCAATTGCCCTTCGTTTGCGTTCAGATTTAGAAACACCCGACAATGTTAATGCCAGCTCAACGTTTTGTAATACAGATTGATGAGGAATAAGATTATAGCTTTGAAATACAAAGCCTATAGAATGGTTTCTGTAGGTATCCCAATCTCTATCTTTAAACTTTTTAGTAGAGGTTCCGTTTATAACCAAATCACCGTCGGTATAACCATCAAGACCGCCGATGATATTAAGCAATGTGGTTTTACCGCAACCCGACTGGCCTAAAACAGATACAAATTCGGACTTACGAAAGCTAAGGCTAACACCTTTTAATGCCTCAACAGTTGTTCCGCCTGTATAATAGTTTTTAACAATATTCTTCAGCTCAAGCATTTATCCTGCTCCTTTATGTTTGGTAAATTATAGTATACCAGCATAATAATAACAAATATACCTATTAAATGTTAACAAATTTATAATTTTTAAATTATGCCCTTATCCATCATAGATTTGGCAGCCATAAGTACACCAATTCTTCCGCTGTCAAAATTTATTCCGCCCTGCATCCAGGCTGCATAAGGTTCCCGTAATGGGGCATCGGCCGAAAGTTCAATGGAAGCACCGTTTGTAAAAGCACCAGCCGCCATAATAACCTTACTGTCGTAACCGGGCATCTCCCAGGGCTCGGGCACAACAAAGGAATCGATTGGTGCGCCGCTTTGCATACCTTGGCAGAAGGCTATAAGTCCTTCTTCTGTACGAAGCTTTACTGCTTGAATTATATCGGCTCTGTATTCGTTGTATTCAGGAGTAACCTCGTAGCCAAGCATTTCGAAAAGCGCCGCTGTGTACACTGCAGTTTTAAGTGCTTCGCCTACAACATGGGGCGCCGAGAAAAGCCCCATAAACAGCTCTCTTGTGTGGCCGAGAGTGCAACCCACTTCCCTGCCAACTCCCGGTGCTGTAAGGCGATAGGCACATTGCTCAACATACTTATGTTTACCTGCTATATAGCCACCTGTCGGTGCTATACCACCGCCGGGATTTTTGATAAGAGAACCTGCAATAATATCGGCTCCAACCGCCAACGGTTCACACTTTTCCACAAATTCACCATAGCAGTTATCCACAAATATAATCGATTCGGGGCTGACCTCTCGCACAACCTTAATTATTTTCTCAATATCGGAAATAGTTAAACTGGGGCGGAGTGAATAACCGCGGGAACGCTGAATGTAAGCCATCTTATATTTTTTTGTTTTAAGTTTTTCCTTTATAGCTTCTAAATCCGGGGCTTCGTTTTTAAGCGGCACCTCGTCGTAACCAACGCCAAAATCCGCTAAAGAGCCATCTACTCTTTCGTCGATTCCTAAAACACCTATTAAGGTATCGTAAGGGCGACCTGTAACACAAAGCATTGTATCGCCGGGGCGAAGAAGCCCGAACAGCCCCACGGTTAAGGTGTGTGTACCCGACACAAAGTTGTGGCGAATAAGTGCATCTTCCGCGCCGACACATTCTGCAAAAACCTCTTCCAAAACTTCTCTTCCCCTGTCGCCGTAGCCATAACCGGTTGAGGGGGTGAAGTGGGCCTCGCTTACATTATGATTTATAAAAGCGGCCAACACCTTTTGCTGATTATAATAAGTGTTATCGGCAATCCTTTTGAATGCGGTTTCGCATAATTCGATTGCTTTTTTATCGAGCTCTTTTAACCTTTCGGGTAAATTAAAAAAATTTTGCATTGTATATTATCCTTTACTGATTAGTTTATAATTGTCTTTAATTTTATAGCCGTGTTTTAAATAAAACTGCAGTTCTGATTCCAGACAAAATGCCATAATGCGATTTGCTTTTTCTGTGTTTTCAAGAAGATATAAAAGCTTTTTACCAAAGCCTTTACCCCTATATTCTTTAGAAACCACAATACCGTTAATCACTACCGCTTCTTTGCTTAAAAGCAATATTCCGCAGCCATATTCTTCAGATATTACCACTGCTCCGCCATGACGGATACGATGGGAAATATCCACATACCAATCGTCAAATGTACCTATAGTTACCGCTTCAGAGTTGCTGCACATAAGAATATTGTGAGCTTTCAAAAGCTCTTGATAGGTTGCAGGTTTCTGTATTTCACCTGCTGGATTAATTTTCTTTTCAACCCAATTAATATCAGTAGTGTTCAAGTTATCAAATTTTTCGGCCAAACCCTTGCCGCATATAAGCTCTGAAAAACCAATAACATTTAAAAATTCAAATAGCTCGTTATAATCGGCATTGGTTTCTGAAACTGTTACAGCCGAACCGAACTTGCAAATAACCGCAGAGGGTATTTCACCCTTACTTTCTTGCACCCAAAAGCTGCAAAAACTATGCTCAAAACCATAACTGTTTGCTAAGGATTGAATTTTAACACCGCAAATATCGGTGAATTTTTCGATAATTTCAATACTGTTTAATAGCTTTATCATAAAAATGCTTTCTTATTAATCAACTCTCCAACGTGAAAACACGTTGGAGAGCAGTATTATTTCAGGCTGTTTACAAGCTCTTTAAAATGCTTACCGCGTTCGGCGAAGTTGGGATAAGCATCGAAACTGGCACAGGCAGGACTAAGGGTAACGATGTCGCCCTCTTCGGCATTTTCGTAAGCGAGATTAACCGACTGCTCCATAGATTCTGAACGGAGAATTTTCACACTACCGTCGTAGCTTTTATCCTCTTTAACAGCCTTTTCAATTTTATCGGCAGTAGGGCCGGAAAGTATAAGAAGCTTAACCTTCTCGTTAATATATGGTGCCAAGGGCTCGAAGGGTATGTGCTTATCGTAGCCGCCGGCAATCAGAATAATTTTTTGGCGGAATGCCTTAAGTCCTGCAATGGTTCTTGTGGGGCTTGAGGCAATAGAGTCGTTATAAAAGCGAACGCCGCCTATGGTTCTTACAGGTTCAATTCTATGTTCAACACCTGTGAATTCGCGGGCCACTTTGCGAATACTGTCGGCACCTGCATAGCCCCAAACGGCAGAGATGGCGGCAAGATAGTTTTCTACGTTATGGTCGCCCATAAGCGCAATTTCGTCGCGGTCCATAATGGGGGCCACCATACGGCGATATGCCATATATATAGTGCCGTCGTCGGAAAGCCAGGCACCGTTGGAAACAGGTGTTTTCATACTAAAGTGCATATGCTGACCCCTGACCTCTTGAGAAAAACCGCGAGTAATATCGTTATCGTCGTTAAGCACGGTTCTTGAAAATGCATTCTGATGGGAAAGAACGTTCTTTTTTGCGTTGATATATTCGTCCATATCCTTATGAACGTCTAAATGGTTGGGAGCAACGTTGGTTACAACCGCAACGTCGGGGCTTTTACGCATAGAGATAAGCTGGAAGGAGGAAAGCTCTACTACTACGTAATCCTCGGGCTTAATCTGCTCGATCATAGGAAGAAGCGGCCTGCCTATATTACCGCCTACGTGAACGGTTTTACCTTCGGCTTCAAGCATTTTTGCAATAAGGGTGGTGGTGGTGGTTTTGCCGTCGGAGCCGGTTACAGCAAAAATGGTTGCAGGGCAAACCTCGAAGAATACTTCCATTTCAGAGGTAACGGCAATGCCGTTCTCCCTGGCCTTTACAAGCTCTGAAAGGTAATAATTCATACCCGGAGTTCTGAAAATTATATCCACCTCAAGATTTTTAAGATAACCTTCACCGAGACGAAGCTCAGCTCCCTTTGCCTCTAATTCATCGGCAACAGCGCCCAACTGCTCACGGGTTCTGCGGTCGCAAGCGAAAACACGAGCACCGCCATTCAAAAAGTTCTCTATTAAAGGAGTATTGCTAACTCCTATGCCGCACACGGCGATTCGCTTGCCGTTAATTTTACTGAAAAACTGTTTATAATCCATAATGGTTACCCCCAAAAGTAACTTGACATATTTTTCCTATATAATATATTATACCTATATTCACTCAAAAATCAATAAGAATGAGCGCTTTAGTAAATATTTTTTCGAATTTTGAAATTTTACTCTTGACATTTGTAAAAACTTATCATATAATATCACTTGTTCGGTGTGCTGCTATGGCTCAGGTGGTAGAGCACGTCCTTGGTAAGGACGAGGTCACCAGTTCGAATCTGGTTAGCAGCTCCAAAAAACCCAAGTCCTTTTGGGACTTCGATTTTTTTATCCAAGCCGATAGGCTTGGTATATCATCACGACGTAGTCGTGTATATCATCGCCGCAAGGCGTATATCATCACACCTTTTGGTGTGCATTTATGTCGGCTTGATGATATACAAAACTTTGTTTTGATGATATGCAATTCCTTGCGGAATTGATGATATACAACGGCAAGCCGATGATTTAAGTTTTGTTTTTTGCTATGATTGAGGCGAAACAGGTACAAATATACGTATTAAAATTCAACTCTCGGTTGAAAAATATCGTTTGACAAGTTATTGATAGTATAAAAGCTGTATGTTATACTCTAATTGAGCTCAAAAATAAGTGCACTTTACTTTATTTAGGAGGCACATAATGAATATTGGAAATAAAATTAGAGAACTACGCAAACAACGAGGCATAACTCAGGAACAGTTAGCAGAAAGCATAGGAATTTCTTTTCAAGCTATTAGTAAATGGGAAAATAACATTGCTCTGCCAGATATCACTCTTGCTCCAGTCTTGGCGAGTTATTTTGGTGTATCGATGGATGAATTATTCGATTTCAATCTAAAAGAAATCGAATATGCAGTTGAACACATCACTGAAGAGGCATATAAATATAGGGAGAGCGACCCTCCTGAGAGTAGGAGAATACTTGAAGAGGGGCTGGGGAAATATCCCGAAAATGATGTGTTGTTAAACAACTTACTGTATGTTCTAAATTATTCGGAAAATCCTGATGAAACAATAACAATCGCCAATAAACTTATTGAAAAAACTACTCAATATGATGTGAAATATGATGCCCTCAGGTTTCTAGCTTATGCTTATAAGGCAAAAGGAGATTTGCAGAGTGCCCAGGCTGCAATTGAACAAATTCCTGAGATATATTTTACAAAGTTGACAGAGAAAGCATATCTTTTGTCGGGGATAGGAAAATTTGAAGCCGCCGAAAAGCAAAAATGGATTTCTTTTGAAAATATGCTTCAAATGATGTGGAAGTTGGCTGAATATTATGAGGAAATTGGAAAGATAGAGAAAGCTATTGATGAAACTGAAAAAGCTTTAAATCTTATACCTATCATTGAAAATACTCAATTTGATACTTATATAAATTATTTCAATGAGCAAATAAAACGATTAAAAAACAAACTTATATAGTAAATGTTTTAAGAATGAAACAAGATAGTCAAAGAAAATCCTCGTTTTTCGACTAGTTCTTTTTCGGACACGAGAGACAAAAAATTCCAAGTCTTCGGACTTGGAATTTTTTTATCCATTGCGAAAGCAATGGCATATCATCAACGATAGCGTTGCTATCGTTGTATCTCGTAAGTCCGTAAGGACTGTATATCATCACGCGTTAGCGTGTATCAAAAAGCTTTCGCATTGATGCAATAAGGGCGAAGCCCGTCATTCCCCGAAAGGATATACAATGCTTCGCATTGATTTCTTATCGCTTTTATGCTATAATACACCCAAGGCGGTGATGATATGTTCAAATATAGATTTGCTTGTTCAAATAAAGATAATATATTATTTTCTATAAATCAAATAATTGCAAACGA
>JAZQCL010000029.1:0-8094 GCA_045546235.1 Acutalibacteraceae bacterium
AGTACAGGTGGCAGCAGCGTAGCTGTGGCTTGCCTTAGCAATAGCCTCGGTCTTTGTTTCGTTACATACGTTACAGGTGTAGGTCTTAACGCCTGCAGCGGTACAGGTAGCCTTCTTGGTAACAACACCTGCGTTCCAGGAGTGATTCTCGGTGGCAGGAATAACTGTATTCTCGTTCTGTACAGCGGTACAGCCGTCGTTAGTACAAGCCTCGTGCTTAGTGCCGACTACTCCACAGTTTTCGGGTTGGTCAATTACCCAGCCCCAAACGTGCTCGCCGGTGGCAGGAATTTCTGTGTTAAGGCTCTGTGTTGCATCACAGTTATTGCACTTTTCGTGCTTAACGCCTGCGCTGTGGCAGGTTGCGGGAGTATCGATTACCCAGCCCCAAACGTGTTCGCCAGTGGCGGGAATTTCGGTGTTAAGGCTCTGTGTTGCATCACAGTTATTGCACTTTTCGTGCTTAGTGCCAGCGCTGTGGCAGGTTGCAGGAGTATCGATTACCCAGCCCCAAACGTGCTCGCCGGTGGCGGGAATTTCTGTGTTTTCGCTCTTAGTTGCGGTACAACCGTCGTTCTGACAAGCTTCGTGCTTAACACCTGCATTCTGACAGGTTGCGGGAGAATCGATTACCCAATCCCATACGTGCTCGCCGGTAGCGGGAATGGTTGTATTGGCATTCTGTATGGCACCGCATCCTTCCCAGGTGCAAATCTGGTGTTTAACACCTTCGCCGTAGCAGGTGGGTTCGGTTACTACTGTCCAGCCGTCAAATTCGTGGATATGCCAAGCCAAAAGCCAGGGGGCTGATGCTTCGCCGGTAGGATTGTACCACTTCTCGTTGCTTTCGGCAATGGCACGAAGCTCGGCCACTGTTTTTACGGCAGCGGTAATACTGCCCTTGCCGGTGGCCTTATTATTAACCGTTGAAAGGTAATAGTTATTATTGCTTTCGCCGCTGAAGGTGGCCGCTATGGCACCCGAGGCGATGGTTGCCATATCGGGGTTGAAGCCCGATTCAAAGGTGGATACAGCCGAAACCTCGCCAAGGCTTATGTTGTTTTCAAGGGTGATGTTTGCGTTGCCCTGGGCTACAATGCCGCCGCCCAATGCGGTTACCTTTGTGTCGGCACTGAGAGCGCCCATATTTATGGAGTTTTCAATTTTTGTTGTAACATTTTCCGAAACAGCCACAATGCCGCCTACAGTGGCGCCGGAATCGTTTCCTGTGCCTGTAGCGGTGATTTTTCCACCGTTACCGCAAGCGTTAATAGTACCTGTGAAATCGCCGGCGATACCACCGATATTTGCGCCGTAAAGCACACCGCTATAGGTGATATCTACATAAGAAACCGTGTCGGTAACGTTGGTTGAGTTGGCAGCACCCATTATTCCGCCTATTCGTGCGTAAGTGGTGCCTGTGGAAACATTGAATGCACCCTCTGCAAAGCAGTTAGCTACAGTACCTTTGGAAATGTGGCCTGCTATTGCGCCGAGCTTAAGATATTGGAAATCGCCAATGGTGGCGGAAACGTTCTCGATAGTAAGATTTTTAACAGTACCACCACCGATATACGCAAACAGGCCGCCGTAGGTGGTTTGAGCTGAGGTTACTGCAGGAACAATATTTAAATTCTTAATTGCATAACCATTACCGTCTAACACGCCGGAAAATTGCTGACCCGAAGCACTGCTTCCAATGGGGGTGAAATCGCCCTCCAGCACAATATCGTTCATAAGCTTATATTTGCCGCCTAAGTTATCGCCGATACTTACAAGGTCTTGTGCGGTTTTAATTTCAATATATTCTTCTGTATTGGCGGCAACAGAAACAGTGAACATTGAAACCGTTAAGGCTATTGCAACAAGCAAAGACAGCACTTTTTTTGCGGATTTTTTCATATTCTTTCCTCCGTATTTTTATTTAGGCATAAGCCCACTTATACATTTTTATTATACACTATATTCCCGGCAAGAGCAATTATCATTTTTGCACAAAAAAACACCCCAATTGTTGGCAGAATGCAATAATCGGGGTGGATAATATATAGTTTTTAAGGCAAGAGACTTAAATAAGTTCAAGTTCTTTCATAATATCCTGCATTTTTTGGAATTTAGCAGCGCTCATAGGAATAAGGGGTAATCTTAATTTGTTTTCGCAGAAACCAAGCTCGCTCATAGCCGCCTTAACGGGTATGGGGTTAACCTCGCTGAAAAGTGCGTTTATAAAGGGCACCAATTTCAGTTGCAGCTCTGCCGCCGCTTTGAAATTACCCTGCAAGGCAAGATTGGTCATTTCAACAGTAAGCTTGGGGCAAACATTTGAAAGCACCGAAATTACACCTATTCCGCCAAGGCTCATTATAGGAACAATCTGGTCGTCGTTGCCGGAATACATAGCTAAGGAGTTGCCTATAAGATTAAGAGTTTTGGCGATTTTTGAAATATCTCCGTTGGCCTCTTTAATGCCGCAAATCATAGGATGCTTGGCAATCTCTACATAAGTTTCCGGCTCGATAGCCACACCGGTTCTTGAGGGCACGTTGTAAACGATTACGGGAACGGTAGAGGCATCGGCAATAACCTTATACATTTCCACCAATCCCTCTTGGGTGGTTTTGTTGTAGTAAGGCGTGCAAACCAGCACACCGTCGCAACCGATGCTGCAAGCTTCCTTTGTCATCCACACAGCATGGGCTGTGTCGTTAGAGCCGGTGCCTGCAATTATGGGCACCCTGCCGGCAGCATATTCTACTGATTTTCTTAAAACCTCACAGTGTTCCCCGTCGTTAAGGGTTGCCTTTTCGCCCGTTGTGCCGCAAATAACAAGCGCATTTATCCCCTCGGTTATTTGCCAATCAATTAGTTTTTTTAATGCGGCAAAATCTACCTCTCCATTTTCTTTAAATGGTGTGATAAGTGCCGTTGCCACGCCTTTGAATATGGGTTGTTTCATATAAATCCCCCTAAAATTTGTCACCTAAGCCAAATGGTCTACACTAACAATATGCTTACTGTTACAAATTTATTATACATTAACCCACCCGGTTTTGCAACCTCCAAAGGTTAAATAATATACCCTGCAATATTATATCCTATTGCTATAAGCATAAATCCCAATATAGTAAGCGCCGCCGATTTAAGTATAATACGTCCGCTGCTTTGTTCTTTTTTCAAGCTCTTTGCCCCTTTGCTTTTTTTCTTTATTATGCCCATAAAGCAAGGTTTTAATCGTTATCCCAAGCTTTTCCACTTGCACAAGGACAAATCACATCGTAATATAATAATTAAGAGACCCAATTTTACAATGTACGGAGGTTATGCTTTATGACGGTTGCAGAGGATACGACGGGAAGAATCAAGGTTGTGCTTACAAAAAACGACCTGTGCGATATGGGGCTGGAATTTGAAAAATTAGATTGTTCCGACCCGGAAACACGGCTGCTGCTAAGGGCGGTGTTTAAAATGGCAGCCATTGAAATAGGTAAAAATTTCGATACACAAAGGCTGCTTATCGAGGCGTATCCCCACATTCACGGCGGAGGTATTTTATATTTTACTCCGCTTAAAGAGCAAATACGGCGAAAAAGACTTCGCCTGAAGCAAACCGCCCAGCTGCCTGATACCACAATCAGCTATGTGTTTTACGATGGTGGGAATTTTTTACGTGCAGTGGAGCTGCTTTATTCCAATATTCACACAAGAGCTCTTTCAAGCCAGGCTTTCAGCATAGATAATAAATTTGTACTTACTATAGATAGCCCCGGTGGCTATTCACCGATTCACGAGGTAAAAGAATTTTCCGACCTGTTCTTACAGGGCGAAAACATAAAAAAATACACCTGCGAGCACGGAACTGTGCTTGCAGGCGATAACGCAATATTTATAATCGGCTCAAAAATCAGCCCAGCTTTTTAAGCTCGGCAACCGCTGCCTCGGTATCTTCGGCATTAAAAAGGAAACTGCCGGCAACCAGAATGGTGGCTCCTGCTTTAGCACAAAGAGGTGCCGTTTCGGAGTTTACTCCGCCGTCTACTTCAAGCTCTATTTTAAGGCCTTGGCTTTCGGCCTCTTGCTTTAATATGCGCAGCTTATCTAAAGCGTCGGGCATAAAGGCCTGACCGCCAAAGCCCGGCTCTACCGACATTACCAGCACCATATCTACCAGTGGCAACAGATGAAAAATCTCCGAAGGCTTGGTTTTGGGCTTTATGGTTATTGCAGGGCGACAGCCCAAGGCTCTGATTTCTTTTAGCACATCTTCGGGGCGTTCCTCTGCCTCGAAATGTATGTTAAGAAAATGGGCATAGGGGGCAAAATCCTTTATATAACGTTTCGGGCTTTCAATCATAAGATGTATATCCAAAGGAATATCTGTGTGGGCCGCTATGGATTTTATAACCGGCACACCAAAGGATATGTTGGGAACAAACATACCATCCATAACATCGATATGTAAATAATCTGTTCCGGCCTTTCGGAAGCTATTGAGTTTATCTTCAAGATTCAAAAAATCTGCCGTTAAAACCGATGGCGAGACCTTCATAAACATACCCCTTTTCCTGTTTTATATCTTCATTTTACCATATTTTTTAAATAGTTCAATAATTTTTAGCTTAAATTGACTGAATTTTGCCAAAATTATTGTTGAAACCACGCTTTAAAAATGATATAATTTAGTGTAATAACTTAATAATTTTAAAAAACGGAGGGTTAAATTTATGATTTGCAAATACTGTAACAGCGAAAATTCAGATGGCGCCAAATTTTGTAATGAATGTGGTCAGCCTTTACTGGATCTGGTTTCAACCGGCACTAAAAAAACCTCCGCTATGGCTATACGGCGTAAAACCACAATTATAGGCTGTATTCTTGCATTGCTTGCTGTGGTAGTGGCGGTGTTTTTGGTTGTCAATCTGCTTAAAAATAACGTCGAAAGTCAAATAAAGGGCGTTTGGGTGAGAGATAACACCGGCATCACCTCTACCGACACATTGGTGTATACCTTTACTTCCAAGGGTGGCACCAACACTCTTAATTCCGAAAAGCAAAGCCAGGTGCAGGGGGAAACCGAGTTCGATTGGTATATTACAGAAGATAACGACCTTATTATTCTTTGGAGCGATATCAATTGCACCCGATATATATGGAATCCCGATTTTAACAGCTATACACTCTCTTCAAATGCCTACAATTGGTGCATTAGGGGCGATAAGCTTTACCTGAGCACCCCTGCATCAGAGGTCGGCTACTACGTGTTTACTAAATGATATGAAAAATAACAAGTCACAAAAACCCTTAATCAAACTTACACTTATTGTTATACCAACCATAATTGTAGTGGCAATTTCCCTGCTTTTACTTGAATCAAACGGCTTTTTTATGGCTTTAGAGGATAAGCTGGAGGGCGATTGGAATAGGTCAAGAAAGGGGATTTATTCCGGCGAAACCTATAAAGAAAGCTACAGCTTTTCTGAAAACGGAACCGGCATAAAAACCTATATCTATCCCGACGGTCACAAATCAAAAAGTAATTTCACCTGGTATATTACCACTAATAAAACCTTGGTTATTAACGATAAGGTAAAATATAAATGGAACAGCGAATACGAGGAATACTACGACGAAGCCTCTGATACCGCTAAAAAATATTGGTTTGTTACTAAAGATACCCTTTACATAGGGCAAAGCACCTCTATTAACTGCGAGGTTTATAATAAAAAGCAATAATTGTTTTAGGTAACATCCGAAAGGAAACTCATTCAAATGCAATGTACAAAATGCGGCAAATCTTTTTTGCCTAACAATTCTTTCTGTCCCTTTTGCGGAGAATTAAATTCGCAGATGGCCTCTATAAAATATGCGCCGAAAAGATCTGCCCAGGAATACACACCGCCAAAAGCGGAAATTCACTCTAAAAACACCGTGTTTATAGACCCTAACACCGCTTACGACCGCAAGGCTAACGAGTTCTACCAGCCCCACAACCTGCCCCATTCTAACAGGCGCAGTAATAAGCGCAGGCATCGCTCCAGGCAACGTAGATACAAGGTTATTAAGGCTTGTGCCTATATTTGCGCCTTTGCCTTGATTTTCACGGCAGTTTTCGTTTATTACAAATCCTCAACCAAACAAACCGTAACCATAAAGGGCTCTTGGGTGGTTACCGGCGGCAACACCGATAGGCAGGGCTACAGTTACAGGTTCACTAACGAGGGCAGGGTTAACGTAAGAAAATCCGAAGCCGACCCGGAACCGCAAAGATATTTTTACCGAATAGACGATAAAAACACCCTTAAGGTAAACCAAACCAGCTATACCTGGAACAACAACCTGAGTGATTATACTGCAGGGGCAGGCCCCTATTGGTGTATTTTAGAAGATACCCTTTATCTTTCCAACACCGTTGATGGCGGATATATGATACTTAACAAAGTGCAAAAAAAACAAACAAAAGCAACCTGAAAATTCAGGTTGCTTTTTTATTATTTAACGATATTCCCTGCTATGGGTTCGCCGCGGCCGAAGCTTGTGGCGTTTTCAAGGGTTGTTATGCTTATGGCGTCCAGCGCTTCGGTGGTAAGAAAGCCCTGGTGAGAGGTAACAATAACATTTGGGAAAGATAGCAGACGTGCAGTAACAGAGGTTTCCAGTATATCGTCTTCGCGGTTTTCGAATACATTTTCCTGCTCTTCCTCGTATACGTCCAGGCCAACACCTGCAAACTTGTGCATTCTTATGCCCTTTATCAAATCCTCGGTACTGATAAGTGCCCCACGCGAGGTATTTACAAGTATCACATTGTCCTTCATTTTTTCGATTGCATTAAGGTCGATTATATGGTAGGTTTCTTCCATAAGCGGGCAGTGGAGCGATATAAGGTCGCTACGGCGAAAAAGTTCGTCCAAGGTTACGTACTCTATAAAATCAAGCTCCAGATTGGGGTATTTATCGTAACCTATCACCTTCATTCCCAGCCCATAACAGCCCCTTGCCATAGCAGCACCAATTTTGCCAGTGCCTATAATTCCTGCCGTTTTGCCGTGAAAATTCATACCCGTAAGCCCCATAAGGCTGAAGTTATTTTCCCGCACCTTAATGTAAGCCTTGTGAATGTGGCGGTTAACCGCAAAGGCCAAGGCTAAAGCATGCTCTGCCACCGCCTCGGGAGAATATCCGGGAACGCGCATTACGGTTATCCCACGCTCTGCCGCGACCTTTAAATCTACATTATTAAATCCGGCACACCGCAAAAGTATAAGCTTTACTCCATAATCTGCAAGGGCGTTTACTATATCGGCAGAAAGGTCTGAAGCCACAAACACACACACAGCATCATATCCTGTGGCCAGGCTTACTGTACGGATTGAAATGTCGGTTTTCAAATAGTCGATGGTTACATCACTATATTGGGATAAAATATTGTCGAATGATTCTCTGTCGTAAGGCTTTGTATCGTAAAATAAAATTTTCATTTTGTTTCTCCCATAGATTTTTTGTATAGTATTCTCTTGACATTAAGTTTTATACACTCACCACCTTGTGTATTATAGCATAAAAGCGGCGAAGCCTCAATACTTCTTCACTATTCACTATTACTTATTACTTGCCAAAAATCCCGAATGCGTTTTTTAGTGAAGAGTGAAAAGTGAATAGTGAAAAAGTAAAACCCCGAACGCTTTCGCATTCGGGATTTTTGGTGCGGGTGACAGGACTTGAACCTGCACGTGCGTGACACTAGATCCTAAGTCTAGCGCGTCTGCCAATTCCGCCACACCCGCATTTATATATTAAGTTTTTGTTTTGGCAGCCGCGCCTTGCGTAAGGCAAGGTTACTGCTCGCGTGACTCTTGCGGTGCCCGAAATTTTCAGCACCTTGGAGCGGTGCAAAATTTCGACCGCTACGCCTTTTCGGCTATCGCTTTTTCTGCCGTAAGGCAGCGCTCTGCCGAAAACTGCCAATTCCGCGTTTAGACGCATTTGTATATTAAGTTTTTGTTTTGGCAGCCGCGCCTTGCGTAAGGTGAAGTTGCTGCCCGCGTGACTCTCGCGGTGCCCGAAATTTTCAGCACCTTGGAGCGGTGCAAAATTTCG
>JAZQCL010000030.1:0-6685 GCA_045546235.1 Acutalibacteraceae bacterium
TAGATGTTCTTGGATCATCGAACGAACTGGTTTTACTTGAATCATCGAACGAACTGGTTTTACTTGAATCATCGAATGAACTAGTTTCATATTTATTGTCCTCTACTGGCGAGTTGTTATTACAAGATACTAAAAAAAGCAACTCCACTACTAAAAAAAAACAAGAAATTAACTTAAGCACTATTTCTCACTCCTGATTCAAAAAATTATATATATCTTCCTTGCACTTATCACACAACAGATCATTATAATCGTAATTTCCGATATTGTCCGGACACCAGCTTGACATCAAACAATTTTCATTACATAGCGTGCCTCGGCATTCATCACAGTTTTCATTACTACAATATTTGTCATCGTCTGGCTCTTCTCCTTTGTCATCATCTTCAAAGCAATATTAAAGCCATTAAACACGACGTGGTTTTTAAACGTAATTTTTTTCTTGCTTTAATTCTACCATCCTTCAGAAAGTTTTTCTATTGCTTTTATACATAAATTTACATCCTATTATTGTGCATATTAAACATAGCAAAACTCCACCTCTCAGACGAGTGGTGGAGTTTCTGTTTTTAAAATCAGTCCAATTCTCTTTTGCCTGTGTAAAGCTCGTAATATCGGCCTTTTTGAGCCAGCAGGTCGTCGTGGTCGCCACGTTCTATAATTTCGCCCTGTTCCAAAACCATTATGGCATTGGCGTTTCTTACTGTAGAAAGCCTGTGGGCTATTACAAAGGTGGTGCGGTTCTTCATAAGCCTATCCATACCGTGCTCGATATGTCGCTCTGTGCGGGTATCTACCGAGCTGGTGGCCTCGTCAAGCACCAATATAGGAGCCTTAGATATTGCGGCTCGGGCGATGTTAAGAAGCTGACGCTGACCCTGGGAAAGGTTGGCACCGTCGCCCGTAATCATAGTGTCGTAGCCCTTGTCAAGCCGCATAATAAAGCTGTGAGCACTGGCGGTTTTAGCCGCCTCGATAACCTCTTGGTCGGTGGCATCAAGCCTGCCGTAACGGATGTTTTCCATAACCGTTCCCGTAAACAGGTGGGTATCCTGCAGAACCATTGCAATGTTGCGCCTTAATACGTCACGCTTGATATCCTTAATATCAACACCGTCGATTGTAATTTTGCCCGAATCAATATCGTAAAAGCGGTTAAGCAGGTTGGTAATGGTGGTTTTACCTGCACCTGTAGAGCCAACAAAGGCAATTTTCTGCCCCGGCTTTGCATAAAGCGAGATATTTTTAAGAATAACCTTATCGGGGTTATAGCCGAAGGTAACGTCGCTGAATTCCACCATACCCTGAATTTCTTCCATCGGGTCGGCATCGGCTTTGTCGGGGGCTTCGGGGTCCATATCCATAATGTTGAACACACGCTCGGCACCGGCCAAAGCCGAGAAAAGCGTAGAGGTTTGCTGAGCCAACATATTTATGGGCTGGGAAAACTGACGGGAGTAGTTTACAAAAACCGTAAGTCCGCCTACGTCGAATTTATTTGCCAGACACAGAAGTCCGCCGACACCTGCTGTGGTGGCATAGCTAATTTGTGAAGTGTTGCCCATTACAGGGCCCATAATTCCGCCAAAAAACATTGCCTTGAACTGCTTATGGCGCAGGTCGTCGTTAAGGGTTGAAAATTCTTCAACACATATATCCTCGTGGTTGAAAACCTTAACTACCTTCTGCCCTGTTACGGATTCTTCAATATAGCCGTTTACGGCACCAAGGGCCGATTGCTGACCGCTGTAATACTTGGAAGAAGCCTTGGCAATAGCACCGCCGCCGAAAACGAAAAGTGGGATAAAAAATACGGTGATAAGGGTAAGCCATACGCTCATTGTAAGCATGGCAATAAAGGTGCTTACCAGGGTTATTACACCCGAAACAACGCTTACCAGCGAGTGGTTAAGCATCATATCAATATTATCAACGTCGTTGGTGAAACGGCTCATTGTTTCGCCGGTGGTGTTGGTATCGAAAAATCGCACAGGCAAGGTTTGCAGCTTACAGAAAAGGTCGTTTCTAATTCTTTCTGAAGCCCCTTGGGAAACGATGAGCATAAGCCTTGCCTGAATATAGTTTGTAAACACACCCACCATATATACGCTTGCAAGTACCGCCAGCATACCTGCAAGATTTGTAAGCCTTGCTTCTACAGATACGTCCTTTTTAATAAGGTCGTTTATAATGGGGCGCAACATTAGCGAGCCGGCCAGTGAGGTGGCAGAGGTAAGCAGCATACAAACCGCCACAATTATAAGGTGCAATTTATAGGGCTTAAGGTAGCTAAGCATTCTAAAAATCGTGGCTTTGGTGTTTTTGGGCTTGCCCTTAGCACGTGGGCCGTGCCTGCCGGGGCCGCCGCCCGGGCCGCCACGCTGAGGCTTAACTGCTCTGGCATACTGTTTTCTTAATTCTTCTAAAGACCTTGCCATTTGCTTTAAGCCTCCTTCTTTTCGTTCTGAGAATAGTAGATTTCTCTATATTCCTCGTTGTTTTCCATAAGCTCGCTGTGGGTGCCCACACCCGTGATTTTGCCGTTATCCATAACAACAATTATATCGGCATCTATAACCGAAGAAATACGCTGGGCAATTATAATTTTGGTGGAGTCGGCCAGCTCTTGGCGGAAGGCGGTACGTATCTGCGCCTCGGTTGCGGTATCTACAGCACTTGTAGAGTCGTCTAAAATAATAATTTTTGGAGATTTCAGCAGTGCGCGAGCAATACAAAGGCGCTGCTTCTGACCGCCGGAAACGTTAGAACCGCCCTGCCCTAAATCGGTGGCATAGCCATCGGTAAAATCACGTACAAACTTATCGGCCTGAGCGTGAGAAGCGGCAACATAAAGCTCTTCGTCTGTAGCCTCCTGATTGCCCCAGCGAAGGTTATCTTCAATTGAGCCAGAGAAAAGCACATTTTTCTGCAGCACCATTCCCACACCCTCGCGCAGGTTGTAAAGTGAATAATCCTGAACGTTAACGCCATCTATAAGCACCTGACCGCTGTCGGGGTCGTAAAGCCTTGGTATAAGTGACACCAGGGTGGTTTTACCACAACCTGTAGAGCCGATTATACCAACCGTGGCTTTTGCAGGAATTTTAAGGTTTATGCCCTTTAGCACCTCGTCTTCGCTGTTTTTATAATAACGGAAGTAAACATTGCGAAACTCGATTTCGCCCCGATTTATTGTGGTGTTACGCTGAGCGTCATCTAAATCGCCGTCTTTAATGTCCACGTCCTCTTCTAAAACCTCGCGAATACGCTTTCCGCTGGCCAAAGCACGTGAAAACATTGCGAACATCATAGTTATCATCATTAAAGAGAAAAGAATCTGGTTAATGTAGGTAATAAAGGATATAAGGCTGCCCGAGGACATACTGCCCCCAACCACCATATTTCCGCCGAACCATACCACAAGAATGGTGGTAACATTCATAAAAAAGGTCATAACAGGATTTACAAAAATCATTGTTCCCATTGCGCTGAGACCGGCTTTTTTTAGATTTCCGTTGGCGGTGGTAAATTTTTCCTTTTCCCTTTCCTCACGTACGAAGGATTTTACCACCCTTACGTTGGTTATGCTTTCCTGAACGGTGGAGTTAAGGCCATCTATCTTACCCTGCATTTTTGAAAATTTCGGAAAGCCTTTAGAAATTATAAAGGCCAGAGCCGCAATAAGCAGCGGCATTGTTACTGCCAGCACGGTTGTTAAGCGGGGGCTTAAGGTAAAGGCCATTATAAGGGCGCCAATCATCATACCCGGGGAACGCAGGCACATTCTAAGCACCATATTAACAAAATTCTGCAGTTGGGTTACGTCGTTAGTAAGGCGAGTTACAAGCGAGCCGGTGGAAAATTTGTCGATATTAGCAAAAGAGAAGGTCTGCACCTTGCGGTACACGTCGGCTCTCAGGTCACCTGCAAAGTTTATGGCCGCCTTTGCGCCGAAATATGCGCCGCCAACGCCGCCCAGCATCATAAGAATGGCGGTGATAATCATACCCACCATTATTGCCACAACGTATACCGGCGCGTCGAAGGTTTCCAGAATCCAGCGGATTGCCGCAGGAGCTTCGTTTAAGGGCTTGTTTTCCAAGCCATAGTCTACTATCAGCCCCAAAAACCAGGGCATAAGCACCTCGCCTATAACCTCAATTATCATACAAAGAGGCCCTAATATATAATAGGCTAAATAGGGTTTAATGTATTTTGACCATTTCATTACATTTCCTCCTCTAAAATTGCAGGGTTTTGGTAAAGCTTTTCAAGGTTACTGTACATTTTGTTTAAGCACTGCACGAAATTTTGCAACTGCTCTTCGGGAATTCCCTCTATCATACGGGCGTCGATACCGCTGAAAAGCTTGTAGGTTTTATCGAGAATAGCCTTGCCCTTAGGGGTAATGCTTACAGCATTTGTGCGGCTATCGTCGGGATTTTTGGTGCGGGTAATAAAGCCGTCGCTCTCTAACTTTTTAATTTTCACAGCCAAAGCAGCAGGGCTTATGTTCAGGTGTTCTGCCAGCTCCTTTTGAGAATAACCGTCCTCGCAATGTCGCAGATGTACAAGCAGCATATGTTGGCTGCGGTGTAAATCTATTCCCGCTGCACTTACGGTTTTATCCGCCACACGGCGATGCATACGGTTAGTGCACATAAAGCTGTGCACAGCGTTTTTGGCATTATCCAAAACGGTACCCCCCTTTTTTTAGTTAACATGTTAACTATTATACAATATGTATCCGTTAAGTCAATAGTTTAAGGTAAAATTTGCAAATTGTTAAAAAATGTGGTATTATGTTATGGTATAATTATTTAATAAAGGTATAAAGAGGGTTATTATGGCAGATTTCGGAGCCAAACGCGGCCACAAAATTCCGCGAAGATTTATAGTTACAGCCTTACTGCTGCTTTTGCAGGTAGGGCTAACGCTGTATGCAGGAATTTACGTTTTCAAGAATATGTACTGGGCCTACGTTCTTTTTGAAATGTTCAGTGTTTGCTCGGTTATTTTTATTGTTAACCGCCGCGGCAACCCTAATTACAAGGTTATGTGGATTGCCTTTATTCTGCTTATCCCCTTTGGCGCAGGCTGGCTGTTTTATATGACCTTTGGCGGCAACCGTGTGCTTCCCTATTTAAAAAAGAGATACTGCGCCTTTGAAAAAGAGGCTTTAACCCAGCTTCCCCAAAACATCGACACAGTAGAGCAGCTTGCCAACCACGTGCTTATGGGTGCAAAGCAATCCTACTACCTTTATAACGAAAGCGGCTACCCCCTTTATAACGGAACAGATTCGGAATTTTACCCCTCGGGTGAATCGGTGTTTGCCGCAGTTTTAAAAGACCTGGAAAGGGCAAAGAAATACATTTTTATAGAGTTCTTTATTCTTGCCGAAGGCTTTATGTGGGAGGAAATCTACACCGTTTTAAAACGCAGAATTGCCGACGGAGTAGAGGTAAGGGTGCTTTTCGACGATTTTGGCTCGGCCAACCGCCAGTATAAGGGCTTTGTTGAAGACCTGCGTAAAAACGGCATTCAGGTTTCGGTTTTCAACCCCATCAAGCCCTCTTCCAACATTTTTCTTAACAACCGTAACCACCGCAAAATTATTGTTATCGACGGCGAGGTTGCCTTCACTGGCGGCTTTAATATCGCCGACGAATACATCAACCGCTTAAAACTTCACGGCCATTGGATGGATTGCGGAATAAGGCTGCAGGGTGAAGCTGTACGCAGCTTTACGGCTATGTACGTTTCAATGTGGAACTTCACCAATAATAAAACCCAGATGCAGGTTGAGGATTACCTTGTGAACAAGCCCTTAGAGCTTGCCGCAGGCTTTGTTCAACCCTATTGCGACGGTCCCTTCGACGAGCATCGCACCGCCGAAGGCCTGTATATTCAAATGATAAATTCTGCCAGGGATTATATTTATATTGCAACCCCTTATCTTATTATCGACAACACTATGATAGACGCTTTAGAGCGCGCCGCAAAATCCGGCGTAGATATACACATAGTTTGCCCCCACATTCCCGATAAATGGTACGTACACCCAGTTACACAGTACCACTATTCCCAGCTTTTAGAGGCAGGTATAAAAATTTACGAATACACCCCCGGATTTATTCATTCCAAGCTTTTCTGTGTAGACGACCGCTACGCCACCGTAGGCACCGTTAATATGGACTACCGTTCCTTTAACTTCCACTTCGAGTGCGGTGTGTGGATGTGCTCTACCCCCGCAGTGCCCGAAATTAAAGAGAATTTAATAAACATTATGCAGATAAGCGAGCAAATCAACCCCGAAGAATGGGCGCACCGCCCCTGGTGGCTGAAGGTAAAGCAGTTTATACTTCGTATTTTCGCCCCATTTATGTAAATATTTTATCGAAACTAAAAACCCAGCCAAAGTTTTCTATTGCTATTATACATAAATTTACACCCTATTATTGTGCATATTAAACATAGCAAAACTCCACCACTCAACATCAAGAGGTGGAGTTTTCTTGTGTTTTAATCTGTTAATGATACGGTTTCGAAATCGAAATAGTCAAAGTATTTCGCAGACCAACCATCTACGGAATTTTGCTCTTCAGAACTATAAACATTTATCCGAACAATGCAATTAAATGCAACAAAATATGCTGCGCATTTTTCATCACTCGTTATATAG
>JAZQCL010000031.1:0-18639 GCA_045546235.1 Acutalibacteraceae bacterium
TAATATCTATAATGGTTTTTTCTATATTTTCTGGCGTTTCACACGGCAACAGTAGGTTTTGAGCTTTAAAGGTGAAATATATATCAATACCACTTTGTAACTGCCCATTAAAATAATTACCACTAAATATTTTGTCAAGTGGTTTGCCTCCATAAAAGATGCCTTCTTTATTTATTATTTCAGATTGTATTTTATGATATTTTGCATTGAACTTAGGCGCCATATATTTATGTAAATCTGATGTGTCGATCTCGGCTTTTGCTAAAACTTTCCATTTTCTATGACCATACATTCTAACCATAAGCATAATAATTTCATCGTAAATAAGATTACCTTTTTTATCAATGAATTTTGAAATATCACAGATGCCACCAGCATTAAGCCATAAATAATTGTTTCCATTATCGGAACGAATTAAGTTTATAATTTCGTGTCCTATGTTCTCGCCTTCGGTAAGGTATTTACCTGCATACATACGGTTAATTATAATAAGTCTTTTTTTATCCATAATCATCCTCCGCTTATAACAACTTCTTAATAAACATAATAAAAATTTCGACAAAAATCAACTAAGTACAATCATTTTCATCCCACTTTTCGAGGTCGAGGGTGAAGTATGAAAGTTCGGTTTCGTTTTGTAGACAGTTATTTTGCTTATAATTATTAGTTTTCCTTATCCACCCATACGCCGCTTTTGTCCTGAAAAATGGCATAATGTGGCGAATCGGTAAGGTTGTGGATAATTCGGCTGAGTGCTTTTCGCTCAAGCGAAATTTCATAAGGGTATTCGCTTAACTTCTTCAAAATATCATTTTGTCTTAAATGAATTTTAGAATTAGAATACTTTGACAAAATTTCAAACACAAAGAGTGGTGCCAAGCTTTTACGCGTATTTGCTTTTTGAGGGCGATAAAGTTCGTCTAATTCTTCTTCGGTCATCAGCTCCATTTGTTCAAGACGAAGGCGAACCGTGTTATCAACGAGTTCACGGGACACACCATACTCGTGGAGTACAAATGCGGCGGCCAATTCACGAGCTTCGTTATTGATTATAATTTGGGGCGCATTTAGATAGAAAAGTCGACAAAGTCGCATAGAACGCACAACAACGTCATAAGCACATATATTTGTGCCAATACGATTTTCAGCATCTTTTAATACGATATTGTGATATTTCTCTCGATATTTGAGTTCATCATCACTGACTTTTATATCAACATATTCGGTTAAAGCTTCTTTTTCATAATCTTTTAAAGAGTTGCCTTTGGCAATATTACCTGCAATAACCTTAACCCATTCAATAGTCTCAAGTCTATCATCAATATCGCGTATTTTTTCTAAATCAAATCCGCCATTATCAAAGGGTTTTAAATATGTATTCCAAAAATCATATAACTCTCCCTTTAATTCAAAAGGTTTATTCTTGTCATCCGATTCCTCTTCTATTTTTGCAATTTGCTGAAGCTTAGAATAATGCTCGTTGAATTTTTCAAGTAATTTTTCGTATTTTGCAAGATTCCAATCAACTCGACAGCGATAACTGTCATTTTCATCGGTGCTACCGGGAGCGTTGCACTCCCAACCGGGACGGTCGTAGTGCCAGCCCGGGATATAAAGAATGCCATCTTCATCGGTGCGCTCGAACATAAGGGTAATAAAATCAGCAGGTGTAAGGGCGGTTTCACTCATACTATCAATAATTTTTTCTTCCATAATCCATTCTCCTTATCATTTATTGTAAGGTTATTATAGTAAATGCTATGTACCTGATTTGGTACAATAGAATTACATTTTGATTTTATCATATCGACGTTAATATAGCAAGTGAGGGTTCTTTAATATTTGGTCATCATCAGTAACAATATAAGCCTAATGGCACTGAGTAACATTTCCTTTTTGCTTGATGTTTCATTTTTTATATTAGACAATTGTATCATCTTCCATAAATTTCTGACATTCGTTATTTAGATGGCTTACTGCTTCTGCTAATCCGCAAGGTGAACATTCAAATTCATTTTCTGCGAGCAGCTGGCGACCACAACCTTTATACCAAGGCTTTTCTAAAAAGCAATTAACAAT
Source organism: Acutalibacteraceae bacterium (assembly GCA_045546235.1). Taxonomy (GTDB): domain Bacteria; phylum Bacillota; class Clostridia; order Oscillospirales; family Acutalibacteraceae; genus UMGS1532. Next base: position 2,080 of record JAZQCL010000031.1, read on the forward strand.
GATTTTTGCATCCTCTTTTCCAACGTTGCTAACCGAAACCTTATAATTAAATGTTGTGGTTGAAAAGTGTCCTTTGGTTGAATCTTTCCGACGCGAGCCCGTAAAGGTATTAGAAGCAGGTTTACCATCGTGCTTTGTTACAAACCAGTCATAGCTCGGCAGCAAAAGTGTTTTATTGTCATAAGTTTCTTCTTTTTGGGGAATTTCAGGTGGTTCGGTTTGAGCGACTTCGACATTTTCATCGCTTTCGTTTTTGGCCGGAGGGGTATTGCTTTTTATATTGCCTTGATTGGTTTGCTTAACAGTTTGCCTTGCTAAATTTAATGTTTCTATAGCAATATCTAATTCTTCTGCAGAAAAAACGGAATTTCCTTTTTTAATATTTTCATAAAAGTCCAAAAGTTTCTTTCTTTTCTCGTTTTCATCGTTTGGTATTTTCATACAACCAACTCCTTATCTTGATTAAAAAGCAATGTGTGATTCACTTGTTCTTCTGAAAAGATAATAATCTGTCTATCAATTTTATTTGTAAGGTGCACTATTTCAGATAAATCAATATTGCAATCTAAACGTTCTAAAAAATTAGACACTATAAGCGGTTTATTCACATGATTCAGATTTCTTATTTTTTCAGCTCTGGACCAAAAGTCAGCAATGCTTATAAAACTTAGGTAATGATATAGCACGGTTTCGCTCTCACTTAAAAAAACTTTTTCGTTACTATTTATAAGACCTACATTAAACTCGCCCTCGTTTGACAGTTTAAGATAAAGATCTTTGTCTTCACGTAATTTTATTGGTTTAAAATTCTTAATATAATCGGTAATAAATCCTCTAAAACTGCGAGTTGTTCCGTAGCCATTTGTAATCGGAGAAAAATCTCCGTTTGGATAATATTTAAGTAAGTCTCTATACCTGAAAAGTTTGTGTGGAAAGTCTTGCCTTTTAAAACGGTGAAAGAAAAGCGACGAATTTATTTCATCCGCTTCTTTTAGAGTATCAAAATACTCTTCCGTACATTCAGTTTCATCGCTGAAAATAGAAACGTCAAATAGCAGGTCTCCCTTGTTTTTACTGCCACGAATATAATAGGTTTTGTCATGCTCTACAACCGACAAAAAACGGATATTATAAAAACTGCGAGCTGCCTCTTTAATTCCGAGAAGAAGTTTTATAATATCGTAGATTTCCGCGCTCCCTTTAACCACCGAAAGCCCTTTGTTAAACTCAAGACTTTCGGTGATTTTTCCGTTTTTCTCAATAATAATTTGTTTAATGTAAGGATTCATCGGTTTTGCTCCAGCATTTCAGCAAACTTCTGCTCACTAATCATAGTTACACCATTTTCGATAGCAACACCAACCTTTTTGCTGCCCGGAAGATTGCCGTAAATTAGATAATCGATTGATTTATTAACGCTATTATGTGTTACTGCGCCTAAAGATTCAAGTAGCGCAATAATTGCGGGGCGGTCAAAGTTTTCGAATGTTCCTGTAACCACAATCTGTTTATCAAAGAACGGATTTGTATTTCCCTCATTTTGTTTTTGTACACCTGTAAATTCAAGTTCTGCCATAAGTGCATGGAGCGTGTTCTGATTGATAGTCTTTTCATACCATTCATAAATAGCGGCATTTAAAGCTTCGGAAACACCCTCAATATGAGAAAAGCGAAATCCCGCTTTTATGGCATCCTCAAATTTTTCCATAGAGCCATAAAAATACTGATGCAATTTCTTTGCGGCTTCGAGGCCTAAGAGCGGAATACCAATACCAACTAAAAATCTATGCATTAAACATTTGCGACTCTTTTCAATTTCTTCGATAAGTGCGTTATATCTATCGGGGCCAAAACCGGGCGCCGAAAGAATACTATCAGCATGAATTTCAAGATGATACAAATCCTTGAAATTTTTAACCCAACCATAAGCCACCATTTTTTCAATAGTAGTAGCCGAAAGCCCATCAATATTCATTGCATTTTTATCACAGAAGCGAGCAATCTTATTTGCATTTCGGGCAATGCATTCCGTATTAGGGCAATATAGTTCTTTAATTCCACCGGGTGATACCTGGATGGTAAGTTCTTCGCCACAACTTGGGCAATACTTTGGTAATTCATAAGTGCCACTGCGAGTAAGATTTTCTGAAATTTGAGGGATAATCATATTGGCTTTATAAACACTTATCATATCGCCAATGCCAAATTGAAATTTTTCAAAATTGCTTAGATTGTGAAGGTTGGCTCTATGAACTTTTGTGCCATCAATCAGAACTTCATCAAATTCGCCAACAATACTTACAGTTCCGTTTCGGGTAGTGTTGAGAGTAACACCACGGAAGGTGGTCATTTTAACCTCGTCTTTCCATTTAAGCGCCAACATTCTCTTTTCGTGATGAGCAGTAGCACCCAAAGATTTACCATACTCAATATCGTTATACTCAGCAACGATACCGTCAACAGGATATGCAAAACCTTCGGGAGTCCATTTCCTGATAGCACATTCAATTTTTTCCTCGTTATCAGATTCTACAAGGATGTGCTCAACAACAGAGAAACTGTTGTCCTTTAAGAATTTAAGCTGTTCTATTTTAGTTTCGGGTTCGTCTTCTTTAATTAACTCAAAAGCAATAAAATCGATGTGATAAAGTTTTCCTCTATCTGCAACAAAACTTCGAACAGCGCCTGCTGCAACACTTCTTGGGTGGGATGACTTTTCGCCAAGCTTTGTAAGAGTATTAAAATCTTCAAAAGAAAGCACACCTTCACCACGAACCTCAAAACTGTCTTTGCACGGAATATGCATTGGAACATTTCGCATTTCTTTTACGGTATGGGTTACGTCTTCGCCAACAATACCGTCGTGCCCACGTGTAATCGCCTGCTTAAATTCGCCATTTTCATATCTCAGTACTAACGTAAGTCCATCCATTTTCCAAGAAAGCACCACGTCATTTTCCTTTGCAAACTCAACAACCTCACGTAAATCCTTGGTTTTATTACACGAAAGCATTGGCTTTGTGTGGGTGACGGGTTCAAGACCTTTTTTAACCTCACCGCCTACTTTACCAATGGGAGAGTTTTTAAAATGAATACCCGTTTCCTTTTCAATATTTGTCAGTTCTTCAACCAATGCATCATATTCTTTATCGGTCATAATCGGCTTATCTTCGCCAAAATAGGCTTTATCCGCATTGTTAATTAGCTCAATAAGCTCTCTCATTCTAAAAAGGTTATTCATTTATATGTCTCCTTTACTGTTTTCTAAAGGTATTATACGAAGTCTTATGCACTTATTTTGGTGCGTTGTCTAAGATTCTTGCAATCTTGCCCCAAGGTGGATTAACTTCTTTGTTATTTATAATCCAAAGCACAGGAATTCCGTTTGCACGGGACTCATCGGGGAAAGGCGCATATCCATCAGTTAGTATTACAATGCTTACCGGTGGCTCATCCTCCATCTCTTTTTCAACATAATCAAAAATTATATCAAATGATGTACCTCCACCGCCTTTGGGACGAATTATTTTAAATTCATCTTCATTCTCAAAAGGAATAGGTTCGACTACAATTGCATCAAAAAAGCCAAGCTTGCCTTGCAGTTTGCCACCGAATTGCTGGATAGCACCATAAATTTCGCTATAGCATTCGGTTATCTGGTTATCGCCCATTGAACTAGATGTATCTATCATAAACAAAATGTCCTTTATGCTTTCATCCTTTTCATTAAAATCAGGCAAGAAAAACGGACTATCCTCCATTCGTTTATCGGGCGGAGAGAAAGAATAATCGCAGATTTCCTCCTGCACAAAATCATTAAGTATTGTTCGCCAGTCAAGTGTTGGATTCTTAAGCTCTTCTATAACTCGTTCTGCGGCAAGCGGCATAGTGCCGCGCCCTTTGCCACCTTTACTCTGAGCGATAATATCGGTTGCTTCAATCATACGGTTAAGCCAGGTATCACGACCAATATTATCTTCTTCGTCTCCATTCCAAAAGGAATGATCGTCAACTTCGCCTTGCTTTTCGCTGTCTTCAATCTTATCTTCAGCAACGCTAGTATTTGGGTCAACCTTGCCGTAAACTGCTCTACCTTTAAGCAAATCGGCTATAAGGTTATTCAAAACATCATCGGTAATTTCCCCATCACCGCCACCGGAAGATGTTCCTTTTTCGTTACCTTTTTGTTTTGCGTTGCTTTTTTGATTTCCGCCAGAAGAATTGCCCAAACCATCATTTTGGTCTTTGTTTTTACCTTTTTTGGGGGCGTTGTTACTTGCGTTTTCATCTTCTTCACTTGGCTTTTCATCGCCCCCATCAGAAGAAGCTGCATTGCCATCAGCAGAATTGTTACTATTGCCACCGTTGCTGCTGATTCCGTTTGGATTTTTATTCTTCCGATTCTTTCCCGATACTTTGAGTAATTCTGCATAAACTTCCTCAACGGTAAATTTATATCCTTCTTTACCGCTTGGTGTTTTATGCATAGCAACGCCAAAATTTTTGAGTGTTATGCTACTTATATCCATATTAAAGCTATAAAGAATATTAGAATTTACAACAATATCACAAGCTTTATCGTAACATTCAAGGTCATAATCTGATTGCTTTCTAAAGGGATGACCAAGTGCCGCGTGCAACACCTCATGCATAAGTACAAATTCAAGTTCTTTATCAGAAAGTGCATCCATAAAATCGGGATTAAATGCGATTCGCTCACCATCGGTATAGGCCGTTTCACAAGAAATATCAAGCGAAAATTTCATATGGAGAAGTAATAGGGCGTAAAACGGTTGTTTTGAAAGCAGGTTAAGACGCGCATTCTGAAGCCGCTTTATGATTTCGTATGTTCTTTTATCAAACTTGTCCATTGCGTATTCTTCCTCGTTTTCGGCTAAGCTCATAGTATTCAGGAATTTGCATTAGGAATTTATTATAACCTTCTTCAATATTTTCATAGTTTTCTACCAGCAGAGAGATAAAATCTGCAGGAAAACCAGACGCATAAGCAAGTGAATTTCCGATTTGTTCCATATCGGTTTTATGTTCCTTTGCATAAGTGGTCATAGAAGATACTATGGCATAAAGCGTATCGGCTGATTTAGGAATTTCGCAACTTTTTCCCATAAAAATATCTTCGGTATTAGGAAGTTTAAAGTGCAATTTACACCACGAACGGAATTCAAGTGCCAGACCGCTTCCAATAAGGCCCGCTATAAGTGGATACATTGTTTCAACATTATCGCAAACGTTATTAAGAAGATTGCTGACCATTTCCCACGAACGAGGTGTTGCAAATGCCAAATCATCGCTTTTAGGGTCGAAGCCGAAAAGTTTATCGGTTCTAAAAGAAAGAAAACCGATTACTTTGGGATTAACGCCGGCTCGAACTGCCCAATTTTGCCAAGACTCAAAGCTTCCTTCCACCTCAATATGTAAAAGACGGTTGGCGAGTGCCTTAGGCATTTTGAAGGACACCGATTTATCGGTTACACGGTTACCTGCGGCAATAATAATGCAGTTATCGGGAAGTTTGTGTTCGCCAACCACACGGTCAAGGGTAATTTGGTATGCAGCCGCTTGGACTGATTGCGGTGCCGCCGAAATCTCATCAAGGAATAAAATATTTACAATATCTTCACTCGGGTCCATTTGGAAAATTTGAGGTTTAAGCCAAATTGCCAATGTTTTATCGGCATTTGATGTAGGGATACCACGCAAATCAATAGGGTTAAAAAGAAGCAATCGAACATCTGTTATTCGAGTCTCCTTGCCAGTGTTTTTCTTTATATCTTTTGCAATTTGGCGAATTGCTTGTGATTTACCTACACCTGGAGGTCCCCAAAGCATTACCGACGGTAACACTTTGGGAGAAATACCTTTTTTCACAATCTCACAATAAATACTGGATAAATGTTTTATGGTTTTTTCGACCGATAAAATCGGCATATTTACTCTTGGTTCACTCATTATGCTGCCACTCCTAACTTTTTATCAATTTCTTCAAGCTCTAATGCAAGTTTTGAAATTTCTGCGGCGTATGATTCGCCCTTCTTTGCAAGCTCGACCTCTAAAACTGCTTTTTTGTTTTCTAAAGTTTCAAGAACACCCTCACGGCGGATTTTTGCCTTCGGTAAATCTTCAAGGAGATTGTTAAGTCGCTTGGTAATACCCTGAAGACTTTCAATTTCCATATAATACGCACCGTTTCGCTTAACAAAAACCCACGAAATTTCACTGTGCTTTTGCTCTTTTTCAGTCTCGTCAACATTTTTTGTGTTGGACTTTTTGGGCATCATACGTGCAGGAACAACCACGTCGAAGCCTTGATAGGTAAGTACGACCTTTTCCATTGGCTTATTAACGTGAGTTTTAACGGCTGTATAAATTAAATCTCTAATTTCTTTTTGGTCTTCATATTCCATTTGTTTATAATCAATTTTGTTTTCGGCGTAATATTTAATATCTTCTTCGGTATCTGCAATGTGCTTTTTCTGCTTTTCAATCTTTGCGGGAAGTTCGGACAGTTCCTGCTCTTTTCTCTGACGGGAAACAATATAGTCACGTTGTAAAATTCGAAGTCTGTCGATTTCATTAGTTATTTCTACCTTTTTCTTAATAAGCGGATTGCCTACCGACAACGCCTTAACCTCCGCATAATTAAGAACGGTTTCGTCAACATCATCGCCCTCACGCTCGCATACATTACCTGAAAGAATCTGACTTATAAAACGTTGTTTCTTTTCAAGAAGCTGCCAGGAATAAGCATCAAAGCTGCCTTTAGTAATATAGCGGTAAATTTTTACCGAATCACAAAGGTTGCCTTGGCGAAGGATTCTACCTTCGCGTTGCACCATATCGGCAGGTCGCCACGGCACGTCTAAATGATGAAGCGCACATAGTTTTTCCTGAACGTTTACGCCAAGTCCCATCTTAAAGGTTGAACCGATAACAACCGAAACATCACCTTTACGGAGGTCGTAGAAAAGAAGATTCTTTTTATCTTCGCTGTCAGCATCGTGAATAAATGCTATTTCGTGCGCAGGCATACCCATTGCTACCAAAATACTTTTAAGTTCATCATAAAGATTAAAGCTTTGCTTAGGCGTTGAGCTGTCGCAAAATACCATTTGAATAAGTTTTTTATCTCTGGTGCTTTCGTAAATGTTCATAATATTTTCTGCGCAACGATAAACCTTTGAATCCACATCCAAGCCATACACCATATCAATAAGGCGCATATCAAGGGCGGCTTTTCTGCCGTCGGTTGTAATTTTAAGTAGGTTATCCTCCTTTTTATCTACTCGTTTTTGTCTTACGTCATCTGCACGATTTGAAATTTCACGCAAATAGTCTTTAAAATCATCACTGCCCGGTGCTATAGAATCTGAATATCCCTCAAATTCGGGAAGACCCATTGAATTATCAACGTGATAAAAATCACTTACCGATGAAAGAATAGAAGTAAGTTCCGGCACGTTGCAGAATTTTGCAAATCGTGTTGCTAAGTGATAACTATTGGTATCAACGTCAATTTCAAATTCGCTGACTTTCTTGCCAAACATTGCTACCCAAGAATCAAAATTTTGAATACCTAAAAATTCAAGTTCGCCATCTTGCAAAAACTTTTGCATAATAAATAGGTCGGTGATAGAATTTGTAATAGGTGTACCTGTTGCCATAACAACACGTCCACCACCGTTTTGGCGCTGAACACAATGCACTTTATCCATCATCGCATCACACTTGGAAGAACCCTTATTTGAAATACCTCGAACTCGCATAATGCCCGAATGGAGTGAAACGTTTTTATAGTTGTGTGCTTCATCAACAAAAAGCGAGTTAATACCAAGTTCATCAAAAGGAATTTCACATACGTTTTCAGACATATCTTCTTGAAGTTTCTCGAGAGTTCTCATCGCAGCAGCTCTTTTAGCTTCAATAGCTCTTTCGGATGAGAATTTTTCCTTGGCTTTTGTCAGTCTCGCAAGTTGCTTTTCATAAAACTCAATATAATATTTTTTAGAGAGCGAAAGCATATCAAAGCAACTATAAGTAATAAGAATTGCATCAAAATCTTCGTTAATAATTCGATTTAACGTATCAGCTCTTTTCTTTACGTTAAAGTTTCTTCGGTCCACCACCAAAATATTGGCGTTTGGATACATATTAAGGAACATTTTGCGCCACTGCGGCATTATGTTGTTAGGAATAACGTACATATTTTTTTGTGATTTTCCAAGACGTTTAAGTTCCATACCCGCCGCAATCATTGTGTAGGTTTTACCTGCGCCAACGTCGTGTGCGAGTAATGTGTTATCCGAAAAAATAATACGTGCAACTGAATTTTTTTGATGAGGTCTGAGTTCAATATCAGGGTTCATATCGGGAAACTCAAAGAAACTACCATCGAAATGGCGTTTCCTGATATTTCCGTAGCGGCGATTGTAGGCGCCTTGCAGTCTTTTGGTTCGTTCACTATCTGCCCATACCCAAGTTTTAAATTCGTTAATCATTTTATCCTGCTTTTCAAGAATTTTAACCGTTTCCTTGCTGTTTAATATCTTGGTTTTCTTCTGAGGTCCAACGTAATCATAAATAGCAAGGGTTTTCATATTAAGAATATTCTCTAAAAGATAGAGCATATCCATCCGTTCCGTACCCCAAACATGATAATTGATTTCCTCATATTTTCCATGCTGCTTAGATTTTCTGAAACGCGTTTTTTGAGGGATATCCCAAAGACCGGTGATTTCATCGTGATTAACGGCATATTCCTTTGCCAAAAACGGCTCGGCACCTCTCGGATATCTACCTTTTTGATTCTTTTCAAGTCCTACAAGATGCAAAATAAAATCATCAATAATATCAGGGGGAACCCAAGGAGAGCCAAGAGTAATATAAATATCATCGGTTTTAATATTAGGTTCAAGCACCTCTTCGATGGCTTTAATGTTTGCATCAAAATAGCCGAGATATTCTTCGTTTGCCTCTTTTGCTAAATGATATTTATGAAGAAGGTTGCCCGAAAGATATTCGTCTGCAGTTTCCCAACCTTTATAGAAACATTCATTCCAATGAAGCGGATTTTGGAAGATATATCCTTTAAGTTTTTCGATAACGTCCTTCATTTCTTCGCCGGTGATAGATGATATAAATTCAATATCAACCATTCCAAGCGAGTCGATTGAGTAAAGCAAAGCATCATTAACGTTATCACAGTGGATGTTTGCTCGATAGTCCTCTTTGAAGGAGTTTTCAAAATCGATAGGCAAATCCATTGCCGTAACTTCTTCCACGTGCTTTTTATGTTTTGCGGCTGCTCGAGCAGCAGCTCTTTTTTCAGCAGCAATTCGGCGTTTCTTATCTTCTTCAAGCTTTTTCTTTAAAAGTTCTGCCTCCTTTTCTTGAAGATGTCTGCGCTCACGTTCTTTAATATCAAGTTGAGCGAGTTTCATCGATTCGATAGCGATATCTAAATCTTCGGCCGAAAAAATCTCGGTACCATTTTTAATATTTTCATAAAAATCAAATAGTGCCTTGCGCTTTTGTTTTGCAAGCTCAACTGCATCTATTACTAAAGGGGTGTCTGTTTCAATGTTTGCTTTACTCATTTTTTGTTGCTCCTTATATCATTTTAAATTAGTGTTTAAATGTGCTAAAGCGGTAGTATTTCTGCATTGCAATATATAAATCCAGATGCGTATCTCCAAGCGTTATAGGCATATATCGTTTTAAGGTTATGACAATTTAAAAATGCTTCCATATCAAAATAGCACCAACTAGGAATTTCAATTGTTTTTAGTGAAAGGCAGTTTTCAAATGCTCTAGGAAAAACTTTAGCGTAATTGCCTTTTTTCTCAAACTTAACGGTATGCAAAGAAATGCAATTTTTAAAAGCGCCGGTATAGATGCTTGAAAATGTTGTAGGGAAATTTATTTTTTCTAAAGAAGTACAATTTTCAAAAGCATATGGACTGATGTTTGAAACGTTTTTAAACTCCACCTCTTTTAATGAAGTGCAATCTTTGAAACAGTTTCTTCGAAGAATAACTCTGTTGCTTGGCAACACAATCTCTTTTAAATTAGTACAACCTTCAAAAGCGGATTCGCATATTTCGGTTAAACCATCGTTGAAAACAACTTTAACGATGTTTTTGTTATCTTTAAAAATTCGAGCATAAATTTTCTTGAAGTTTTTAGGTATATACACAATTCCTCCTTCTAAATTTTCGGAGCCATTTTGCATTTTAATTTCTTCAAGATTTTTATTTTGTATTCTTTTTTGCTCAATGGCCTTGAGCTTTTGTTTTTCATTCTCTATAGTTTCAATTGCTTTTTGCAAATCTTCAAACGACAAACTGTCAATGTCGTTTTTTAATTTTTGAAAAAGGGTAGAAAGGGAGAATTGTTTTTTTGAATTAGGCATATTTTTTACACTCCTTTATTTGACTGTAACTACATTATAAAAAAAACGACGCACCAAAAAAGGTGCATCGGTTTTTGATGTCCGGTATTATCTGTTGCCTTTTATCCAACTGTCGATCGTTTCATTTGTGATTTCAATTCCTTTATCGTTGGCGGTTACAATATATTCGCAAAGTTTATTAAATGTTGGTGCATCAATGCCGAGAGCTGTCATAAAATTATAATCATCAACCTCGTCTTCCTCTATGTCTTCCGTGTAAATATATTATAATTTTTAATGCACCATTTAGAGTGCATAAAAAAAGCAGAGTGAAAATATCACTCTGCTCATATCGCATATAGCGGTTTATTGAATTTTAGTCTAAATCATCATCGGAAAGCATCATTGGTTCTTCTTCCTCATCATCCTCGCCGATAGGTGAAAGAGAAAGGTTCCACGACCAACACATACCATCTTTTTTCTCGGTAAGAAAGAAATAATACTCTCTTTCTTCTTCGTCAAAATTGATGGCGTCAATTTCAGCAATTGGGAACTTTCCGTCGTAATCATCGTTTTTTACATAGCAGTTGAGGCCGCCCCAAGCACTTGTATAGAATTCGATATTATCGTCTTCGAAGTCCTCTGTTATAACATCTTCCGGCTTTGTAGAATAATCAGCATCGGTAAGTATTTTTGTCAAGAATTCCTTAAGCTGACCAAATGCAGCAGGAGTGTTTTCCGGATAATGTTCCTTTACATATTCATCAATGTGGTCAGTAATGTGTGATATGCCATCTACACAAACGATTTTTTCACGAAAATGCGCTTTTGCTTCTTCAAATGTGTAAAAATCTTTTCTCCACTGAAGTCCGTACCAAGCACGGCTTTCTACTTTAAATTTCTTTTCCATATTTAATACCTCCAAAATTTTGTAAGTCAATTATACGTTGAACTATGAACCGAATTTGGTTCATAGTTACATTATAATACGAATTATCTTATTTTTCAATCGTTATATACTATATTCAGGCGATGAAGCCAATCTTAATTACTTTTTCTTCGGTTTTTCCTTTAGGCATTTCAATATCATCGGCGATAATAGTTGTAAGGTCTTTATCGGTAATCATATCAAAATCCATTTTCATAAGGCGGTTGGCTTGAGCCATTTTTGCTTTTTCCAGTATATTGCGAGCAAATCTTCCGTTGCCGAAGTCAGCGTTTTTGCTAGCCGCTTCAAACACAGTTGCGAGTTTACTTTCGGCATTAGGTGAAAGAGTTAACTTTTTCTCTGCCGCTATGAGCTTCGCAATATCGCAAAGTTCGCTTACCGAATAATCTTCAAATGGAATATGAAAAGCAATACGGGAACGAAGACCGGGATTTTTATTAAGAAAACCTTCCATTTTATCGGAGTAACCCGCAAAAATCACAATGGTGTCTTTTCGGTGATTTTCCATTTCCTGAACAATAGTATTTATTGCTTCATCGCCAAAAAGTCCATCGCGGTCATCAACAAGTGAATATGCCTCGTCAATAAAGAGTACGCCGCCTTTTGCACGCTTGAATGCCGATTTAACAAGGGGAGCAGTTGAACCGACGTATTTTCCAACAAGGTCGGCGCGTCCAACTTCGTACATATCGCCGTTTGTGAGAAGACCGTTTTCTTTCATTATTTCAGCAAAAAGTCGAGCAACCGTGGTTTTGGCGGTGCCGGGGTTTCCTGTAAACACCATATGCATTGAGGGACGCTCGGATATCATACCTCTGTCTGCAAATAATTTTTGCGCCTTAAAATAGTTTAGCGCATTATTCATTACTTCTTTTGCGTTTTCAAGGCCGATAAGTGTTTCAAGTTTTTCGTAGGCGGTGCCTTGGTGTTGTTCCTCTTTGATTTTCGCCTTTGCTGACGCTACCTTCTTGTACTCAGGGTAAATCTCGTTTCTAAGTTTCCGTGAGTACCAATCATCAAAAATGCGGTTAAGTTCTGCCGCTGTATATCCTTTACCATCTTCAAGGGAAAGCATCAACTTTTTATCTGTGCGAACTTTGTTTTCTTTAGCTTTGGCTTTAAGATAACTTTCTGCAACAGTTCCAAAAGCAATATCTTCATAAATTTCGATAAATGCGGTGCTTCCGAAATTTAGCAAAAAATCCTCTTTAACTTTATTAACATCTTTAGGCACACAAATAATTGTAAGTACAGAATTTTTATATTTAACCGCTATGTCGCAAACTGCTGCAATTATATCGGTGCTACGTTTTGCAAATTGGTTATCATTTTCATCCAAATCGGTATAGCGAATCACTACTGCTCCGCCAGCGCTCGAACGATAAAGTGCATCAAAAGTTGAGTTGGGAAATCTGCTTTCACTATTGTAATCGACAAACGAGTATCGCTTATTCTTTATCCTACCTTTTGAATAAAGGGCAGACAACAACGACTTGTATACAGTCTTTCTAATATCGCGATTATCTACTCTTAATATATAGTGAACAGGATGTCCTATACTTTTTGTAGTATTTGTTTTCGATATTCTATCAAGCTCGGGGTGCATAGTGTTCTCAAACAATAATTTACTTGCAATCTTTTTGCAGTCATCTATTGATAATGAATCATCAATAAGTGCTTCGCCAAATTCACAACCGCCGCGATGAGGTTGAAGTCCGTCAAGCTCAAAACGTTCTAAAACTTCGTCATCGTCGCTAACAATAAAGGAATTACGTAAAGAACTTGTAAGCAACAAACTAAATGATGAGAAGGTGATTTCTTCAATTTTGTAGGATGTGATTTGAAATACAGGTTCCGCTACATAATTTTCAAATTGCGATTTTACTATATCGGTAGTTTTGGCGATAACAGCAAAGGTAGCGCTCTCATCTCTGATTGCAACCGTCGCAACAAAACATTCGCCCGCGCATTTATGATAAAAGTTATCGCTTCGCTCTGCTAGGCAACTGCAAATCGCTCTTTTTTCTCGAGCGCTCATTTCATTCTCTTTTTCTGGCATATCACGCTTTGCTTCTACTTTATAAAACACCATATTTTTTACCTCCGCTTCATTTTACGATATTATAATACCATTTCAAATGCACTCTTTTTGGTGCATAAAATCAAATTCTAAGAAAAACATTTAAATTTGGATTCATTTATGATATAATCAAAATAAAAAAGGGGAATTTATATAATATGAGTTTTTCAGAAGTCCTAAAAGAATCCATTAACAGTTTGGCTAAAAACGGATTTATTTTTTCTAATGAAAGTCAATTTCAATTTAATTTAGCATGGGAACTACAAAAAAAGGGATATGAAGTATTCTTTGAGGTTTTGGCATCGGAAAACGATAGTTTCGAAAGTTTTTCTTCTGGTAAATGTAAAAAGTCATATATCGACCTTGTTGTAAAAGGTAAGGATGGAAATCTTTTTGCCATTGAATTGAAATATAAAACTCCACAAAAGAACTATGAATACAACACTGAACGAGGAAAAAGTTACACCTTTTCACAAGGTGCTCCAGATTTAGGAGCTTTTTTGTTTTGGGAAGATGTTAAAAGATTAGAAGGATTAGGAACTTCAAATCTTGTTTTAAATTTTAATAATGATATTAAAATAACAAAAAAATACGCAATATTGTTAACAAACGACAAAAATTATTGGACAGAGAGCCCAAAATCTCTCTGTAAAGAGTTTTTTCCATACGAAGACAAAACAGCTAGCGACCGTTTGTGTTGGTACATATTGATAGATAAACAAAGTAGAGAAAGAATTTCAGGCAAAAGCAAAAGAAACGAATCTATAGATGAATATAGAATATATGATTTAGAGGATGCAGAGCGTTATTGTTCTCTTAATAATAAATATAAGTGCGTTGAGCCTATAATAATCAAAGGAAACTACACATGTAAGTGGTTTGATTATCCTTGCCCAACAGAATGTTCACCTTCATTTAAATATTTAATTCTTGAAATCGATTAAAAAACGGAGCAGAATTTTCTGCTCCGTTTTTTTAATTGTTTTTATTTTTTATGTTTTTAATAAGATCTCTGATAGTATCATAAGAAACTTTTCTAGATTGTGGATGCTGAACAGCATAAATTTTTTCATCGCCTTTGTATGAATAACTTTTTATGTTAAATTTATTTTTTTCAATTGAATCGGTCTGTTTTATAATGGTCTGTTCTGTGCTATTCAAATATTCTTTCAGCATCTTAACTATCTCAAAATGCGCTACTACAAATGCGTCGCTTTCAAGTGCATTTATTATGATTTCTATTCTATTACGTAAGATTTTTTCATAATCATTTTTAACAGTTATTTTTTCTTTTACTTTTTCTCTTTTTGCCTTTACCCAAACAGATTTTTGCATCAATGCGCTATAACCGTGTCCTGGTTTGGTACTCTTCTCTCCGAAAAAAGGAAAAAGGTTGATAAATGCAATTTGTTTTAAAATCTCATCTTTTTTTCTTCTTGTTGCTCTTTGCCCAAGCAATTTTTCAATATAAATATTTAAAACATTAAAATAACGGGTAACTTCACGTGATTTTGCATGCTCGTTGCCTGTGAACACATCTTTCATCCAAAAGCAATTTAATTTTTCTCCGTTAGGTTCTTTCATAACAAAAAGTAATTTAATTGTATCTGCGCTGTCTCCAAGAGGCCCTTCTTTACCACGTATAAATAATTTATCATTCATTTTAAATACCTCATTTATATTTTTTCACGGCTGCCTTTAAACTTTCTTTAATTTTTTCTCGGAGTTCTTGTGGTTTTGTTATTTCTACATAATTTATATACTGCATTGCCCAGTGCTCCATAGCGTTGGGGCTTGCTTTGAGGGAAACAGTAATATGTTTATCATCAAGCTCGGTAATTCTGATATTTTCGCCAAACCAATCAACAATTTGGTCGGTAATACCCTTATAGGCAATAAATTCCACATTTTCTACCATATCGGTATACATATAAGGAAGAGAAGTGGCAAGAACTTTATAGTTTATGCCGCTTTCAAATCCTTTAAGGTTTGTAATCGGTGTTGCTGGCTTATCTTCTGCGACGGTCATATTGGTAATATGGTCAACTCGATAATAGGTAAGATTACCAAAATGCTCATTATAAGACATCAAATAGTAACGCTGATTATGAAGTATTAACTGATATGGAGTAACCCTAGTAGTGCTGCTTTTATGCAACTTTTTATCTGTGCCGTATTTGTTATAATCAAATCGAATTTGCAATCTGCGCTCGATGGCATCGTCAATAAGCTCAATGTTATAAAAAAGCGCTTGGTTATCGGTTTTGGACCAATCATTTACCGAATAAATATTTTTAACGTGTGAGCGGAAATATTTATTAGACATTGCGCAAAGCTTTTCAATCAAATCCTTTGAGTGCTTGGCGGTTATATATTTGCTTGAAAGCACACCGTCTATGAGCATACGAAGCTCGCTATCCTCAAACTCGCGTTCTTCAAGGTAACTGCCCGCCTTTGTTGATTCAATTTCATAGCCAGCTTCTTTAAGCAAACCAATATTACGGCTTATCGCCTTTCTTTCAAGAATAATGCCATAATCATTCTCAAGATGCTCGGTAATATCCTCTTGCAAAAGCGGATGGTCATAGTCGCTATATTTTTTAAATATCTGCAAAATACGAATAAGGGCCAATTTTTTAGGTTCTAAACATTCCATAAAGAAACCTCCTAAATATGATAATATTATTTTATCATACCTTTTATACAATTACAACACCCAATGCACCAAATTTGGTGCAATCCTAAACTTTTTATAAAACTATTTATAGAACATATGACAAAACCTACAACGCTACACATCATGCTTTTAAAAAACATTGAAAGTTCCATTACTAAATCTACTCCTTGAAATTATATTCAAATTATAACATATTTCTTAACTTCTTCAACACTTATAATAATGATAGCCGACAAGATAAAACTTGTCGGCTATCGGGTTTAGAAAGAAGGTTAAAAAAATGAAAGTGGAAATCGAATTCAAATAGATATATTATTGCTTATAATTCATCTAAATAGTGATTTTGCAAATAAAAACGCAAGTAATCCTAATCCTAAAAGCGTATCAATTGCGTCCCAACTTGCGCCACTAAAAATGAAAAAGATTAAAAAGCAAGCGACAATTAC
>JAZQCL010000032.1:0-2838 GCA_045546235.1 Acutalibacteraceae bacterium
CACTTATAACCGGTGCCGGCTTCGTTAAGACCGTTAACTTTTGTTACCTTTTCGTAGGAAGCAGAAGGAGTCGAGGTGTAAACACCGTTTCCTGTGTGGGTGTGGATTGCAGATCCAACGGTTTTGAAGTTAAGCTCTGCAGTACCCTCGCTTGCTAAGGACTGGAGCTCTTCCCAGTTCTTCTGAGGATTCCACAAGTAGTCGTAGTGGGTTGCTGTACCAATATTGGCATCGTTCTTTAGGATATCTTCCATACACATACCGTTAAGGCTTGTGAGCTCGGCAGCAAATGCCGAGAAGCAAACCGACATGCTGGAAGCAAGCAAAAGAAGGGATACCAAAAGTGATACAATTCTTTTTGTTTGTTTTGCCATGGTATAAATCTCCTTTCAAAATTTTTGTATATTAGGATACAGTTTTATTTTACTACCATTTTTTGTACTTTTCAATCCCAAATTATGTGTTTTTTGTATTTTTATTAAAATTTCAGCACTTTACCCAACTAAACATTTGCCGCTTTGTGCAAATCACCTAACCATTATGACAAGTTACCCATTCTTTGTCATTTTACTTGTATTAAGCTTTTGTTGTAGAATCTTGTAAATTTATAAATATCGCTGTTTTTTGTGGATTTTCTTGTTTAAATTCGATTTATTTTATTGTTTTGGACCGACAAGAGTCGAACCGTCTTGCCTAAGGTTATATTACCGCCCTTTATATAATATATATAATGTAGGAATTTTTGGAGGTGATGGCTATGCAGGGTGTATTCGTACGAACCTTGGCCACGATTATGTCGGTATCCTCGGTGCTTTGGTCTTCCTTTGTTTGTGCTGAATACGGCGATGAGGTTATTAAAAGCTCCAGAATGTTTGTTTCTACACCGCAGGGCTATAAGCAAAGTGTGGTTACCCCTGTAACCGAAGAAAGCAACACCGAAAGCGAAACCACCTATAGCATAATTTCCTACAGCGAGCCTGCTATAACCACCGCCGCCAAAAATGGCAAAAAGGCCGGCAAGGTTATTGAACAGTTTTTCACCCCTTATAACGCCAATACCAAAAGCGGTAATATATATGTGAATAATCAATCCGGGCTGGATATAGACATTAAAAAGCTCAAAAATCTCCAGTTGCCCGAAATCAGCACCGCCACTACCGAGCCTCAGGTGTTGATTGTGCACACCCACGCCACCGAAAACTACGTTACCACCGAAGATTACTATCTGGAATCCGACCTTGACCGCACTGCCGACCAAACCAAAAATGTTATTGGTGTGGGGAATGAGGTGGAAAGAGTGCTGAAAAAAGCCGGAATCGGGGTTATTCACGATAAAACCCTACACGACGACCCATCTTATTCGGGAAGCTATGCCCGAAGTGCCGCCACGGTGGAAAAGCATTTGAAAAAACACCCCACAATAAAGGTGGTGCTGGATATTCACCGCGATGCCATTGGCGACGGCGACGACCTTATAAAACCTGTTGCCGAAATAAAGGGCAAAAATGCGGCGCAGGTTATGGTGTGCGTGGGCAGTAACACCGGCAGTGTAGACTACTACCCCAACTGGCAAAACAACCTGAGCCTTGGGCTACAGCTTCAGGAAACCCTGGAAACCCTTTACCCCGGACTTGCCAGGGCCCTTTACGTGGCCTACGACCGCTGCTGGAACCAAAACCTTAGCCCCGGCTCGCTTATAATCGAATTTGGCACCAACGGCAACACCTTCCAAGAGGCCAAATACTCCGCCACCCTTGTGGGTAATGCCCTGGTGGCAACGCTGAGCTGAGATTTAGATAATAGATAAGTATAGCTCAACCATTGGCAGTTTCAGCGACTTCACCTGCCGTTTCTCCGGTATTTATTTCTTGTAGTCCCGGAATGCCTTGCCATACTTGTATGCTGCACGGAACCATTTGGTAGTGGGTCAAAGAATACGCTTGTAATATGTAAAACAGAGTTTCGATAAGCAAGTAAATTTGAAAAGATAAAAGTTCAAAAATTAGTCAATCAAGATTTGCCAAATCATACTTGACTATTTTTTGAAACTGTGGTATACTATAGCTATCCTAAAGTGGAGGTAACATTATGTTTATCGGAAGAGAGCGAGAACTGAATGCTCTGGAAAAGCTATATACATCAAACAAGTTTGAATTTGCAGTAATTTACGGTCGTCGTCGTGTTGGCAAAACCGCACTTATTAATCAGTTTCTTGGCGACAAAAAAGCTATCTACTTTATGGGTGTAGAAAGCAATGCAAAACAAAATCTTGAAAATTTCAGTAAAAGTATTATCGAATACAGTAGCGGAATTGAGACGGAGACCTCTTTCCTGTCTTTCCAGGCTGCTTTGGAATATGTATTTAAGCTTGCCGAAAAGGAACGTCTTGTTCTTGCGATTGACGAGTATCCGTACGTTGCCCGTTCTTCCAAGAGTCTCGCATCTACGCTTCAACTGTTAATTGATAAGTATAAAGATTCCTCCAAGCTTATGCTCATTATTTGCGGTTCTTCTATGTCCTATATGGAAGATCACGTTCTTGCATACAAGGCACCTTTGTACGGCAGAAGAACAGCGCAAATGAAGGTCCTGCCCTTTGATTTTGAAGAGACTTGTCATTATTTCAAAAAACTTTCCGATGAAGATAAGGCTTTGATTTACGGTGTTGTCGGCGGCACACCACAGTATCTATTACAGATGAACGACGCTTTAAGTATTGAAGATAATATTAAAAACACCTTTTTGAATCCAATTTCCTTCTTATATGAGGAACCGATAAACCTCCTGAAACAGGAGGTGCGTGAGCCTGCCATTTACACAGCAATTATTACTGCGATT
>JAZQCL010000033.1:0-45873 GCA_045546235.1 Acutalibacteraceae bacterium
GTTATAAATCAATGGTGATTTCGTATTTATCATCAATAAGAATATAGTTCACATTATATAACTGTGCAAGTTTTAAGATTTCGGCATTGTCTACCAGCACACTTTCGATAGTACACCACTCATCGTCTAAACGGCTTTCAATTATATTTGCATATTTTTTTATGTCAGCAAAGTGGTTTCTAATATAACCCTCACTCATTATAAGGCAGTAATATTTAATCTCTTTAAGATATTCTACTTCAAAGTCCTTTTGCCAATCGAACGGAATATAGCAACCTTCAACAACTAAGTTTTGCCTGTTTTCAATTGCAGTTTTAATCATTTCGCGGACAATAGGCCATAAGTATGCAGTCAAATCTTTATCATCGCTCATAGGAGTAAGTTCCGTGTTGCCGCTGCGAATTAAACCCATTTTCAAATGGTCAATGGACAAGTACGGATATTTATATTTTTCAAGCAGTTTTTGTGCGGTTGCTGTCTTGCCCGTGTGCGATGCACCTGTAATTAAAACAATCATTATCTTCGTCCCTACAAATTTTTATTTGTCGGTTAGATTATACCATAAATTATATTTATAATCAACGCTTTGTGTAGCAAATCACCTTTAGAAACGTGTCAAGAATTTCGGACAGATGAAAGAGCGAAAAGTGAGGAGTTAATAGTGAAAAGGTAAAATCGACAAGTCTCTGTTGAAACTTGTCGATTTTTGGCAGGGGCTATGAAAAAGATGCTTCTGACATTTTTGCGTATGAATTCGAACCCTAGTAAATGATAATGCTTTTCGACTAAAGGGAGAAAAGCTTCATCAGCGCTTCTTCACTATTCACTATTACTTATTACCTAATCGACAAGTTTCGAAAGAGAAGAGTGAAAAGTGAAGAGTTAATAGTGAAAAGGTAAAATCGACAAGCTTCTGTCGAAACTTGTCGATTTTTGGCAGGGGCAGAAGGACTCGAACCCTCAAGGACGGTTTTGGAGACCGGAATGTTACCATTACATTATGCCCCTATAAGTGGTGGGCCATCAGGGACTCGAACCCCGGACCAACCGGTTATGAGCCGGTTGCTCTAACCAACTGAGCTAATGGCCCTCAGACGCTAAATTATTATACCACAAAATGCTGATTTGTCAATAAGAAAATTCAAAAAAATATAATATATTTTTTTATAACTTTACAACTTAATAATTATGCGGTAAAATATAATTGTATTATTATGTATAGGAGTGTATTATATGGATATTCCTTTTTCGCCGCCTTTTATCGGAGAAGATGAAATCAATGAAGTTGTTGATACGTTACGTTCTGGCTGGATAACCACCGGACCTAAAACCAAACGTTTTGAAAAAATGATTTCCAACTATTGTAATACAGATTATACTGTATGTTTAAATTCTGCAACTGCTGCTCTTGAAACAACTTTACGCTTACTTGGAATAGGAGAGGGCGACGAGGTTATTACCTCTGCTTATACTTATACCGCAACTGCCAGTGTTATATGCCACGTAGGTGCTACTCCGATTTTAGTAGATACACTTACAGATAGTTATAATATCGATACTTCTGCTATTTCAGCGGCAATTACTCCGAAAACAAAAGCCATAATTCCTGTAGATATAGGCGGAGTTCCTTGTGAATATGATAACATTCTTAAAATAGTTGAAGAAAATAAAGCAATTTTTAAACCGAATTCCGAATATCAAAAGAAATTAGGAAGAATTGCCGTAATTTCAGACGCAGCACATTCTTTAGGTTCTGTTTACAAGGGTAGAAAGGCTTGTGTTTATGCAGATTTTACTTGTTTTTCCTTTCATGCCGTTAAAAATCTTACAACGGGCGAAGGGGGCGCCGTAACCTGGTGTAGCAAGCCCGGAATAGATTCCGAAGAAATATATAAGCAGTATCAATTATTATCACTACACGGACAATCTAAAGACGCTTTTTCTAAAATGCAGAAGGGCGCTTGGGAATATGATATTGTTGCACCATATTACAAATGCAATATGACAGATATTATGGCTGCGATAGGTATCGGTCAATTTAATAAATATGAAGATATCGTTTCCAGACATATAAACCGTGCTAAGCGATATAATGAAGCTTTTTCAGGTCTTAATTTAACCTTGCCGAATATAGAAGGACCGAATTTTACTTCTAACTGCCACTTGTATATGTTAGGACTAAATAATAATAACATAGATTTAAGAAATGAAGTTATTAAAAAAATGGCAGAAAAGGGAATTAGTTGTAATGTACATTTTAAACCGTTACCGCTTCTTTCTGCATACCGTAGTCTTGGTTTTAATATAGAAGACTATAATAACGCTTATAACCATTATATTAATGAAATCTCTTTACCTATTTATACATCAATAACAGATGAAGAGCAGGAATATGTTATTGCTGCTTTCAAGGAAGTTCTGGAGGAAATATAATGCTTCTCAAAAAATGGAATAATCTGCCGCATTCCTTAAAAAATGCAGAGGTTAAGCCGTATTATGATTCGCTGAAAAGTAAAACATTATCGCTTTTATTTAAGCGAGTGTTCGATATACTTTTTTCTGTTTGCTTTATTCTAATTTTTTTGCCTATATATATTTTAATTGCGTTAGCGGTTTTATTTAACTCTGGTTTTCCAATTATCTATAAGCAAAAAAGAATCACTGCAAACGGTAAAGAATTCAATGTTTTCAAATTCAGAACAATGGTAAAAAATGCTGATAAAATCGGTTCGTTAGTTACAGTAGATAACGATCCAAGAATAACTAAAGTCGGCAAATTTTTAAGAAATTTCCGATTAGATGAATTGCCTCAGATTTTTAATGTATTAGGAGGTAGCATGAGTTTTGTCGGAGTTCGCCCCGAGGTAGAAAAATACGTTTCTAAATATACCGATGAAATGCAGGCTACTCTGTTAATGCCTGCTGGAATAACTTCTCCTGCCAGTATTGCTTATAAAGACGAAGCCGAGCTTCTGAACAACAGCGAAAACCCCGATGAAACCTACGTTAATGAAATACTTCCTAAAAAAATGGAATACAACCTTAAATATATTAAAGAGTTCAGCTTTTTTGGCGATATTAAAATAATGTTTAAAACTGTATTAGCAGTATTGAAATAATCAACATAATATAAGTACATGCTCGCATAGTATTTACCATAATACTTAAAGGGGCTGTGTGATATATGAAAGTATTAGGATTATCTGTATCCTGTGTGTATTTAATATTATTTCTTTATTTTTCCATTAACAGCGGTAATTTTAAAAAATCTGTAATTAATTGTGTAGTATCGGGAGTAATATTACTTGTGATGTTTCACATATCCGGTTCTTTTCTTGGATTTATTGTGCCGCTTAATATTTATACTCTTATATTTTCTGCCCTTACGGGGGCGCCGGGGGTTGTCTTTATCTCTTTAACCGGTTTTCTCTTTGCTTAAAATTACTCAATAGGACGTTGAATTATGCTTTCTATAATAACTGGTCGTGCTAAAAGCGGAAAAACAAGTGAGCTTCTGAATTTGCTTAAAAAAAATTCATCTGAATATAAAGAATCGCTGCTGTTTGTACCCGAACAGTTTTCTTTTAGTGCAGAAAAACTGATTTTAAATAATCTAAACGACAACTTAAACAAGGTGACTGTAGTTAGTTTCTCAAGCTTTTGCAATGAAATTAAGCGCCTGTATGGTGGCAATGCCGGTAAAATAATTAACGATGGCGCCAGAATGTTGTTTATCAGTAAAGCAATAAAACAATTAGAAGGGGAGCTGCAACTGTTTAAAAGCTCCGCTGCTGCTCTTAATTCAATTGAGTCGATTGTAAATGCCGTCTCTGAGTTTAAACAAACCGCCATAGATTATAATCAGTTAATGTCAGTTTCATTGTTGTACAAAAATACTGTTCTCGGTATGAAACTGCACGATATTGCACTTATTATGTCTACCTACGATGCGCTTATAAAAAACGTATATCTTGACCCTATTGATGATTTAACATTAACTTATAACACTATTAAAAATAATGGCTATTTTAAAGATAAAGCCGTATATTTTGATTCTTTTTCCGGCTTTTCGGGTCAGCAGTATAATGTTATAAGACAAGCTTTAATAGATTCATCTAATGTTAATTTTACATTTTGTACTGATAACAAAGAAAACGAATTTGGGGTTTTTTCAAATGTTAACTCTACTGTAGAAAAAATTGTTTTAATAGCTCAATCTGTGGGAGTTAATAATATTAATAAAATTCACCTTAATAAGGCTTATTTTTCTAATAATTCCATCTTTGATATTGAAAAATGCGTTTCTGAGAATTTATCTGATAGTATAAAGGTAGCTACAGAAAATGTAAATATTAAATCCGCAGTAAATAAATATGATGAATTAGAATATATCGCCGGAGAAATTCGTAGATTAGTACGAACCGAGGGTTATAGCTTCAAAGATTTTGCTGTAATAACCGGAAATCCCAATGAATATATTTCTGCAGTAAAACCCATATTCAAGAAACTTGATGTGCCAATTTTTGTAAACAGCGATATGTCTCTTATGCAAACACCTGTTGCAAAATTTATAATTTTTGCATTAAGAGCAGCTAAAAGCTATAAATCGGACGATATTATTAAACTATTAAAAACTGGTCTTACCGACTTTTCTCAAGATGATATCGCAGAGTTAGATGCTTATGCTTTTTTGTGGAGCTTAAAGCCATCGGAATGGGAGAATGAATGGACTAAAAACCCCTATGGATTACGAGAAGTAGGGGAAGAAAAGTTAAATAATAAATTAGCACATTCAAATAGTTTGCGAGAAAAAGTAATTAAAATTGTTTCAGAGTTGAAATTTAATAAAAACAACACCATCGCAAACATTTGCAGAAAGATTGTTTCTGTTTTATCAAGGTGCAATATTTCGAAAAACTTGTGTTCTTATGTCAATCAAATACGTGACAAGGGTGATTATAACTACGCTCAATTTATTACAAGCTCTTGGGAAGCGATAATGTCGGTTCTTGACAATATAGTTGATTGTTATGGAGAAGATGAACTTTCTCTTGCTGAAACTATTGATATTTTAGAAAGATGCTTTAATTATTATAAAATAAGCGGTATACCTCAAGGTCTTGACGAGGTTCTTTTAATTAGTGCTAATCGCGCAGAAATAAGCGAAATTAAGGTTGGATTTGTTTTCGGTTTGAATTTTGGTGAATTTCCCTTATTCAATACCGATTCGGGTCTATTTAATGTCACAGAAAGAGGCAAACTTATCGGTAATAATATTGATATTTCTGATACGTATATTTCTTCGGCAATTGATGAAAATTTTGGCGTATATAAGGCTTTAACATCGGCCACCGATAAATTGTATATTACCTATCACAGCAGTGATTATAAAGGAAGTTTGTGTGAACCTTCGTTAATATTACAACAGATATTGAAGCGATTCTCTATTGTAGCAGAACCTGTATCTTTGCATTTGGCAGAGACAAAAGCCCAGGCATTTTCAAATCTTGCTGAAAAACGATTGCCTAATAATGTTGCAGATTATATATCCGATAAATTGAATTCCGATACCTTCTGGCATAGTAAGTTAAGTGTGCTCGATGCCGCTGTACACATTGATAATGGGTCAATTAGTGCTGAGGTTGCTAAAAGGCTTTATAGTGATAATTCCAGCACCTCTGCAAGTAAAATAGAATTTTATCACAAATGCCCGTATGCTTATTTTTTGAAATTCGGATTAAATTTCAGCAAGTCAGTTCCCATAGATTTTAAACGAATGCAACGCGGAGAAATTGTACATTACGTGTTGGAAAATTTCATTCAAAAAGATCTGGAGAATTTTGCATGTTTTACCGAAGATGATATTCGAGAAACAATTAACAAGTATATCAATGAATATATATCTAAAAAGGTTGGTAAAACTGCTGTATTAGACGAATACAGCAAATATGTTCTCAAAAGAATTTTAGATTTACTTATTGATTTAGTTCCGATTATTTGTGATGAATTAATCAACAGCGAATTTAAGCCACAAGAATTTGAGTTAGATTTGTTCAGTAAAGATATTAAACCAATAATTTCAGAAAATGGCTCAGATACTTTACGCTTAAAAGGCTTTGTAGACCGTGTCGACAGCTACGAGGAAGACGGTAAAAAGTACATACGAATAGTTGACTATAAAACCGGCGGGAAAAAGATCAAGCTGGCAGACATTTTGTACGGTCTGAACTTGCAGATGTTTGTCTATTTAAGTGCTATTTGCACAAGCGAAAAATACAACAGTGAACCAGCCGGCGTATTGTATCAGCCTATTGACCACATTATAAAAAAAGGGCCTTCCGGAAACATTACCAATTTACCAAAGGTTAGTGCTGTGTTGATCAATGATTTAGATATTTTAAAGCATATGGACCCTAATAATCAATATATGCCTTATAAAGTTAAATCCGACGGCACTATTGACAAACGTTCACTTTGTATATCAGATAAGGATTTTAAATATATTTTCAACTTTGTTAAAGATAAAATCATCGAAATGAACAACGCCTTATTCAATGGAAATATAGCAAAAGACCCTTGTGACCTTGACAGTAATCACAAAACCTGCAGTTATTGCGATTATCGAGCTATTTGCCGTAGACGTGACGATGAAATTAGTAAAGTAGTTGAAAACCTTACCACAGATGAGGTGCTTGAAATAATCAGAAAGGGGCAATCAGATGGCAATTAAATTTACAGATTCTCAGTTAAATGCTATAGAAGCTAACGGAACCGTACTTGTTACTGCTGCTGCCGGTTCCGGAAAAACTGCTGTGTTGGTTGAGCGATTGATCAGAAGATTTTGTGACGAAAATGCCCCTTTAATGGCCGACAGAGCATTGATAGTTACATTTACAAATGCTGCAGCCGAAGAACTAAAAACAAAAATCGAGAAGAGGTTAAACGCCCTTTTGATAGATAACCCCAACAATGATTTAATTAAGCGGCAGAATATGGCTTTTAAAAGAGCGATGGTTTGCACTATTGATTCTTTTTGTATTTCTATTGTTAGAGAAAATTTTAATTTGTTGAATATTTCTCGCGATTTTAAGATAAACGACTCTACAAACATTGATGCCGAGTACGATCTATTGCTCGATAACTTTATCTATCGAAAATTCTCAGAAGGGGACCCCACTCTTTTAAGGGTCGTTAATTCGCTGAAAAGCGGTTACGACGAAGGATATTTAAAGAGCATAATTAAAACTATTTATAATAAAAGTCGCTCAATGCCTTATCCGTCGGAGTGGCTAAACAAAATTTTAGAAACATATAATAATTGCCAGAACGATTTTATTAATACAGAGTGGGCGAGATTTCTTTTTGAAAAAAACATCTCGCTTGCCGACAAGTGCCTTCAGCTATTCAACAAGCTAAAAGAATTTTGTGTTGCAGATGAACTGATTAACGAAAAACATCTGCCTCTTATTGAAGAAAGAATAGCTTATTTTAACGACATTAAAGATGCTTCGATTAATAGAAATTGGAATAAAATTATCAGTATTATTAATAATCGTGTTGGTAAATCTTTAAGATCTGATTATTCAAAAGATCGTATTGTTTCTGCTGCAATTTCTGAAGCCAATGAATTTTATAAAAAAGCTATTGCTACAATACAGTCGAATTTCGATTCGAGCATTGAAGACGTAATTTACACGCTTTCTTCTTTTAAAGCAGTTTTGGAAGATGTAATATATCTTATTAAAGAGTTTGACAAAGAAATATTTGAACATTCCAAAACAAACAACACCTTCACATTTGATCAGATTGAACATCTTGCGCTTCAACTTTTTTCAACAGAAAATAGCACGGCTCTCACTTCATTTAATTCTATGTTCGACGCTATACTTGTTGATGAATATCAAGATACCAGCAATCTGCAAGATAAGCTTTTTGAACTTTTAGGTTCAGAAAAAAAAGAACTTTTTATGGTTGGCGACGTTAAACAGAGCATTTATGGATTTAGAAACGCGAATCCGGATAATTTTTTAGAAAAAAAAGAGAATTTTCCGGAATTCTCTGGTGTTGAGAACCCTTGTAAAGTATCTCTTGCAGGTAATTTCAGAAGTAGAAAGGGTATTTGTGATTTTATAAATTACATTTTTTACGCTTTAATGACTAAAGATGATGCAGATATGGATTACAACGGCGATGAGGCGTTAATTCCGTTAGCATCTTACCCTGATAATGGCGCTTCTAACGATGTTGAAATAAAGCTTCTTGAAAAATCTCCTGATTATTCAGTTACCGAATGTGAAGCCGACTATGTGGCAGATTATATCCTTAACACAATGAAAGAACCGCCGTTTATTGATAATGGCAACGGCGGTTTAAGAGCTGCAAAATTCAGCGATTTTGTTTTATTATTACGTTCTCCATCAAGTAGAGTAAATACTTTTTTAAAGGCCTTTAAAAAGAAGGGTATTCCCTTAAACTGCCCTTCAGAAAGCTTTAAAGACTCAGAAGAAATTTTAACTGCAGTAGCCTTGCTTCGCGTTTTAGATGACGTTAACGATAACATTTCTTTGATGGTTTTACTTAAATCGCCGATTTTTAATTTTACCGACGAAGATATTGCAAAAATAATGTGCAATAACCGATACGAAACCCTGTACGATAATCTTATGCAAAAGGAATCGACCTGCGGGGAGAAGGAACTGCAAGCTATTAAATTTTTAAAAAACCTAATTCTTTATTCATCGGTTCTTCCGTTAGAGGAATTAATCAATAAAGTTTTCGCTGAAACTTATTTTATTGAAATTTTTTCTTCACTCGAAAACGGTAATATTCGCAAGGCAAATCTTAGAATGTTCTTAGAACTTGCTTCAAAATTTTCTAATGAATCGGGCAGAGGGATTAAGGATTTAATTTCCCACATTGAAAACGACTCCAATAATTCTTTGGGCGTTAACGTAAACAGCAGTGAAAATGCCGTTCAAATTACCAGTATACATAAATCTAAAGGCTTGCAATATCCTATTTGTATTATCTGCTGCACACAAACTAAATTCAATGTTAGAGATACATCTGCAAGGATTATTTGCGATGATAGCTTAGGCTCTGCTTTTTCCTTTTATGATCAAAAGTACAATTCATATCTTACGCCAATTTCTTCTAAATTTATTTCAGATAATATGAAATCTAAAATTTTTAAAGAAGAGTTAAGATTGCTTTACGTTGCTCTTACGCGTGCTAAAGAACGGCTTGTAATTGTATCTACCCAAAACAATGTTGAAAAATATCTTGAAAAAATCACCAAATTTGCATTTGAAGCTTCTCGTAACGGCTTACCTTTTGCTTCCGGCTCTCTGATGAATGCCAATTCATATTCCGATTGGATCATTTCTGTCTTATTATGCCATAAAAACGGTGTTGCTTTCAGGCGCGACCAAGAAGATTTTCCTTGTGTTAACCACAAATGTTCTTTCTGTATTGAAATCGCTGAAGCGGCTTTTTCTAATGAATTCACTCCAAAAGATGAATGTGATTTCTATTTTGGAAATCTTAATGAAATCTCAGAATCGTTGGAATATAAATATAATAATCTGCAGTTGAATTCAGTTCCTGCCAAAACTTCGGTAACCGATCTTCTGAAAAAAGAAATTACCCCTGAAATTGCGTTTAAAGCACGCCCCGGATTTATGGATGATAGCGGGCTTACTTCTGCACAAATCGGCACCGCCACCCATAAATTTATGGAATATTGCTGTTTTGAATCTGCCACCGAAAATCTTGAAGAAGAAATTGAACGCTTATACGAATGGCAGTATATTTCAGAAAAAGAAGCTGAAGCAATTGACAGAGAAAGCGTTAAAGCTTTTTTTGAAAGTTACGCCTACGCTTTGATGCTGAAAGCCGAAAAAATTCATAAAGAATATAGGTTTATCACCAAAATTCCTGCATACAAATTAAATCCTGAAATTGTAAAAAGTGATGAATATTATTCTTTGGTTCAAGGTGTTGCCGACTGCATTATAGAAAATTTCGATAATTTAATTATTATCGACTATAAAACTGATAGTGCAAATGATGAAAGATATTATAAACAGGAATATGGTCAACAGTTGCAAATGTATTCAGAAGCGTTGACTGCAATATTTAATAAACCTGTTTTAAAATGTATTATTTACTCTTTCAGCATGAAAAAGTGTATTGAGCTTTAAAATACAATGGGTTGTAATTGTATACCTTTAAATGCGTTTTCTATTGTTTCGGGAATTTTGTTGAAATCCGCTATCATCGACTTGGGCTTTTTTATAGGAGCATCTTCTTTAAATGGTACAAAATAATAGTTTTTATAATTAAGAAGTATTCCTATGTTTTTTGCGGCGCCGCCTAAGGCGTCGTTTGTAGCGGGAGCAATAACTAACGGGCGCGAGTTTCTTAAATGTGATTTTGCAGCCATTGTTACGGTATTATCGACAATTCCAAGAGCCAGTTTTGCCAATGTATTACCGGTACATGGTGCTATAAGCATAATGTCTGTAACATTTTTTGGTCCTATTGGCTCGGCTTCTGCTACTGTTTTGATAATCTTGTGATTTGAAATATCTTCAATGGTTTTGAGAAAATCTTCAGCCTTACCAAAGCGAGTATCTTGTGTTGCTGTTATTTCAGATACTATCGGTATAATTTCATAATTTTCAGCAAGTTCTTTCATTGCTTTAATTGCTTGACTATGGGTGCAAAAAGATCCGCAAATACAGAATCCAACCCTTAATTTATGCATAGCTTTTCACCTCGTTAATGAATTGTTCTATTGTAACAGCAGCTATTTCTGCTGCTGTTTTAGGTGAATATTTTCCAGGTAGAGAAGAGGCAATAATAATTTTACACTTACACTCATCGATATAGTTATTATCGAAGCCGTAAGGTTTAGAAGCAAGTTCTATTAACAGTTTGTTGTGGTCTAATTCTGCGATTGCTTCTTTGTCTATCACTCGTGCGGGAACCGTGTTGAATATTAAATCGAAATTGCTCAAATGCTCATTAATTTCTTTTGTATATAAACTGCGGTATCCCTTTCTGCTTATATCTGCAATATCTGCATCTTTTCTGGCTGCCACGGTCACATCAGAACCATAACATTGCAGTAGTCTGCTGAGTGCTTTACCAATGCAGCCATTACCGATTACTAAAGATTTGCTTCCCCACAACGTTTTGTTTCTGTTACAAACAGCAATGCTGATGGCCGCTTCTGCGGTAGGTATTGCATTTAAAATTTTAAAAGGTGCGCTTTCGAGATATTGATAACATTTTTTGCCGCTTAACTCTATGTTATTTTTAAACGATTGCGGTATTTTCCCGCAAATAAACGCTACCGCTTTTACAGATGTTGCTATTACATCTTCAAGCATAATCGCCTCACTGTATTCCGGAGCATTAAGTGTGTAATTATCGTTACTGGTTATTGTGGGGAATATAATTATTTCGGCTTCCCTTAATGTTTTTCTTTCTAATACATTATCTTGAAAAGCTGCTATACTTGTATTAAAATATTTTTCTTTAATCAGTTTATAAATATGTTCCTGGCGTTTATCACCGCCGAGAAATAGTATGTTCGGTTCGAATTTATCCATAATAATCATTCCTTAAACTTTGTAATACATTATATTCACCCAAATGTCGATTGTTAAGAATGCAAAATTTTCCAAAAAATTTAAAATTACTGTTTATTTTTACTTAAAAAAGAAATATAATAATATTATAATTCTGCATAGGGAGGTTTAAATATGAAATTATTTAAAGAGGATGAAGCCTTTCTTGATAATATAAAGAGGATTCATATGGTTGGTATTGGTGGTTCGGGTATGTGCCCCTTGGCCGAAATTCTTCATAGCAAGGGTTATGTGCTTACTGGCTCGGACAATAATGTAGGCGACCCTTTAAGAAGAATTCAAGGCTTAGGTATCAAAACCTTTATGGGCCATAGCGCATCAAATGTTGAGGGAGCAGAGCTTGTTGTGTATTCTGCCGCTATATCTCAGGATAATCCTGAATTGATTGCCGCAAAAGAACAAGGAATTCCGCTAATGGAGCGTTCTAAACTTTTTGGTGCAATTACGCGAAAATTCAATAATGTTATCGGCGTATGTGGAACCCACGGTAAAACAACTGTTACTTCTATATTGACTCAAATACTTGTTATGAACAACTACGATCCTACTGCGGTTATAGGCGGTTTACTGCCTCTTATCGGTGCAAATGGCAGAGCCGGAAATTCAGAGTATATGGTTTGCGAAGCCTGCGAATATGTAAATACCTATCATGAACTATCTCCCGATATAACCGTATTGTTAAACATAGATAATGATCATTTAGAATTCTTCAAAACTATGGACAATCTTGTTGCGTCCTTCAATAAATTTATTTCTATGGGTAAATATACTTTCGTAAATGGTGATGATGAACTTTGCCTGAAAGCAGCTTCGGGAATAGATGCTACCGTGACAACATACGGTAAAAACCCAACGAACGATTATTATGCCACAAATATTCATCCCGGAAAAAGGGGTATGATTTTTTCTGTTTACCATAAGGGTGAAAGGCTTTGTGAAGTAGAAATGCAGGTACCGGGTGAGCATAACGTATATAACGGACTTGCTGCGTTCAGCGTTGCACATTCACTTGGAATTTGCTCTAACTCAATAAAATCTGCGATTGAAGCTTTTGGTGGCGCCGGAAGAAGATTTGAATACCTTTGTGAGAAAAACGGCATTACATTTGCCGACGACTACGCTCATCATCCAACAGAAATTAAAGCAACGCTTACAGCGGCAAAATCGTTGGACTATAACAATGTTATTGCTGTTTTTCAACCCTTTACATTTTCACGTACTGCATTATTAAAGGATGAATTTATTGAATCGCTGTCTATTGCTGATAAGGTTATTCTTACACCTATAATGGGTTCCAGAGAAGTGAATACTTACGGAATATCCTCGGAGCAGCTTGCTGAAAAAATTGAAAATTGTACCTGCGTTAAGGACTTCGCTGAGGCTAAAAAAGTAATTTTTGAGCAGGCAGCAGAGGGTGATATAGTTATTACCATGGGCGGTGGAGATATATATAAGGTTTCCCACGATATCAGAGATAACGATTAGCTTAATTTTATTGACTTTTTTGCTTTAAGAATATATAATATATCTGTTATACAAAACTATTATTACGATTGGAAGAAAAACTATGAAATGGACATCTTTAAACGAATTACGTGAAAAGTATTTAAGCTTTTTTGAAAGCAAGGGACATCTGCGTTTACCAAGTTTTCCGTTGGTTCCCATTAACGATAAATCATTACTTTTAATAAATTCGGGTATGGCCCCTCTTAAAAAGTATTTCACCGGGGAAGAAGAACCTCCTTGCCATAGAATAACCACCTGCCAAAAGTGCATCAGAACACCCGACCTTGAGCGCGTTGGAAAAACCGCACGTCACGGTACATACTTCGAAATGCTTGGCAATTTTTCTTTTGGCGATTATTTTAAAGAAGAAGCCATTCCTTGGGCTTGGGAATTCCTTACAGATTGCCTTGGCATACCCGAGGACAGGTTGTGGCCTTCGGTATTCGAAAGTGATGACGAAGCCTACAACATCTGGAAAGATAAAATAGGTGTTCCTGCCGAACGAATTGTTAGAATGGGCAAGGAAGATAATTTCTGGGAGCACGGTACCGGACCCTGTGGGCCTTGCTCTGAAATTTATTTTGATCGTGGCGAAAAATACGGTTGTGGTTCTCCGGACTGTAAACCAGGCTGTGATTGCGACAGATATATGGAAATCTGGAACAACGTATTTTCTCAGTTCAACAATATGGGCGACGGTACCTACACCGAGCTTAAAACCAAAAACATTGATACAGGTATGGGCCTTGAAAGATTGGCTTGTATTTTCCAGGATGTAGATAACCTTTTCGAGGTTGATACCATTCAAAACATTATGAAGCATCTTTCTGAAATTGCCGGAATTGAATATAAAACAGATAAAGAAAAAGATGTTTCTATGCGCGTAATTACCGACCATATACGTTCCACTACCTTTATGATTGCAGATGGTGTTATGCCATCTAACGAGGGAAGGGGATATGTATTAAGACGTCTTCTTCGCCGCGCAGCTCGTCACGGTAAACTGCTTAATATCAATCGTGCTTTTTTAAGTGAGCTTTGCGACACTGTTATTAATGAAAATAAGGGCGCTTACCCGGAGCTTGTTGAAAAACAAGATTATATCAAAAAGGTTATTTCTGTTGAAGAAGAAAACTTTGGTAAAACAATCGATCAAGGTCTGAAAATACTTGAAGATATCACTAAAGACGCAACTAATAAAACAATTTCCGGCGCCGATGCTTTCAAACTGTATGATACCTACGGATTCCCGATTGATTTAACTATTGATATTGTTGCTGATAAAGGCTTTACAGTTGATGAAGAAACCTTTAATCAGCTTATGGCTGAACAACGTCAGCGTGCTCGCGATTCCAGAAGTGCATCAGACACTAACGCATGGAAGGGTGAGACTAATCTTTTAGCCGACTTTACAGCAACTGAATTTTGCGGTTATGAAGAAACTTGCTGTGAAGCTAAAATTATTGCTATCGTTAAAGACAATCAGCGAGTTGATAGCGCTTCTGAAAATGATAAGGTGCTAATTGTTACTGATAAAACCGTTCTATATGCTGAAAGTGGCGGTCAGGTCGGTGATGTTGGCGTTTTATCTAACGATAAATTCACTGCAGTAGTACTTGACACCACTAAAAATCAGCAGGGTGTTTTCACTCATTTCACAACTATTGATTCCGGCACTGTTTCGGTTGGAGATATTGTAAATATTACCTTAAATGTTACAAGACGCAATTCTATTAAAAGGAATCATACGGCAGCCCATCTGTTACAGGCGGCTTTAAGGCAGGTTCTTGGCACCCACGTTGAGCAGGCTGGTCAGCTTGTTAACGACAAGGCCCTTCGCTTCGACTTTACACATTTTTCTGCACTTTCAGCCGACGAACTAAAAACTGTTGAAAACAGCATTAACTCAGTTATTTTAGAAAATATAGAAGTGATTAACAAGGTTATGCCTATCGCAGAGGCTAAAGCGATGGGGGCTATGGCACTTTTCGGTGAAAAATACGGAGACGAGGTTCGTGTTGTAAAGGTTGGAGATTATTCCGTCGAGCTTTGCGGCGGTACCCACGTTACTGCAACAGGTGATATTGGCCTTATTCGCATAATTTCAGAAAGCTCTGTTGCTTCAGGTGTTAGAAGAATAGAAGCTGTAACCGGTACCAACCTTCTTGAACTTATTGACAAATATTATAATATGCTTACCGAAGTTGCTACAACTCTTAAGGTTGGTAATATTAACGATGCACCTGCAAAAGTAAAGGCCGCTGTTGCTGAAACCAAAGACCTGCAAAAGAAACTTGACAGCATGGAAGCACAAATGGCATCAGGCCAAATGGATAGCCTTATTAATTCTGCTAAAGAAGTTTCCGGAGTTAAGGTTATATGCGAGGTTATTAATGCTAATTCCGACACTCTAAAGAAGATGGTTGATGCATTCAAAGCTAAATATAACGATGCTGTTGCTCTTTTTGCTGTAAATAGTGGCGACAAGCTTACCTTCGCTTGTGCTTGCGGTAAAGACGCCGTTGCTAAGGGTGCTCATGCAGGAAATATTGTAAAGAAAGTTGCTGTAATTACCGGTGGTAATGGTGGCGGCAGGCCTGATTCTGCAATGGCCGGAGGAAAGGATGCTTCCAAACTTAACGAAGCTATGGCGGCAGCATTTAACATAATTTCTGAAATGATTAAGTAAAGAGAGGCATAATTATGGATTGCTTATTTTGTAAAATCATTGCAGGGGAGATCCCCTCTACTAAAATTTACGAAGACGAATATGTATATGCTTTTAATGATATTGACCCTCAGGCACCTTTTCACGTGATTATAGTTCCTAAAAAACATATCGTTTGCGCTTCGGATATTAATTCAGACAATAGTGTTTACATTGCAAAAATTTTCGAGGCAGTAGCTAAAATTGCCGATGAAAATAATCTTGAAAAGGGCTACAGGGTTGTTAATAACTGTGGTGAAGAAGGCGGTCAAACCGTTATGCATTTGCATTTTCACTTACTTGCACGCAGAAATCTTGCCTGGCCTCCCGGCTGATTTAGAGGTGACTTATGAAAGATACTTACAAAATCAATATTGCAGGCATTGAACGAGAGCTACTAAAGTATCCGGTTAACGATAAATTAGATATTGCTGCATTCATTTTATTTGGCGACGTAGAAATTACTATAGCTTCTGCTAAAGAGCTTTTAGCTAAAGTCCCTGAATTCGACCTTATTTTAACCCCAGAAGCTAAAAGTATACCTTTAGCCTACGAGATGTCGCGCCAATGCGGAAAGCCTTATATTGTGGCAAGGAAAGGCGTTAAAGTATATATGTCAAGTCCTATATCCGTTACTGTTAAATCTATCACTACATCCAATACTCAGCAGCTTTATATCGGTGGCGAGGACGCCGCCAAACTTTCTGGTAAAAAAGTTCTGGTGGTAGATGATGTTATCAGTACCGGTGAATCGCTTTCTGCGGTTTTAGAGCTTGTTAAAGAGGCGGGTGCCTCTGTTGCTGCCTCTTGTTGCGTTTTAGCCGAAGGCGATGCCGCAAACAGAGATGATATTATTTATTTAGAAAAATTACCTTTGTTTTTTAAATAAAAATAATAACCCTCGATTATTTCGAGGGTTATGTGTTTATCTTGGTGCTTCAATGAAACGTTTCTTTCTTATATCAGCGTTTGCCACTATAATGGCTTCGATTACAGTGATATTTTTTACTAAATTTTCTTTTGTTTTACTTATTATAATTCCTGCTGTTTTGAATTTATTGACGTTTATATTTAAGCGGTATTTTGCTCGGAATTATATGTTATCCGCCTTGTGTTTTTCGTTGGTTTTCATAACCTCATTAATGTTATTTAAGGGTCGCTCATATAAAATCAAACAGGTAGAAGCGTTATCCGGCACTTCAGCTGTAGTTACAGGCACACTACTATCGGATGTTCAAGATGAAAACGGTCACTATGAATATATTTTCAAACCTGATAGGGGAGAGCTTGGTGATGTAAAATCTTCCTTTAAAATTGTTCTTAATTCTAAATTTAAAATTGATGCAACTTCTTACGACCGTTTGAAGGTTGGAGTAGATTTAACCGAAATAAACCAATCTGTTAAGCTTATTCAATATTCAAGCAACATTCTATTAAATGGAAAGGTTAGGTATTGTGTAGTCTATCATACCGAAAACAAACCTATTTATTATAGAACCAAAAACCACGTAGCTTCTGTTTTAAAAGAAAATTTACCGCAAGATATATATGGCATACCTATTGCAATATTAACGGGCGATAAATCACATATCGAAAACAGCTTTTACACCAATGTAAAGCTAACAGGAATGGCACATATTATGGCAGTATCAGGTATGCATATATCTATTATCTGTATGAGTATTGTGGTTTTATTGCAGCGCCTTAATTCTGGAAGAAAAGCCGCAGCTGTTGTAGGTCTAATCGTTTTATTCTTTTTAGCAGGAGTTGCGGGCTTTACCGGCTCTGTGTTACGAGCCGGGCTCATGTATCTTTTAATGTTTTGCGGCGAGTTGTTTAGTCGCCGCGTGGATTCTTTAAATTCTTTAGGATTCTCGATAACAGTTTTATGTATTATTAATCCATATTACATTTTTAATATATCCTTAATTTTATCGGTACTCGGAACTTTAGGAATTATTATTTTTTCTTCTCCAATTCTTAATGAAATTAAAACTAAGCACAAAGTTAAAGGTATATATAAATGGGTATACAACTTCGTTATAAGTTCGATTATTATATCTTTAGGTGCAAGCATATTTATTATACCTGTATCCTTATTTGTTTTCGGTTACATATCTACTTTATCTATCTTTGTGAATCTGTTAGTTACGTTACCTATTTATGTAATAGTATTTTCTACAATTATAGCTTTATTACTGCCGTTCAAGTTTGCTTTCACCTTTACTATACAAACTGTAGCTTTTTCTTCCAAGATTTTTAAGTCAATTATTGATTATTTTGCTGAGCAGCAAATGGCTGTATTGTATAAAGACGATTTGGTGTTATACTTCATATTATTAATAATTGCATTGTTTGTACTTTCGTTATATTTATTGAAGAATCATAAGAGGTTTATTATAGTTACAGCAGCAATTTCCTGCCTTTTTATTGCTTTTTCCGTTAGCACGCATTTAAAAATCAATGAGCAAAAGCAAAGAATTGTTTTATTTCCCGCCGAAAGCGGTTGCTGTGTTGTGATTGAGCATAAAAACAATACAGCCGTAATTATTGCTACCACAGATCAATATTCGATATATAATATTGACTATTATTTAAATTCCAGACTTCACAAACGCATAGATTTATTGCTTATAGCGAACAATGAGTCTGATGTGTTTGAAAAAGCCTTATCGCTTTCCGAAAACTATAAAATAGCAAATGTTTATGCCCATAATAACAACGCCGATATACAAAAGTATGCATTTAATAATACCGATATTACGCTTAGTTCTATGGGAGACGATGCGGCTGTGTATATAAAATCAGGCGACGATACTATTTTAATTGATAACCAAGGAACTTTTTCCGAAAAAGCAGACTATATAATAACTTCTAACCCTATGCTATCTTTTAAAATTCACGGTAATGCTTCTAAATACATTTTATCCGATGAATATAATAATTCAGTTGCCTTTTCCGGATACATACATAAACGGGGTGGAGAAGCTGCAGTATTAACAGGATTAGACCGAATCACCGCAGTAAAATATGCTAATAATGTATTGAAATTCAAGCGATAATGTAATAAAATATATGTTGGTGAATGTAATGAGAATATACACACAAGATGAATTAAAAAGAAAAATTAAAAGCGGCCTTATCGCACCTGTATATTTTTTATACGGCAATGAGTCGTTTCTTATTAATCATTACATAAATCAGATTATAGAGAAAAGTGTTACAGCTTTACCTGAAGTTAATCTGAGAACTTATGATACAGATTTTGACGTTGACGAAATTATAAGCTCTGCCTACCAGGTACCGATGATGAGCAATTATAAATGTCTTATTTTAAACGATTTAGATTTATCTAAGGTTTCAGAAACAGACTTTAAGTCTTTGCTTGAGATGGCCGCAGCCCCCTCTGATGTATCGGTTATTATTTTCAAATACACTTCAATAGAGGTGTCTTTGGATAACTCGTTTAAGGCTAAAAAAATATCTAAAAACTACAAAGAGCTGGCAAACGCTATTGAAGCAGGGGAGGGAATAGTGGCAGAGGTTAACCACCTTACCACAGGCGAAATTGCTAAAACTCTTACAGCAGGTGCTTTAAAAAGGCACTGCACCCTCGATGCACAAACTGCAAGATATATGATTGAGGTTTGTTCTGACGATTTAACAACCTTACTGTGTGAAATTGAAAAACTTTGTTCTTATTTAGGGTCGGGCACAATTACTAAAGAACATATCGATAAAATATGCAATCGTTCTGTTAATGCAAGGATTTTTGATATGTCAAAGCTGGTTTTATCCAACAACGTAAAAGGTTCGTTATCTATTCTTGAAGACTTATTGTACCAAAAGGTAAAAGAGCAGGATATAATTTACGAACTTTCGAAGAATTATATTGACATATATAGAATGAGTACTTCAAAAAGGGCAAATGTTCTTCAAAAAGAAGTTGCAGACTATTTCGGATACGGAAACAGAGCTTTTGTTCTTAACTCTGCTGCTAATTTTTCTAATAAATTATCCCATTCACAAATTGACTCAAGCCTTGAAGCATTGTGCGAAGCCGACATAATGCTTAAGGGCGCCTCTAAGTTAAAGAAATCGGATATACTTAAAATGCTTATAATGAAATTAATTTTTATCGCTTCCAAGGGGTAACGGAATATGATTACTATTTCACAAGCAGTGATAGTAGAGGGAAAATATGATAAAATCAAATTATCAAGCCTGATAGATGCGTTAATTATAGAGATAAACGGCTTTCACATTTTTAAAGATAAAGAAAAAGCCGAACTTATTAAAACTTTAGCTATGACCCGCGGTATAATTATTATGACCGATAGTGACTCAGCAGGCTTACAATTACGCAATAAAATTGAAGAAATTGCAAAAGGTGGAATTGTATATAATGCATATATTCCAGAAATTCTTGGTAAAGAGAAGCGTAAATCCAAGCAATCAAAACAAGGCTTTTTAGGCGTTGAAGGCGTAGATAAGGATATAATAATAAACTCATTAAAAAAGTGCGGATTAGAGCAAAGATTAGCCGAATTTCGAGGCAGCAAAATTACTTCAGCAACACTTTATAATCTTAATATAACAGGAAAAGCGAACAGCAGTAGGTTGAAAGCGAAATTGCTTGAATTTTTAAACCTGCCTTCGGGTTTATCTAAAAACAATTTACTTAAAATTTTAGAACACACTATGTCAGCCGAAGAGTTAGAATCTATTATTAATAAAATTACGGAGGTTAATTAAATGGCCGGTAATCCTAAACAAAAAATTAAACTGCTATGCATTTTAGAATTGCTTAAACTGTATACAGACGAACAGCACCCTTTGGACGCAACAGAAATTTGCGACAAATTAAGAGATGTTTATGATATTGAAAGCGAAAGAAAGAGCATATATGATGATATTGCTGTTTTAGTTGATTTTGGCGTAGATATTATTAAAACCAGATCTCCTAAATTTGGCTATTTTATAGGTTCCAGAGAGTTTGATTTACCCGAAGTGTCGTTATTAGTTGATGCAGTTGAATCTGCTAATTTTATAACTCCAAAAAAGACTCAGCAGTTAGTTAAAAAGCTTGGAAATCTTGCTAGCACTTGGCAGGCTAAAGACATTAATAAACGTGTTTTTATTGAAAACAGAAATAAATGTGATAACGAAGAGATATTTTATACAATCGATTGCATAAACAACGCAATTAATAGTAATAAAAGAATTCAGCTTTTATATATTCGCAGAAGTCTGGGAGAAAATAACAGAATTTCTGAAAATGTAAAGGAAATGACCGTAAGCCCCTACGCGCTTCTTTGGGAAAACGACCACTATTATCTTGTTGGAAATATCGATAAATACGATAATTTAGTTCACCTTAGGCTGGATAGAATGAAAAAGGTTTCACTTATATCAAAACCTATCAGGCATTTTAGCGAAGTAAGCGAATATAAAACATTTTTCGATATTGCCGATTATGCCAGAAAAACCTTCAATATGTTTGGTGGAGAACTTAAAACCATTGAGTTGAGATGCAAATATTCTATGCTTGAGCAGGTAGTAGACCGTTTTGGCGATAAGCTCTATTTGCGTCCTAACAATGACGATACTTTTACATTCAGCACTAAGGCTAACATAAGCCACGGATTAATCTCTTGGTTATTACAATTTGGTAAGGATATTGAGGCAGTTTCACCTGTGGAATTGCGCGAAAGCATAATAGAACAAATTAAAGATATACAATCTATTTATAAGTAAAACATTTCAAAAGGGTAGAAGCATTAATTTATTTTTACATTTATAAAGCATTTGACATAATGTATAATACCTTTGAATTTGTTAATTGATGTATCGTCAGAATTATTCGTTTCTATAATTCTTAAAACCTGTTTAGTAATACAAATACTTATAATACTAATAAGTTTAAAATAAAACTGAAGCTTGTTAGATATTGTTTTTTAAAACGTTGCAGGGGGAATACGTAAAATCCCCCCTGTTAAATTTTAGTTCTAATTATACAAAATCAAAGTTTTGTATAATAGAGGGGAGTGGAAATTGATGAAAACAGAGCGAAAAACAGCTCCACCGCTTATATCAGACTTTTTAACTTATAGTGAGATAGTTCGCGGTAAATCTAATAAATCATTAGATGAGTACTATTTAGATCTGCGGACATTCTTTAGATATATATTAGTAACTAATGGTACTGCCGCTGATTACGAACAAGCTAATATTAATGATGTTACTGTAGATATGATTAAAGCAATTACCCTGAATGACCTTTATCAGTTTTTAGTTTACTGTAAAAATGAACGTGGTAACGGATCAACTACTCGTGCGCGCAAAAGCTCTACATTAAGAATATATTTTAGATATCTGCATACAAATAAAAATCTTATAGATTATAATCCGGCTGAGCTTTTAGAAACTCCTAAATTAAAAAAATCACTTCCTAAATATCTTAATCTTGATGAATCATTAAAATTTCTACAAGCAATTGATGGTCCGTTTAAAGAACGAGATTATTGTATGATGGTTCTTTTTTTAAACTGTGGGCTTCGCCTATCCGAACTGTGCGATTTAAATATTTCCAGCGTTCGTCCCGACCACACACTTCGTGTAGTTGGTAAGGGCAACAAAGAAAGAATTGTATATTTGAATGATGCTTGCTTAGATGCTATAAATATTTATATGCCCCACAGGCCGGTTGACGGAGTGTTAGCAAAGGATAAAGACGCTTTGTTCTTATCTAAAAGAAAATCAAGAATTAGTAATAAAACAGTTCAATATATTGTAAAAAACACCTTCAGTAAATGCGGCTTATCCGGACAGGGCTATTCTACCCATAAATTAAGGCATACAGCAGCAACGTTAATGTATCAAGAAGGCGGAGTTGATATCAGGGTTATACAAAATATTTTAGGTCACGAAAACCTTGGCACAACGCAAATATACACGCACGTTTCTGATAAACAAATTGAAGCTGCCACCGCAGCGAACCCTTTATCTAAAGTGAAAGCAAAAAAATAGTCACACTTTTTTTGTGTGACTATTTTTAATTATTTATCGTCTTTAAATAAATTTTCTTGTTCTAAAAGTTCTCTCTTAACAAGCTTTCCGTTAAAGTAAACATATTCGCTTTTTTCTGTTATATTAGAATCTTCTTCGTACTTATCGGTTTCTACAGGCTTAATTTCTTCATCAAAAGTGATGTTTTGCTCTTTATAGAAAGGCTCAACAACCTCGTCAATAATTACCTTGAAACAGTAATAATTGATAAATAAACGTTGCAGTGAAAAGTGAAGCAATAAAATCAAAGCACCTATAAATACAAAAGTAACAGGAGTCATCATTGCAGCGATGAGGTATACAAATAACAATGCAAAGCTTACTATAATAAACAGCATTGCCATCATACTTTTTTTGAAAGAAATCAATATTAAGAAAAATGCATTTTTGAACATTTTAAATACTTTTAAGTCTAAAGATACTACCATTAAATATACGTATTTTTGCATTAACATAAAATACAGTGTCGCTATAACAGCAACAATAAATAAAGGCCAGAATCCCCAATATACCTGTATTGCAAAGAAAGCGGCTACATAGAAGCAGTATTGTATCGCAGAAACAACTATTCCCTTAACAAAGCATCTTTTAAAGGTGGCCCAGAAGTCGTTCCAAATAAATACATGCTCTTCCCTGCCGATGTCTCTTGTAATACGCGTTAAACCGCACATTGCCGGGCCTGCCAGCGCGAAAGGCAAAAATATTAGCATAATCTGAAAAGGATAAACAATTTCAAAAGATAATTTAAGTATGTTTGTATCGGGAAAAACGGCAAAAGCTATAATAACCGAAATTGCAATTATAGGAAGCATATATAAACAAAAAATCAAATTAACTAAAATTATTGATTTAAACCGCGTAAATAAGATGCTAAGGCAGTCAAAAAAGCCTCTCTTTTGCGATTTACTAACCCCCTTACCTTCTTTAGTTGCTTTATATACTAATGACATTTTTAAACACTCCTGATTTTATTTTCCTGCTAATGGATGAAAGTTACGATAACTTTTTGAATATTTATTTTTTATAATTTGCGAGTAAACTTGCGTTGTGGATATATCAGAATGGCCCAATAATTCTTTAATATCCTGAAGTTCCGCACCATTTTCCAGCAAATGTATTGCAAAGGAATGACGGATTGTATGCGGAGTTATATCCTTTGTAATTCCAGCTTTATCTGCATAAGATTTTAGTATTTTCCAAAAACCTTGCCTGGTCAAAACAGCGCCACTCATATTGGTGAATAGCTTGGTCTGTTTAACGTCGGTAACTATTCCCGGTCGAACGTGCTTAACGTACAGAGATAAAGTTTTAATTGCATCTTTATATATCGGAATTACGCGCTCACTTTTATCGCTTTTAATCTTTATGATTTCCAAATCAATATTAAGCGCGGAAATTTCCATTTCAATTAATTCTGAAACTCGAATACCGGTAGCATATAATAGTTCTAACATTGCCTTATCTCTTATACCTTTAGGATCAGTATCATCGGGTTGAGATAGCAATAATTTGACTTCAGATGTATCGAGAAATTGAGGTAAGCTTTTAGTTGGTTTGGATATTCCCGAACGGATTTTGGGTAGCACATCTCTTTTTCCGATTGACTGCAGAAATTTATAATAGCATTTAAGCGAAGAAACTATTCTGGTTATTGTAGAAGAAGACTTTCCTGTATTATTAACAGAAATTATGTAGCTATTAATAATCTCTTCAGATGCTATAGAAGTATCATATATGTTATTATCGCTTAAAAAATCACAAAATTTCAGAACATCACTTTTATAAGAATCAATTGTATTACGAGATGATTTTTTTATAAGCGAAAGGTAACTATTAAACTCATTAAGATAATCCTTCATTAAATCACAATCCATTTAAAATTTAAAATAGTCGAAAAACAAGTTGGTGAAAGCTGTGTTAATAATAGCAGCAATGATTGATATTAGAAGCATAAAAGCATACCTAATAGTGAACACCCTATAGTCATCGGATAAATTTATTGCTGTGCCGCGGGGTAATGAGTTCTTTAAAACTCTATCGGAAAAACAAATAGATTCTCTGGAGGCCAATAGCAATATAAAAGATGAAAAAATTAAATAAGGTGCTATAACAAGCGAAGTGAAGCCCATACCACTTAAAGAATATGTATTGTAAACATAAGAAACGAAGGCACCTTCAAATATTCCCTTAATAACACAAACAGCTGGAATAAGCGCGCAGCCTAATATGCATGTTCCAAATAAATAAGAGGCAAGCAGAAACGGCAATAATAATAAAAAACTATTAAAAGTATTAGACCAAAATCCAACCTCACCTATTATATGAATAGTGTTTTTAAATCGGTTTGCAGCTAATGTATCAAAAACTTTATTTCCATTTGCTATTAAAACAACGCCTATTATATAACCAATTATAAATGACAAAAGAACAAAGAGCATAACTACATCTGTAGCACTGAATTTAAT
The DNA here is from genome assembly GCA_045546235.1 of Acutalibacteraceae bacterium. Taxonomy (GTDB): domain Bacteria; phylum Bacillota; class Clostridia; order Oscillospirales; family Acutalibacteraceae; genus UMGS1532. The sequence goes on from JAZQCL010000033.1 coordinate 25,404, forward strand.
ACGTTTTATTGATTTGAATTTCAAGGTTGTCCCTATCATAAATACACCTTCCCTCTTTTAATAATATGACTTTATGTACAAGCATATTACAAAAAGAACAAAGATAAATTAATAATACAACAAAAACGATATTATGTCAACTGGAAATGTGCATTTATCTAAATTTTATGTAAACTTTTTATGTAAACCGGCTTTAATGTTTTTATATATAAGTTATGTAAACCTAATTCTGTTGACTATTGAGCCAAAAAGTAATATACTTAAATAAAAATACTGTGAGGTTAATTTATGAGTAAAACCGTTTTAATTACAGGGGCCGCAAAAGGTATAGGAAAAGCTATTGCTTTTGAATTCGCCCAAGCTGGTTATTCTGTGGGAATACATTACAATACATCTTATCAAGATGCTTTACATTTAAAAGAACAACTTAAAAGCTTTGGTGCTGAAGCCGAAGTTTTTTGCGGAGATATTTCGATTGCCGATAATTGTGAAGTCATTGCAAATGCTTTTTTAGAAAAATTTAAGAAGATTGACGTATTAATTAACAATGCAGGAACAGCAAAAATAGCACCTATAAACGATTTGAGTACATCTGATTGGAACAAGATAATCAATACAAATCTTTCATCTGCTTTTTATTTAACCAAAGCACTTCTCCCCTGTTTTATTAAATACAAGAGTGGTTCGATTATAAACATTTCATCGATATGGGGTGTTAACGGCGCTTCTTGCGAAGTTGCATATTCCGCATCAAAAGCCGGCCTAATAGGTTTCACTAAAGCATTAGCCAAAGAATTAGCCCCAAGCAGAATAAGGGTAAACTGTATTTCTCCCGGCGTAATTAATACAGATATGAATAAAGAATTAAGCCCTGAAATAATTTCAGAGCTTATAGAAGCAACTCCCCTTTCACGTATCGGAGAGCCCGAGGATATTGCTAAAGCCGCTTTGTATCTGGCTTCTGAAGATTCAAGCTTTATAACTGGACAAAATATTATTGTTGATGGTGGTTATATTTAAAAAAATAAAGCCCGTTCAAAAGAACGGACTTTATTTTTTTTAGAATTCAGCTTCTTCTTTCATTTTTGCGAAGCATTCGCTACAATATACAGGGCGATCTTCTCTGGGCATGAAAGGAACTTTAGCTACTCCGCCACACGAAGCGCAAACTGCCTCGTGATATTGTTTGGGAGCTCTGCCTGCGTTTTTACGTGCATCGCGGCAAGCTTTGCAACGTTGCGGTTCATTAACAAATCCCTTTGAATCATAGAATTCCTGCTCTCCTGCGGTGAACACGAATTCACTTCCGCAATCCTTGCATACCAGTGTCTTGTCTTCGAACATGTTTTTGTACCTCTTTCGGAATATTTTTCGCCCCGGACGGAATCGCACCGACATCTTTGTGATCAACGCTCTACTATTAAGCTACTTTGGGCATATTAAATTATTTCATAAAACTTCTTTCTGATTCGTTGTACCGCATTATCTACAGATTTTGCAGAAACAGACAAATCTTCAGAAATTTCTTTATAGCTTAGACCTGCGAATAATTTTAATAAAACTTTATATTCTAAAGAAGAAAGACGTTTTTTAACTTTAGATAATAAAGCCTCAAAATTATCGTATCTTTCTAAAATTTGCTCAGGAGTATCTGAATCGGCTATAATAGATTCTTCGTTAAAATCGGCAATGAAATCTATTGGTATGCTGCCTTTTTTTGATTTGTTTCGCAGAATAGAAAGCAGAATTCTGTTAATGCAAACCGATGAAAAAGTTCTAAATGAAGATTTAATTGGAGAGTAATCAAAAATGATGCTATATAAGCCTAAAATACACTCTTGGTATATATCGTCTATTTCGAAAGCATCAAAATTAAAACTACGAATTTTAGACATTATAATAGGCTGATATTTATGTAACAATATATTTAATGCTTCGTTATTATTATCAAATTTGACTAATTTTACAAGCTCTTCATCAGACAAATTGCAGCTTATATTACCTTTAAACATATAGCACCCAATATAAATAAAATCTATACTAATAATATACTATTCAACAAAGATTGTCAAGGGTAAATTGTGTATTTTTTCTAAAATTATTCGACATAATTTGATAAATTTTTGTAATATTGTTTAAAAGTAAAATAAACCGACAAAATATTCTAAAAAAACATATTGCTTTAATATTGACATAATTTTTAAATAAATGTATATTATTAGTATGTAAACTTAATTTGGAGGAATTTAAATTGGCTGTTTCTGATACTTACAAAAAATGGATTGAACTTGTTACCGACAAAGATCTTTCAATAGAGTTAAAAAGTATTAAGAATAACGATGAAGAGATTTTCGAACGTTTTTACAAGAATTTAGAATTTGGCACTGGTGGATTAAGAGGAATTATTGGTGCCGGAACCAATCGTATGAATATATATACCGTAGGTAAATCTACGCAGGGTTTCTCAAATTACATTAATACTGTTAGTAACACACCTAAGGTTGCTATTGCGTACGACAGTAGAAATAAATCTTACGAATTTGCCAAAACAACTGCAGAGGTTTTTGCTGCTAATGGGGTTAAAGTATATATCTATAAAGAACTTATGCCCACCCCTATGCTCTCTTTTGCGGTTAGGTTTTTAAATTGTAACGCAGGTGTGGTTATAACGGCTAGCCACAATCCTTCTAAATACAACGGATACAAAGCCTATGGACCAGATGGTTGCCAATTAAACTTAGAAGCCAGCCAAAAGGTTATAGAGTACATTTCTAATGTAGATATTTTTAACGACGTTAAGAAGACTGATTTTAACGAAGCGCTGAAAAACGGTATGATTGAATATATTGGAGATAATGTTATTGATGAATATCTTAATAATGTGTTCAATCAATCTATTCGCCCAAATGTATTAAAAAATTCCGATTTGAAAGTAGTGTATACACCATTACACGGTAGTGGTAACAAACCCGTTAGGGCCATTCTTGCAAAAGCCGGCATAACAGAAATCAAGGTTGTTAAAGAACAGGAACTGCCCGATGGTAATTTTCCGACCGCCCCCTACCCCAATCCGGAAATTAAAGAAGCTTTCACATGTGCTCTCAAATCTGCGGAAACTTACCCGGCAGATTTATTGCTCGCTACCGACCCGGATGCAGACCGAATAGGCATTGCTGTTAAAGATAATAACGAGTATAAGCTTTTAACCGGAAATCAAGTTGGCGCATTACTGCTCAATTATATAATCCAATCCAGAATAGAAACCGGTTTGATGCCAGATAATCCAACCGCTGTAAAGACAATTGTTACTTCCAGTATTGCTGACAAAATTGCAGATAAGTATAATTGCAGGTCGATAAACGTATTAACAGGCTTTAAGTTTATTGGCGAGGTTATAGGAAATTTAGAGTCGGTTTCCAAAGAAAAAGACTTTATTTTCGGATTCGAGGAAAGCTATGGTTATCTTGCAGGAAGTTATGTAAGGGATAAAGATGCTGTTGTAGCATCGCTTCTTATTTGCGAAATGGCTTGTTACTATAAATCCCTTAATCTTACTCTCTTGGATGTTTTAGATAAATTATATAGGGAATACGGTTTTTATAATAACGAACAGGTTAGCTTTGTTTGCGAAGGCGCAAGCGGAATGGAGCGAATGGCAAACATTATGGATTCATTCCGTAATAATATTCCCAATTCAATTAACGGAAGCAAAGTAACTATTTTCCGCGACTATTCCAGCTGTAAAGAAATTGAATTAATTACCCATAAGGAAAGCGTAATACATCTTCCCTCTTCAAATGTAATATCCTTTATTTTGGAAAATGAATCTTATATAGTTATCCGACCTTCAGGCACTGAACCCAAAATCAAGGTATATATTGAGTCAATTTCAGATACAATGGAATCATCTAAGGAAATAGCCAAAGGTTTAATTTCGGATATAAGCAAAAAAATGGGATTTTAACATCAAACGGGCTGTCACTTCAAAAAGTGGCAGCCCGCTTTACTATATGTTTTCTTTTTTTATTCTAAAAAACAATCTTAAAATTCCTCTTAAGCATTTAGGACTTTTAACAACTACTACCTTCATACCAATACCTCCATTAATTTCTTGGTATAGCTAACCCGAGAAGTACAATAGTAAGAGCTAACAGAATTATTAATACACGTGTTGAACAATAGAACGCAATTAACGTTCCCACGCCAACGGCTGAAATACTTCTTAATGTGTTGCATTTATTTTTGTACATAACTACACGCTCCGTACTATAAGAGTTCTCTACAATCATAATACGCAGCGTGATGAAAATTGTTACTTATTTTGTATTACTACAAGAATGTTACCTGATTTAAGAAAAATTTCACCGTAATCTGAGGAAATAATATTACTTACACCTAAAGGAGAGCTATTATAAAGTGTTTGATTATTTAGTGTGTAATCAAAACCTTTTAAAGTAACCCCACAAGCGTCTTCTCCTATTGCAAAAAGAGAAACATAGCCATCGTTTTTAGGAATCCTACAATATTCAGAAACATAAAACATTATAGCTTTAGGTGTGATTAACCTAATGCTCATACCGCGTTTATGAAATTCCAACATAGAAAAAAGTGCACCAATAGAGTGATCAATTCTATTTCCCCACGCAGCAAAAACGTCAATATTATATATTTTGTTATCTAAACAATATTTAAGACAAATAGAAAAATCAGTGTCATCTTTTCTTGCGGGATACCGAATAACTTCGACATCTATGGGTACCTCTGATATAGAATCTAAATCGCCAATAAGTATATCAGGCTTTATATCCACAGAAAGCAAATGATCATATCCGCTATCAGCAGCAACTATATAATCATATCCGGATATTTGTTTATAAAACCAACCGATATCCTCTAAAGGAGCACCGCATACTATCGCGCATCTATTAGCGATTACTTTTTTGTTTTGCTTATATTCCATTCTCGCAAATCCTTAATTTCATTATACAAGGTAATGTAGTTTTTATGCCGTTCTGCCGGGATTTGATTAGACCTAACAGCTTTTTCGATGGCGCATCCCGGTTCACCTGTATGGGTACACGAAGTGAATTTACAACCACCAAGATATTGATTAAATTCCCTGAAACAAACTGGTAATTCATCTTTCATAACAACTTCATATTTTTCAATATCAAGTGAAGAAAAGCCCGGAGTGTCGGCAATATAGCCACCTGAAGGCAATGTGAATAGCTCAACCTCGCGCGTTGTATGCTTTCCTCTTCCGAGTTTATTACTAACATTACCGGTTTTTAAAGCAAGTTCGGGTAATAACGTATTTATAATGCTGGATTTTCCTACGCCTGAGTTGCCGGTAAAGGCAGAGATTCCATCTAAAGAAAATAAGTAATCTCTTAATTCGGTTATAGAATCAGGATTAAGTGCAGAACATACAAATGTTTTAAAACCGGCAGAATTATATATATTAACCCACTCGCCGAAATCTCCTAAATCGCTTTTATTAAAAACAAACACAGTATTAATGCCCTTGCTTTCTGCTATAGCAGAAATTCTGTCTAACAAAAGAGAATTTGGCGCAGGTGTACTATATGACGAAACTACAAACAGAGTGTCGACATTCGCAAGAGGTGGTCTGATTAATCTGTTTTTCCTTGGTAATATTTTTTCAATAGTTCCTTTTAAATCCGGTAAAACAGAAAACTCTACCCTATCTCCGGCTAATATATTGCCATTGATTCTTTTAATATTTCCCCTTGGTTTACATTCATACAATAATTGCCCGGCCTCTACATAACAGAAGCCGGCAATTACTTTTTTTAATATCCCTACCATTAATTTTATTCCTTTGGATATTTGTTATATTTTTCGATAACTTCAAAGGATTTCTCTTTGAAATCTACTCGTATCTTCTGATAATCATATTCTTCGATTTCATCTTCATCTATAATCTTAACCAAAACATCACATGTTTTGGCAACCGATGTGATTGTGAAACTACAGACATCGGCATCAGGAAAATACATAATTTCTGTTTGACCGCTTCTATCGTCGTATTGAACGTACATATATCCCCATTCTAAAGCACAATCATCTGGCACGTCGATTTTAATATCCATACTATAGCTTTGGGCGTTTGTTCCCGAACTTACAACTAAATCGATAACCGTTCCTTCTTCAACCTGCTCGTCTTCATCTACACTCTGGGATATTACAAAGCCCTTTGGATGTGTGCTGATTTTCCTTTTTACTTCGCCAAGTTTTAATCCCTCTTTTTTGAGTAAAGCTTCAGCAGAAGCTTCGTCACAACCAATTACATTAGGCACTGTTGAATAAATAATTTCCTTGCCTTTACTAATGTATATTGTTATTTCTTCGCTTGCAGGTACTTTAGATTTTGCCATAGGCTTGGTTTTAACCACCTTACCTTCATCAACTACATCATCGTAGATTTCTTCGGTTACAAAATCAACAAAGCCCGCATTTCTTAAAATGCTTTTTGCGCTTGATTTCGTATTGTGTGCAACATCCGGTACAGTAACCAGCTCATCATCTGTAGCAACATAAAGAGTAACAGGGTCTTTTTTCTTAACAACTGTTTTGGGATTAGGATCTTGTCGAATTACTTCACCGACTTCATACACACCGCTTTCTTCGTATTTGATAACGAAGTTATAATCTTTGGTGCTATATTTTTTCTCGATGTCATTTACATTCATTCCAACAAAATCCGGGCACTGTGTACCTGTAGTTGGTGCAAATTTATTAAGAGCAGAATAAACTATAATTACCGCAACAAGTATTGCAACACCAACCATTATACCTGTTAATACAGGCACCCACGGAAAAGATTTTTTAGTCTTTTTAACCTCGGGCTTAACCTTATCCGTCTTTTGATTAGAGTTATCTACAAACTTGGTTGGATCGTTATCTACAAAATAGCGTTTTTCAAAAGTAGCGTTAGGATCGCGTCGGAAGGTTTCTAAATCGCACAACATTTCTGCCGCCGTCTGATATCTTCTAACAATATCCTTTTGCATTGCATTCATTGTAATTTGCGCAAGACCAAGTGGTATAGCGGGGTTAATATCTCGCAAAGGCTTAGCCTCATTCTGAAGTTGCATCATAGCAACAATAACGGCGCTATCTGCCTCAAAAGGTAATATGCCCGAAAGCATTTCGTACATAATTACGCCAAGCGAATAAATATCAGCCTTTTCATCGGTAATCTCACTACGTGCTTGTTCAGGGCTTATATAATGAACCGAACCAATTGCTTTATCAGTCATAGTTTTATGGTCGCTTCTGGCAAATCTGGCAATACCAAAATCAGTAACCTTAATTACATTATCGGAAGTAAGCATAATGTTCTGAGGTTTAACGTCACGGTGAATTATTCCCTTATCGTGTGCGTGTTGTAATGCCCTTAAAATCTGCATTACAATATTAACGCTATCTTTCCAGTTAACGGTTCCGTGGGCTTCAATGTATTGCTTTAAGGTTATGCCTTCAATATGCTCCATAACGATATACTGAATCAAATCGCCAAAACTAACATCGTAAACCTTAACTATATTAGGATGAGCCAGCACGGCTATAGCTTTAGATTCATTTTTAAAACGTCTGACAAAATCCTCATTTGTAGCATATTCATCTTTTAAAATTTTAATTGCAACAATTCTGCTTTCAATAGTATCATAGGCTTTATATACAACAGCCATACCACCTACGCCGATTATTTCGCGTATTTCGTATCTGCCGTCTAATCTTTTACCAATATATTTATCCATAGTTTAACTACCGTCCAATCTGTATTTTAAGGTTGCTAATTAGATATTAAAACAATTGTAATGTTGTCTCCGCCACCATTTGAATTAGCGGCATCTATAAGCAGCTGTGGATATTCATAAAAATTGTTATTAGCAAATATATCTTCGATTTGCTGGTCTGTAAGAAAGTTTGTAAGACCATCGGTACACAGCATAATACTGTCTTGTTCATCGCAATCTATCTCGTTATATTCAATATCAATTTCTTCAGAAACACCCAAAGCACGGGTAATTAAATTTTTATTGGGGTGGTTCTTAGCCTCGTCTTCAGTTATTTGGCCTTTATCAAGCATTGTTTGAACCATTGAATGATCTTTAGTTATTTGAATAAGCTTATTATTTCTAACAGTATATGCTCTACTATCGCCGGCATGAGCAATGTGGGCAACACCATTAGAAATTATGATTGCAACTACGGTGGTTCCCATACCTTTAAGCGACTCGATAGTATGCGACATATCATAAAGTCTCACGTTAGCACCACAAATAGACGATTGCAATAATGTTTTAATAGAATTTGAATTCATACCTTCGTGATAAGACGAAGATATATATTCAGAAATAATTTTAACGGCATTTGCGCTGGCAATATTTCCGCCGTTAGCACCACCCATTCCATCGCATACAACGGCCCAGGCAGTACCATCAGATAGTTCGCCGGCAGCGTATGAATCCTGATTGCTGCTTCTAACCAATCCAATATCGGTTTTACTTGCAATTTTCAAGGCTTGCACCTCCTAAAAGAAAGTAGACTAAATAGTGTTGTTATGCTCTCTGCGAAGTTGACCGCAAGAGGCATTAATATCGGCACCTAAAGTGCGCCTTACAGTGGTATTAATACCTAAAGATTCAAGTTTAAACTTAAATCTGTTTATACTTTTAATGTCGGGGCGTTTGAAATCATTTTCAACTACAGGATTAGCAGGTATAAGGTTAACGTGGCTTAAAACACCCTTTAAAATTTTAGCTAATTCCTCTGCGTGCTTAGTAGAATCATTAACTCCGTCAATTAATGCATATTCAAACGAAATTCGCCTTCCTGTGGAGTTAATATAGCTTTTACAAGCTTCCATTAATTTATTTACGTCCCATTTTTTGTTTATGGGCATAATTTTACTTCTTTCTTCGCTAATTGGATTATGAAGCGATATTGAAAGAGTAATTGGAAAATTAAATTTTGCCAAATCAATAATTCTATCGGCAAGGCCACTGGTAGAAACAGAAATATGTCGTAAACCTATGTTAAGCCCTTTATCGTTTGAAACAAGCTTAAGAAACCTAACGGTATTTTCAAAATTATCTAAAGGCTCTCCCATACCCATAAGCACTACGTTAGAAACTCTGATTCCATTATCTAAAGCTGCCATCGTTATTTGAGAAAGAATTTCAGAAGCGGTTAAATTACGAGCCAGACCATTTATGCCTGATGCGCAAAACTTACATCCCATTCTACAGCCAACTTGCGTAGAAGCACATACTGTATAACCATGGTGATATTTCATTAGAACAGACTCGATTAACTCTCCATCTCTTAATTCGTATAAATATTTAACGGTTTCGTCTATTTTTGAAACATATTTTTTAACTATTTTAACATTTGCTATATAGCTGACCTCATTGAGTTTTTGACGCAGCGACTTAGAAATGTTAGACATATCATCGAAAGAGGGGCATCCGTTATGTAGCCATTTAAATACTTGTTCTGATCTGAAGGCAGGTTCACCTAAATTAATAAAGAATTCCTTCAGTTCTTCTGGATACATCGATTTAATATCTGCTTTTACCACTTATACACCTACTTTCGCTTAAGCACAGCGAAGAAGAATCCGTCTCCACCACAATTACTGTTAGTAAGACGGCTGCCACACCCACAATCGAATTTTGGGAATGGATTGTCTAAATAAAAATCGGGATGATTATTTAAAAATTTAAGTACAACATCTTCGTTTTCGCATCGCCTTAAAGTACAGGTAGAGTAAACAATAGTTCCCCCCTGCTCTAAATAACCGGAAGAAATTTCTAAAATATTATACTGCAAATCGGCAAGGTTTGTCAAATCGTATGGAGATTTATACTTTATTTCTGGCTTACGTCGAATAACTCCAAAACCAGAGCAAGGTACGTCACAAATGATTCTATTGAATTTACCCCACGTTTTATTGATTTTTAAAGCATCGTTTACCGTAGCATTAACTATGCTTAAATTTAATCTTTGTGAGTTATTTTCAATAAGTTTAACCCTGTGACTATATAAGTCACAAGAAACTATCTCACCTTTATTTTCCATTAATTCAGCAGCCGTGCAGGTTTTACCTCCGGGTGCCGCACAAATGTCAAGAACCCTATCACCAGACTGTGGAGCTAAAGCAGTAATACAAAGTTGCGACGAAATATCTTGAATATGAAACCAACCGTTTTTAAAAGCAGCTGTATTTTCAATACCAAGTAACGAATTCACTTTAATACAATTTTCAACATCTGTTTGTTCAGAAATAATACCAATAGTTTTTAAGCAGTTTATAACCTTCGTAACGGTGGTTACTGTATTATTCACCCTTAAAAACATTGGTGGAGGAGTTAATGAATTTTTCAAAAACTCGTCTGCCGATTCTGCACCTAAATAAGCAGTCAATTCCTCAATGAACCAACCTGGGCAGGAATAACTAACAGATTTTGCGAATTCAGAGCTATCTTCAGGTAATTTAGGTTTGTTTCTTATAAAAGAGCGCAAAATTGCATTAACAAATCCTGAGGCATAGCTTTCTTTAGAATTCTTTATAATTTTTACCGACTCGTTAACAGCGGCACTTGTAGGGATTTTATCCATATATTCCAATTGATAAATTCCAATTCTAATACAGTTTTTTACAAGCGGAGACAGTTTTTTAACGGGTTTAGAAGAAAGCTTTGAAATGTAATAATCTAAGGTGATTAAACGTTCGATTACACCATAAAACAATCGAGACACGAAAGCTTTATCTTGGGAAGATAGAGCTTCTTTTTTTAATAGATTATCTAAAGTCAAGTTTGAGTAGCCGCTTTGTAATTCGACACTGATAAGGGCCGATATTACCAATTGCCTAACATTATTCATAGTTAATCACGTCTTCTTCCAACGCCGAGAAATCTAATTGCATAATATAACAATGTTAACAAAGATTGTAACATCGCAGCAACATAGGTCATAGCGGCTGCAGTTAAAACCCTACGGGCCCCAGTTATCTCATTTTCGTTTAATAACGACAGTTCTTTAATAGTTGTAATAGCCCTTTTACTTGCATTAAACTCAACAGGCAAAGTGACCACCTGAAAAATAAAGGTTGCAGAAAATAGCACAAGACCAATTGTAATCAAATTAAAATGTTCAAGAAACAAACCAACCAACATAAGAATTATGCCGATTGTAGGGCCATAATTTGCAAAAGGTATTATGGCGATTCTAACCTTTATAGGAGCATATCCAACTGCGTGCTGTACAGCATGACCTGCCTCGTGCGCAGCAACACCCACAGCAGAAATAGATGTGGAATTATATACCTCAGACGACAAACGTATTACCTTTGAGCGAGGGTCGTAATGGTCGGTAAGATTACCTGTAACTGCTTCAATTCTTACATCGTATACACCATTGTTTTCAAGTACACGCTTAGCCGCCTCGCATCCGGTTATAGCTCTGGAATTTTGCACTTTAGAATATTTTTTGAATCTTGACTTTATTAATACTTGCGTTGCAATCATCATAATTAAAGATGCAAATACAATGTATAAATAAAGAGGATCTGTATACCTGTAAAAACCATAGTAGAATGGCATTAAATCACCTCAATAATTGTTCCAGTTTCAATATTTCGTCCACGCAACATATCTGCTGCGGCCATTCTTTTTCCGCCTTCGGGCTGCACATCGGTCAATTCTATGGAGGAATCAATAGTTGCAATTACAAGTTTAGAATCACTAACCAAAACCTCACCACATTTACCCGTTAAATCGGACTTAATGGCATTGTACACCTTAATTCTTTTACCGCAGAGCATAAAATATGCACAAGGCCAAGGATCAAATCCATGTATTTTAGAAATAATTTGATTTGTTTTTTCAGAAAAATCAATTTGAGCCATTTCTTTTTTTATTATCGGCGCATAGGTTGCACCCTCTTCCAACTGCGGAACGGCAATTAACTTTTCAGAAACAAGACCGTCAATAGTATCAACTAAAACCTGTGCCCCCATCAATGACAATCTGTCGTGCAATGCTTGTGAATTATCAGTTTCTAAAATATCGCATTCTTTTTGTATCAATATGTCACCTGTATCAATTCCCTCTGCCATAATTTGCGAAGTAACACCTGTAACTTTATCTCCACAAACTATAGACCACTGTATAGGAGATGCTCCCCTGTGGCGTGGAAGCAGCGATGCGTGAATATTAATACAACCATATTTAGGTAAATCCAAAATTTCTTTAGGTAAAATTTTACCATAGGCAACTACGGCTATTAAATCAGGAGATAATTCTTTTAGAATTTTCAGAGCCTCGCCTTCTTTAACAGAAGTAGGTTGAAATACAGGTATGCCCAGTTCGTTTGCAGTTTCCTTAACAGGTGGCGGCGTTAATATAAATTTTCTACCCTTAGGTTTATCAGGCTGAGTGAATACGCCGACAACTTCATATTTATCGTTAATTGCTTTAAGACACGGTACAGCGAAATCAGGAGTACCCATAAACACAATTCGCATAATTTAACCCTCGTTTATATATTCTACTACGTGATCTTTAAATAAAATACCATCCAAATGGTCAAATTCGTGGCAAAACGCTCGAGCAAGCAAATCTTCACCCTTCATTTCGAATTGCTTTCCTGTGCGGTCAAAAGCACGAATCTTAACCTTTTTTGGACGTTCAGTAACCCCCCAAAGTCCGGGACAAGACAAGCAGCCTTCTGTTTCAAACTGCTTACCGCTTGCCTTTATTATCTCGGGATTAATAAGCTCGATTGGTCCATCTCCAATATCAATAACACAAATCCTTCTTAGAATTCCAATTTGAGGAGCTGCAAGACCAGCGCCGTCCATTTTGTAAAGTGTGTCCAGCATATCATCTAAAAGTTGAGATAATTTTTCGTCAAACTTTTCAACCGGTCGACAAACCTTGTGTAATATCGGATCGGGTTCTTTAACTATTTCTCTGATTGCCATAATATTTCCCTTCTTAAATAATGCTTTCAGGATTAATATCTACCGAAACTGTAGTAGATTTACTCCATTTTTGTTTTTTATATTCGATTATACACTCATTTAATAGTGCGCTGAATCGATTTACATTATTATATTTGATTATAATTCTGTATCTATACCTTCCGTTAACCTTCGGCACACCTGCGATTGTGGGACCCATAACATTAATTTTAACGTCAGAATACTCACTATTAACTCGTTCCACAATTAAATCAAAAAAGCATTTTGCTGCATTTTCTGCAGCATTACGCTGTTCAGATTGAAAAACCAGCATTGCCATTTTGCAATATGGAGGATAAATCATAATTTTTCTATTAGATATTTCGGTCTTATAGAAAGAATCGTAATCTTGATTAGCTGATAATTTTATTATTTCATTATCCGGGTGAACAGTTTGTATAATTGCCTTACCTTTTCGGTTACCTCTACCGGCCCGGCCCACCACTTGTGTAAGTAAAGAAAACGAACGTTCAAAACTTCTGTAGTCACTACTAAACATAGATTGATCGGCACTCAATATACCTACAAGTGTTACGTTATGAAAGTCCAAACCTTTCGCAACCATTTGAGTTCCTAACATTATGTCGTATTCGCCATTAGCAAAAGCAGTAAGCTTTTCATCGTAAGAATTACGTCTTAAGGTGGTGTCTGCGTCCATTCTTAAAATTCTTGCATTAGGATACATTGATGATAACTCTTCTTCCACCTTCTGCGTACCAATGCCTAGATATTTTAAATGTTTACCACCGCACGACTTACAAGCACTGATAATCGGGAGAGAAAAACCACAATAATGACACATTAATCTACCATTTGCTGAGTGGTAATTCATAGAAATACTACAGTTCGGACAAGTTACAACCTCTCCACAGCTACTACATGATACAAAAGTGTTATGTCCCCTGCGGTTCATAAGCAAAATTGCCTGCTCTTTTCGTGATAAAACTGTGTCCAACTCGCACTTCAAAGTATCACTAAGAATTGAGCGATTTCCATTATAGAATTGCTCTCGCATATCTACCGTTATTACCTGCGGCAGTTCGGCATTTCCGAATCTTTCGTCTAATCTAAGTAAATTATAATTACCGTTTATAGCGTAAGAGTAACTTTCAATAGACGGAGTAGCAGAGGCGAGTATAAGCATTGAATTATGGTACTTTGCTCTGAAACGTGCAATATCACGTGCGTGAAATCTTGGGCTCTGCTCAGATTTATAGGTATGTTCTTGTTCCTCATCAATTATTATAAGTCCAAGATTATTAAAAGGCGCAAAAACGGCAGAACGCGTTCCGACTGCAATTAATGCATCTCCGTTCTTAATACGCTTCCATTCTTCCATTCGTTGGCCTAACGACATCGCACTGTGAAAAACTGCAACATTATCGCCATATCTTTTGTTGAAAATGGAAATTGTTTGAGGGGTAAGAGCTATTTCAGGCACCATTATTATAACACCTTTACCCTCTTCAATAACCTTATCAGCGACCTTTAAAAATACTTGTGTTTTTCCACTGCCTGTAATCCCATAGAGCAGATTCACTGAGTATCCCTTAGAATATTCTTGGCATAATTTATTATAAACATTCTGCTGTTTATCGGACAAAACAATTGTATTTTTTTGAGGTTTTGTGATTTCGTATACCTTTTTATAAGTTTCAACCTCAAAATATTCTAATATCCCTTTTTGTTCTAAACGGTTTATAACTGAGCTCGAAACTCCGGTAAAATAGCATAATTCCTTAACGCCACAGCTTCCAACCTGCTCAACAAGCTGAACAACTGTCTGCTGCTTAGGCGTAAGTTTATCGGGTATATCAGTACCTGCAAGTCTTACCATTTTTACGGTTGGGTCCTGCAAACGTCTGATAGCAACATCGCTTCTTGAAATAAGACCTTTTTTATACATTTGCTCTAAAATTGGAGAATTAGAATTAATACCAAGCGTTTTTAGCAAAACATCTCGTTCAATATACTCGTTTTTTTTAGCTAAAAATTCAAGAATTCTTCTTTCATCAAAGCCGACAGCAATATTTTCATTACATGCAGCCTTATAGCATATTTGCATTTTTAATGAAATTCCGGTTGGCAACAGCACTCTTATCGCATCAAAATAAGTGCAAAAGGTTTTTTCTTTAAGCCAAACTGCAAGCTTTAGCATTTCGTCGTTCAAAATCGGTTCGTTATCAAGCAGCGAAATGATTTTCTTAAGTTTGTTTATTGGATAATCACAACTGTCGGAAGTAGCAATTACCAAACCTTGTCGGGTTCCTATACCATTGCCAAAAGGAACCAAAACTCTTTTACCGATTATACCTTGTGCATCTTCAAACTCAGGTATTAAATAGTCGTATGGCTTGTCAATATGATAAACAGCCTGATCTACAACTACGCGTGCAATCAAAATGTTATCCATGACAAGCCACCACCTAACTTACAGATTTAATGCCGTTATTACAGCAACTCTTTTTCTTTTGCAAGCTGATTCATAGCCAAAGTAACAGGTTTCTCAATAATTATCTCCTGCTCCTTTTCAGCCTGCTCGGAAATTCTTCTTGCACGCTTTGCGATATCAAGAACCAGTTCATAACGATTCTTATAATTGTTAATTAATTTACCAATTGCGGGATTTAGCATCGTTTAACACCTCTTCAATAATATATTTATTTCGCTCAAGTTCAGAGCGAGAACTAACAATAATAGAAATTACATCTTCAACGGCATTTTCAAGAACGTCGTTTACTACTATATAATCGTATTCATCGGCATAGCTGATTTCGTTTAAAGCGATTTTAAGTCTACCATCGATTTGCTCTTTAGTTTCAGTCCCCCTACCGCTTAATCTTCTTTCCAATTCTTTAAAAGATGGCGGCATAATAAATATGCTTATGGCATTGGGATACTGCTTTTTAACATTTCTGAAACCGTTAACATCAACCTCTAAGACAATTTCAGCGTCTTCCTTAATGGCTTGATTAACAGGAGTTTTAGGGGTACCGTAATAATTATCGAGATATACGTTATATTCTAACATCTCGTTATTATTAATCGCATTTTCGAATTCTTCTTTGGTAATAAAATGGTATTTTCCATCTTGAGTTTCGCCCTCGCGCATTTCTCTGGTAACAGAAGAAATTGATAAACGAATTTCGGGGTGACTTTCAAACACTTTAGACAAAACAGTGTCTTTTCCGGAACCGGAAGGCCCGGACATTATAATTAATTTGCCATTATTCATAAACGATTTCCTCCTCGGAGACTGACGTAGAACGTTCTTCCACC
Source organism: Acutalibacteraceae bacterium (assembly GCA_045546235.1). GTDB lineage: Bacteria > Bacillota > Clostridia > Oscillospirales > Acutalibacteraceae > UMGS1532. The sequence continues at coordinate 41,740 of JAZQCL010000033.1, forward strand.
TTTTCGGGCGTAAGATAGGTAAGAATTAAGTGGTCGCTATCAGTAAAAATAACCGCCTTAGTTTTTCTTCCCTGAGTAGCATCAATCAAATTACCAGCTTCTTTTGCCTCTTGAATAGCGCGCTTTATGGGGGCGGATTCAGGACTAACCACCGCCACTATACGTTCTGCAGATATCAGATTTGAAAACCCAATGTTAATTAATTTCATAATTTATCCTCGGTCTATTCAATGTTCTGAACTTGTTCTCGTATTTTTTCTATTTCAGACTTAATATCTACTACCGCCCTGGCAATTTCAAGATCCTGAGCTTTAGAACCTATGGTGTTGGTCTCTCTGTTCATTTCTTGAACTATAAAATCAAGCTTTCTGCCAATAGGCTCATCATCATCTAATAAAGAACACAGCTGCTCCATATGGCTATTTAATCTAACCGTTTCTTCACAAACTGCAAGCTTATCGGCAATTATACCTGTTTCTGTTAAAAGCCTTTGCTCGTCTATGTTAACATCTCCAAGTAAATCTCGCATTCTTTGCTCTAATTTTTCTCGATATGCTACAACAGTTTTGGGTGATTGTTCTTCAATAAAAGCCAAAAGATTTTTAATAACAGCAACTCTGGAAATAATATCTTCCTTTAAACGACCACCTTCAACAGTACGCATTGTAACAAATGCCTCGACTGCATCAGTAGCAGCAGATTTAACTTTTTCCCAGACACCCTCTTCGTCTATAAGACTTTTGCTGATTTTCAAAACATCAGGATTGCGGGCTACGGAAGCTGCGGTTACATCGTCGGTCAAACCATACTCTGAAACCAAGCTTTTAAGTGCCGCAATGTACGGTTCAGCAAAGGTACGATTAATTTCAACAACCGTTTCGCCCAAAGCTGCAGTATTAATAGTAACAAATATGTCTATTTTGCCTCTGGCAACACGAGACTGTATGTAAGATTTAAGTTTTTCTTCTAAAAACAAGCATTCTCTTGGCACCTTAGAAGAAACCTCAAGATATCTGTGGTTAACAGACTTTAATTCGACTGTAATATTAAGTTCATCAAAGCTTTTTTGACCTCTGCCGTAGCCTGTCATACTGCGAGCCATTACATCACTACCTCAACACAAATATATACACCATTTTACCAAATTTCCACCCATTTTGTCAACTGTTTAGCCGTAATATATATGTATTTTTATTGCTATTTGACTTTATCAATAAAAATAAGTATAATATTTCTGGTGATAATATGAAAAAATGCTTATATAGAAATAATTTTATCGATAAAAACTTTACCGATTTATGCGGAGTTAACCTACTCAATGAACTGAATCCGCTGGTTATAAATTTGCAGAATAATGAGCAAATCAAAGTTTCAGAAAATGCTGATACAATAAACGGATTGGATTTTTCTGAAGATAATAAGCTTGAAATACCCGTGAAAGCTTGTAAGGTTGTTTATGATCTCAAAAAGAGTATTAATATTAATAGAATTCTAATTTCCGGTGTTTTCGACAGCGCTGTTGATTATGGCCTTGCAAACTATGAACTATATATTTCTGAAACTGCAGAAAACCTATTCAATAAAGAAAATTTAATTATAGAATACGATAATTCAAACATTTGGCAAGGCGGTGAATACAGAAACGGATGTGATCAGATTTTTGATATATACGATTACTCAGGAAGATTCTTTGCTATTAAAATCAACCTCTCTAATCCGACTGATAATATAACAAGAATATGTCATATTGGTTTGTACAACCACGAATTAACCGAACAAAAAACCTTCTGTGAGAAGAATTTTGGCCAAAACATATTAAGAGGCAAAATTCCCACCGTTAAAGGCACATATACCGCAGATCTTTTTTGCCTGACAAATGGTATTTGTTTTGAAAAATCAAATCGCATTTATATAGATTCGGAAACCGAGTATACTTTTAAACTGGACAACGAAGCTGTTTCAGACAGTTTTTATATTGTTGGATCGGAAAGTGCTATAAAAAATTGTTGTATATTCACCTCTAACAGTAAGGATGAATTGATAAGTCAAAATAACCAAATTAATTATTCTATATTCCCTAAACCAACTTCACATACCGGTGTGTCCGCAGCAATTTTTATGACCGATGAACCAATAAGTTTTAATTTTGTTGCTTTTAAATTTTCAGAAGGAGATTTTTTGGACGAAGTTGGGATATTAAGTTACGAAGAAGAAATGATCTATTAATTAAAAAAACAAGGATTGTAATCCTTGTTTTTTTAATTTAATTTATATAATTCAAAGCTGTGGTGTGGTTTTCTGTCTTTCTCGGGCGGAAGAAGCATATAATCGCCATAAAGCTGTTTTAGATATTCATCATATGTTTGTGGTGCAGGTAGTTTTAATCTATCGAAATCAAGTCTTATTAAATTATAGTACTTATCTTTGGGGTAGCGTTCGTTTTCTGTGTATCTACCTGTTAAAAGAGCTATACATTCGGCATTTTTATAATCTATCTTATCAATTAATTTGCGAAATCTTTTAAAAATTCTTTTAGCTCCTATAATTTTACAAACAATAATTGGCAGCGGCTTTAGCAGATATGCTTTTAAAAAACCATTTCCTTTAAACAATGCAGAGTTGGAAAATATAAACATTCTACGAAGCAACCGTATTTTTTTGGCAAATTTAGCATAACTAACGGGGTCTGACGGCACCGCTTCTAGGGGGAATATATCAATACCAAAATACGAAGACAATTTTTGATCATAGTACTTATCAACACTGATATAATTCATATTACAGATGCGACCGTACAAGCGAGCGCTTTTATCTCCTCGTTCAATAGAAAACAGTCTGCAGTCTTCGGGCATAGAAGGAGCCAGCTCTAAAAGTTTATTATAATCGGGGCGGAACATTGCAATATCAATGTCATCATCCCACGGGATAATACCCTTATGCCTTACCGCACCAAGTAAACTGCCGCCAGTAAGACAATACTTGAGATTATTTTCAGAGCAAAACTTATCGAATTTTTCAAGAGTATCTATTTCAAGCGATTTAATATCATCAATATTTGAAACAAGCACTCCCCTGTCGGTATTATTATTTTTCATAACTAAGCCCCACAAATTTAACTATTCTTTCACAACTTTTACCATCTTTATAAAAATTAACTTTTTCGTTGATTTCTTTTCTATGCTCGGCATATTCATCTAAACCACTGAAACAATCGTCTAAAAACTTGTAAAAATCAGAAGGCTCGTAAAGCTTAATACCGGGCATATAATCCATAGGATTATCAAATACAAAGCCACGATTCTGAGCATACGATTCTAAATCATCTACAGTAAACGCCAAAGGCTTATCAATGAGTAAATAATCAAAGAAAACAGAAGAATAGTCAGTTATTAATGCATCGGTATCTTTAAGAAGTGAATAAAAATGGATATCCAATTCATCTAACTGTGGATTAGTTAAAAAGATAATATTAGAACGGTCAGAATAATTGAAAATATCTGTTTTTTGAGCAGGATGAAGTTTAATAAGAAGTAATGAATTTTGTTCATTTAGGTATGAATTAAGTGCTTCAACATCCTCGTTACTTTTGAAAATGGGTAGGCCGCTTTCAGTCAAATGCTCCCAATCCGTGTCGCGCTGAACCTCGTTATATGAAAAACGATATGTAGGCATCCACATTAAAATTTTGTTATAATCATCTTTACAGATATTAATTTTTTTAAGCTCGTCAACGTTATCGAACAGATAATCGTTTCGGGGGTGCCCGTTTATAATGACCCTATCTAATTCACAACCAAAACTTTCAGCAAAAATCGGACGATACATTTCAGAAGTAGCTGTAATATAAGAAAAGAAATCATACCTATAATCGGGGTCAATGGTTTTATTAATTTTTTTGAAGGTGGTTGCGTGCCAAAAATCAATAGACATCTGGTTTTTTGTTGGCATAATTGCAAGCATTTCGTTGTGATAGAATATATACTTAGAGCGCATTATTCTCCAAACAGACATAAATACGCTTATAAATTTAACGTTATTATAGTTAAACTTATTATATATTTCAGGATGTCGAACAGCACAATATATACGATATTTTTCATTATAGCCATTATCTATAAGATATTTAAATACAGC
>JAZQCL010000034.1:0-41233 GCA_045546235.1 Acutalibacteraceae bacterium
TCTTATAAGACCTATAAGAAGACCATTAAGAGTCTGAAATCCAAGAAGACTTATTACGTAAAGGTTCGTGCATACAAAACCGTTAAGGGCAAGAAGTACTACGGTAGCTACTGCTCTTACAAAAAGCTTAAGATTAAATAAGCAAGCTTAAAACAAAACAGCCCCTTGAGAAAGGGGCTGTTTTCATATAAAATTAGAGAATTGCAACCGTTGGTTGCCAAAATTCCAACTAAAATTGGTTGAATCGGGCGGTGTAAAGTGTTAAACTAAAGGTAGAAAAACTCAAATAACAAGAAAGGCAAGGTGTATGTTTATGAGTTTGGCTGCAAGAATAACAGAATTAAGAAAAGCCAGAGGTTGGTCTCAGGAAGAACTGGCGGAACAGCTTGGTGTTTCTCGTCAGTCGGTTTCAAAATGGGAATCCGAGGCCGCTACCCCCGATATAGAAAAAATAGTGAAATTAAGCGAAATTTTCGGCGTTTCCACCGATTATCTTATAAAGGGTACCGAAGGAAAAACCGAGACCTCGCCCGAACCGGAGCGTGAAAGCACCCCAATCCTTACCAGAGCCGAGGGTGAGGCCTTTTTAAGCGAGGTAGAAAGGGGCAGAAAGAAAATAGCCCTTGGTGTGCTTATGTGCATAATTTCTCCTACTCCTTTGTTTTTCCTGTCCGATCTTGCCGATAAGGGCGCGGTGGGAGAAACCCCGGCGGCGGCTTTAGGAATTGCAATTTTGCTGGCTGTTGTGGCCTGTGCGCTACCCTTGTTTATTACCACTGGGTTGAAGCTTAGTAAATTCGAATACATAAAAACCACTATTTTCACCCCCGAAGAGGAACTAAAGTTACAGGTAGAGCAGCTTCATAAGGAATACGAGCCCACCTTTACAAAAAGTATGGTAACAGGCGTTCTGCTCTGCGTTCTTTCGGTAATACCTCTGATTATCACCTCTATTGTGTCTGACTTCTCCGTTATTGGATTAATAATACTTTTGCTTATAGTTTCGGTTGCAGTTTACATATTTATAAAGGCAGGAATGCGGCACGACAGCTATTGCCAAATCTTGCAGAGCGGCGAATATTCCCCCGAAAATAAAGCCCCCGAAACCACCCTACAAAAGGTGGTGGGCGGAATTTACTGGCCGCTTATAGTGGTGCTGTATTTAGGGCTTAGCTTTATAACCCACCGTTGGGACGTAACCTGGATAATCTGGCCCGCCGCCGCAATAATCTACGGCGCAATAGAAAAAGCCCTTAAAATTAAAGATGAGTAACGATTAAAAGAAAAAAGCTACACTTCAAAAAAGAAGCGTAGCTTTTAGTTTGTATAAATATTCTGCCTTGCAAAATTAAATTTTGGCAATATCGTCGCCCGAAAGCAGGGTAACGCCTGCGGCGGAAAGGGCGGCTTCGGCGCCTGCGTTATCGTCTACACGGAGAACAACGTAGGCCTCTTCGCCGGATTTTGCAACGAATGCATAAAGGTATTCAAGGTTAATGCCGGCATCGGAAAGCACCTTGATTTCGGCTGCAAGACCACCCGGGCGGTCGGAGGTGCAAACGGCAATAACGTCGGTTACGGTGCTAATAAAGCCGGCTTCTGCCAAAGCCAGAGAGGCCTTATCGTTATTGGCGGTAATAATTCTTAAAATACCGAAATCCTTAGTGTCGGCAATAGAAAGTGCGCGAATTTCAATGTGGGCTTCGGCCAGGGCGTTAAGCACCTCTACCAATGCGCCCTTTTCATTTTGTACAAAAACTGAAATCTGTTTTACCATAGGTCAACATCTCCTTAATCGTGAAGTTTGCGCTTGTCGATAACACGAACAGCCTTGCCTTCGCTTCTTGTAATGGTTTTGGGGGCTACCAAGTGAACCTTGGGCTTAATACCAAGCATTGTGGTAATTGCAGCCTCAAGCTTATGTTCGGCATTTGCAAGGTCTTTAACTGTATCGGAGAACTGCTCGGGAGCAATTTCAACGTTAACGTCAAGGGTGTCGTTATTGTTCACGCGGTCAACAATAATCTGATAGTTAGGTGTGTAGCCCTCTTTAAGAAGAACGGTTTCAATCTGAGAGGGGAATACATTAACGCCGCGGATAATCATCATATCGTCGCTTCTGCCCATAGGCTTACTCATTTTAACAAGTGTTCTGCCGCAGCTACACTTTTCGCGGGTCAGCACGCAGATGTCGCGGGTGCGGTAGCGGAGCAGGGGGAAGCCCTCTTTGGTGATCGAGGTGAAAACAAGCTCGCCCTTACTGCCGTAGGGAAGAACCTCTTCGGTGTGGGGGTCGATAATTTCGGGGATAAAGTGGTCTTCGTTTATATGCATACCTGTTTGCTCTTCACATTCGAAGGAAACACCGGGGCCGGTGGTTTCGGTAAGTCCGTAAATATCGTAGGCCTTAATTCCAAGGCTTTTTTCAATATCGCGGCGCATTTCTTCAGTCCAGGGCTCTGCACCGAAGATGCCTGCCTTAAGCTTGTTATCTTCGGGCTTGTAGCCTGCCTCTTTTAAGGATTCACCGATGTATGCGGCGTAAGAAGGGGTACAACAAAGAATGGTTGCGCCTAAATCCATCATAAACTGAATCTGACGCTCGGTGTTGCCGGAAGACATAGGAAGTGTTAGGCAACCAACCTTGTGGGAACCACCGTTAAGGCCCGGACCACCTGTGAAAAGTCCGTAACCGTAGCAAACCTGGCAAACGTCCTCGTTAGTGCCGCCAACCGCAACTATAGCACGGGCGCAGCATTCCTCCCAAAGGTCAACGTCTTTCTGGGTGTAGAAGGCCACAACACGACGTCCGGTTGTACCCGAAGTAGATTGAATTCTTACACAGTTTTTAATATCTGTGCCCAGAAGACCATAGGGGTATTGGTCGCGCAGGTCGGCCTTAGTTAAGAAGGGAAGCTTGTGCAGGTCGTCAACGCCCTTGATATCGTCGGGGGTAAGGCCCTTTTTCTCCATAAGTGAACGGTAGTAGGGCACATTATCCCAAACGTGCTTAACCTGTGCTACCAAGCGTTCGCTTTGAAGAGCCTTCATTTGTTCGTAAGGCATTGTTTCAATTTCTTTTTGATAGTAGTTTTTGCTCATTATTGTCAAGTCCTTTCAAAGGAATAAAATCACGAATTGTAACCCAGTGCGAAGGCCTTTTTGTTTATCTCGAAAAACTTGGGATTCACAACAGCCTCAAGTGCGGCAATCCATTTGTCTTCGGGAATTTCAAAGTATTTTGCCAGTCTGCCCATAAGCACAATGTTAACCGCTTTAGAGGTGCCTGCCTCTTCGGCAAGCGACAGAGCATCCATATCGTCGATAGAACAGCCGGTAGCTTTTAACTCATCTAAAATATCGTGGGGATATTCCGCAGCGCCGGTAATAACCGGCATTGGGTCGATTTCCTGAGTGTTGGTGATTATTTTGCCGCCTTTTTTAAGGTAGGGGGCATAGCGTGCGGCCTCTAACTTTTCAAAGGAAACAATGTAATCGGCTTCGCCCAAATCGATAATGGGGGAGTATACCTTACTGCCAAAGCGAACGTAGGTTACAACCGAGCCGCCACGCTGACTCATACCGTGAACCTCGGATACCTTAACATCGTAGCCTTCATTTAGCAAAAGGTTGCCCAGTAATTTGCTTGCAAGGAGTGAGCCTTGACCGCCCACACCAACTATCATAATGCTTGTAGTTTTCATTTTTTTGCAACCTCCTTAACCAATAGCGTCGAAAGCGCACATCTGGCGACATACGCCACAGCCAACACAAAGGGTGCTGTCTATAACTGCCTTGCCGCCCTTAAAGCTTATGGCGGGGCAGCCTAACTTCATACATTTGCGGCAGCTTTTACATTTGTCGCTGTCTACCTTAAGCGGGGGCAGAGCTTTTACTGTTTTAAGCAGAACGCAGGGGCGACGAGATATAATAACAGAAGGCTCGCTGGCGGCTAATTCTTCCTTAATTACGCGGTCGCATTCTGCCAAATCATAGGGGTCAATAACCGTAACGCGGTTTATACCGACTGCGTGGCACAGAGCCTCTAAATCGATTTTACCTGCAGGGTCGCCCTTAATGTTAAGGCCGGTGGTGGGGTTTTGCTGGTGGCCGGTCATACCTGTTATAGAGTTATCAAGAATAATAACGGTGGAGTTAGAGCCATTGTAGGCAATATCCACAAGGCCTGTAATACCGGAATGCATAAAGGTGGAGTCACCTATAACCGCAACCGATTTACCCTCGGCCTGCTCACCCTGAGCTTTGTTAAAGCCGTGAAGGCCTGAAACCGAAGCGCCCATACAAAGGGTGGTATCAACGGCAGAAAGGGGAGGTTGAGCACCTAAGGTGTAGCAGCCAATGTCACCTATAACAGTAACCTTGTTCTTAGCCAGAGTGTAGTAAACGCCTCTGTGGGGGCAGCCTGCACACATCATAGGCGGACGAACGGGAACCTCGCTCTCGGCGGAAATACCTGCGGCAGTTTCAATGCCGAAGGCCGTGGCAATGGTGCCCTGAGAATATTCGCCAATGGGGGAGAATATCTTTTTGCCCTCAACCGAAAGGCCAAGGTTACGGCAGAAGCTTTCAATAATTCCGTCAAGCTCTTCAATAACCACAAGTCGCTGAACCTTTGCGGCAAAGTTCTTAATTGTTTTTGGAGGCAGGGGGTTAACCATACCCAATTTCAGCACCGAAACCTTGTCGCCAAACACCTCTTTAACATATTGGTAGCAGGTGCCGGAGGTAATAATACCAATTTCGCCATTGTCGCTTAATTCAACGCGGTTAAACTGGCAGCTTTCGGCAAATTCGGTTAATTTCTTGGTGCGTTCTTCAACAAAGGGGTGGCGCTTCTTAGCGTTGCCCGGCATCATAACGTATTTTGCTATATTCTTTTCGTATGGAAATTCGGGAGCAGCTTCGCGGTCTGCGGTATTAACAATGCTCTGCGAATGGGCAATTCTTGTACAGGTGCGCATAAGTACAGGGGTGTCAAACTCCTCTGAAAGGGCAAAGGAAGCCTTGGCAAAGCGCAGTGCCTCGTCGGAATCGGCAGGCTCCAGCATAGGAATTTTTGCCGCGATTGCATAGTGTCGGGAATCCTGCTCGTTCTGGGAAGAATGCATAGCAGGGTCGTCGGCAACGCAGATTACAAGGCCTGCATTAACGCCTGTGTAGGAAAGGGTGAAAAGTGGGTCGGCCGCAACGTTAAGGCCAACGTGTTTCATACAGCAAACGGCACGCTTGCCGCCCAAAGCTGCGCCAAAGGCCACCTCGGCGGCAACCTTTTCGTTAGGCGCCCACTCGCTGTAGATATCGTCGTATTTTGCTAAAAATTCGGTAATTTCGGTAGATGGGGTGCCGGGGTAGCTGGAAACTACACCGATTCCGCCCTCCCAAAAGCCACGGGCTAAAGCCTCGTTACCAATCATAAGCTTTTTCAAGGTAATTCCTCCTTAAATATAAAATCAGTTGGTGGTTGCTTCTTCAACAAGCCTTACGCCGCAGTAAATTTCGCGGAGCTTGGGCTTTTCAATTTTGCCTGTGGGGTTGCGGGGAACGTCGGCAAAAATAATTTTCTTAGGTCTTTTATAGCGGGGCAACTCGGTGCAGAACTGGTTAACCTCTTCTTCGGTGAGTGTGCAATCCGGCTTAACCTCGATAATTGCGGTGGCAATTTCGCCCAAGCGTTTGTCGGGCAGACCAATAACCGCAACATCTTTAATTTTATCGTTAGCGCGAAGGAAATCTTCAATCTGAACGGGGTAAAGGTTTTCACCGCCGCTGATAATAACGTCTTTCTTACGGTCTACAAGGTAGATAAAGCCGTCGGGGTCAACCTTTGCCATATCGCCCGTAAGCAGCCAGCCGTCTTTCAGCATTTCTGCGGTGGCTTCGGGGTTCTTGTAGTATTGAAGCATAACACCGTCGCCCTTAACTGCAAGCTCGCCAACCTCGCCGGGTTTAACGTCTTGCTGATTTTCGTCTAAAATGCGGGTCTGCCAGCCGTAGCCCGCCTTACCGATTGCGCCAACCTTATGTATGTTTTCAACACCTAAGTGAACACAGCCGGGGCCGATAGATTCCGAAAGGCCGTAGTTGGTGTCGTACTCGTGGTGGGGGAAATGCTCTTTCCAGCGGCGAATAAGGCTGGGTGGAACGGGCTGTGCACCGATGTGCATAAGCCTCCATTGAGAAAGCCTGTAGTCATCGGGGTTGATTTCTCCGCTGTCTATAGCGTCCAGAATATCTTGAGCCCAGGGCACCAACAGCCAAACGATGGTGCATTTTTCTTCCGAAACGCATTGCAGAATCCATTCAGGGCTAACACCCTTAAGCAGAACTGCACGAGAGGCCGAAAGCAGGCTACCGAACCAGTGCATTTTTGCGCCGGTGTGGTAAAGGGGTGGAATGCAAAGAAAAACGTCGTCGCGGCATTGGGAATGGTGGTTCTGCTCGGTTAAGCAGGAATGCACCAAAGCGCGGTGATTGTGGAGTATAGCCTTGGGGAAACCTGTGGTGCCGGAAGAGAAGTAGATGGCGGCCTCGTCGTCGTCGGTGATTTTAACGGGGGGAGCCACAGAAGAGCAGTAGGTTACCATTTCGCCGTAATTGTCGGAAAACTCGGGAGTTCTGTCGGTAGCGCCTACAAAGAAAAAGTCGGTAATGTTTTCTTCTAACTTTTCACGGATTGCCTCTACTCGGTCTATAAATTCGGGGCCGAAAATCATCATAGAGCAGTCGGCAAGCTCCGAGCAGTAAAGAATTTCGTCGGAATCGTAGCGGTAGTTCATAGGAACCACTATAGCTCCCGATTTAATTATGCCAAAGTAAATGGGCAGCCACTCAATGCAGTTCATAAGAAGAATGGCAACCTTGTCGCCCTTTTTAATACCTCTTGTGAAAAGCAGGTTTGCAAAGCGGTTGGCATAGGTGTCGAACTGGCGCCAGGTAATTTCGCGGCGGTATTCGGCGCCCTCGGCGGTTTCAATAAGGTTGTATTCTCTCCAGGTGGTGGCCTTATCGGGCTGATTTTGGGGAGTTATTTCGGTAAGTGCTCTGTCGTTAGGATACAGGCGAGAATTCTGTTCAAGAAAATCTGTAATAGGCATATTACGTACCTCGTTTATATATGTTATATTATTTGATAAATTATATAATAGCATATAATTAGCGGCTACGCAAGAATTATCTGACTTTTTTATACATTTTTTTGCATAAAAATAAAGCTTTTGCAGTGGTTTTCCATTACAAAAGCTTTATTTTATAAATTTTAACTTATTTTGCCAAAACCTTTTTGGCGAAGATTACGGCTGCTGCGGCAGAAGTCAGCAGTACAAAAAGGATAAAGTTCAAACGGTTGTAGCCTGTAGCGGGGGAAATAAGGCTGTCGGATTCAAGGCTTTCGTTTTCGGGCGCGGCTTCGGGAATTTCACCGTCGTAACTGTCGGAAACGTCAAGGGTTAGATCTTCGCCGTAGGCATAAGCAATGCTAACAGGGGGAATAATTAAGGGGTCGGTGGATTTTGCGCTTATCAGGTAAAAATCTGCCTCTTGCTCGCCTACAAAAAGTGTAACCTCTCCCTTTTCGTCGGTAACGAATTCGGTTTCTTTGCCGTTTATGGTTATGGTGGCATTTTTTAAGGGTTTTACAGCCGTTTCGTAATCCTCGTCGGTTTCGGCGGTGCAAAGGGTAAGGGTTAGCTGTCCTTCTTCGGTTATGTCGGGGAACAAATCATCAAAAAAGCTGTACTTGTCGCTGTGATTTTCGGTGTCGGTGTAAAAAAAGGCATAAATGAAGTCGCCTTTACCCAGCTCGTCTTCAAGGCTAAGTACCGATTCGTGGTTTACATAACATTCCACATTTCCGCCACCTTCATTGCCCCAAAGCTTGGTTGCAAAAATTCCGTCCTCGGTTGTTTCTGTGGCATATCCTGCCTTGGCTCCGCCTTCAAAATTCTCTTCGTGGGCGGTAAAAAGGGCGTCGCTTACGGTAATCATACCGTCTCCGTCTTGGTCGGTAACGTGGGTATATACGTTTGGCACAACCACAAGCTCGCCGCGGCTGTCGGCAATGGCAAGGTAAACAAAAACGCTCTCTTCCTCTTCTTCTTCGGGAAGATTTACAACACATACAGGGGGCGTAATGGTAAAACCGCTGTATTCTGCGCTGATTACCTGCTGTCCGCTACCCTCTAACTGCAAAGTAACCTGTCCGTTTTTGTTGGTTTTGAACTCGGTTTTTTCATTGCCAACGATTATGGTAGCATCTTTTAGGGGCAGGAAAACAGGGTTGCCTGCAGAGTCAAAATCACAGTAGGAAAGGGTAAGGGTAATTTCCTCGCCTGCCGTAGCATCGATGCTTTCTTTATCAAAGTAGCAGTATTTGTCTGATTTGCCTGCCTTGTCGCTGTAGCAAAAGGCGTAGATATTGTCGCCGTCTTTAATGGGGGCAAGCAGGTTGGCGGCGGGCAGGTGGTTTACATAACATCCGTAGCTACTGCCTTCAACATTCCACAATTTTGTTATAACAAGTCCCTCGGCGGCATTTTCGGTGGCATAACTTTGGGCACCGTCTATATGGTATTCATCGTGGGCAGCATAAAGTGCGTCGTTAACCGTCAGCACTCCGTCGCCGTCACGGTCGGTTACGCCAATATCGGCATCGTCGAAACTGCCGTAAATCTCGCCGGAATCGTCTACGATGTTAACGTACACCGATACAACCGAATCCTCGCTGCTTTCGGCGGTGGCAGAAAATCCGCAAAGGCCGAAGCAAAGGCAAAAGCCAAGTAAAATTGCCAATAATTTTTTCATTTATGCTCCCTCGTTTCTTATGTGTTTTTATTTACAGGTTAATTATACCATATTAGCGGCATATTGTAAAGAAAAAAGCGGCAGGCAGGGCCACCGCTTTTTTGCTATTTAGATGTGTATTTTTCGGCACGAAGGAGCACCAGCACCAGGGGGTAAATAAGTATTCCGCAGATAAGGTTGCTGACTCCGTGAATAATATCGTAGGGAATTCCTACAACAATCCAGTTAATCATTCCCTTAAAGCTAAGCCCGAAAAGCAGGGCCTGGGCGGGGGCATACAGCACCCCATACAAAAAGCCGTGAAGGGAACAAAGGCACATATATACCGGGGGCTTTAAGTATTCCGGCATTTTCTTTGGCAAAAGCATTGCAAGCCCCCAAAGAACCGTCCATATGTAAAGGTAGGGAATCCACCAGTTTGCAAAGCCCGATAATAGCCCTTGTAGCGCCACAAATATGTATATTGGGTACAAGGCCTTGCACCTGTACACCACCGTAAAGGCGATGGTAAAAACCCCCAGCAAATGTATGTTGGGCAGTAGCTCCATTGCAAATTTCGAGGCATACATAAGTGCCCCCAGCATACCAAAAACGGTAATTTCTTTAACGGTTAACTTCACGCCTTTTCCACCTTAAAGGAGTAATTTTCTCCGGGGGTGATTTTGGTGGAGTCAACGCCGCTTGCGGCATATTCGCCGTTAACATAGAAGGCCCAATAAGCCCCATCGGTGTTGTAATCAACCGTAATTCCGTTAACGGTTTTAACATACAGTCCGAATTCGCCTTCGTCGCCTGCAATCAAATCTAATTCCTGCAAGGCATCGCCCACAAATTCCTTGTCGGTTCGTATAAGGAATGGGGTTTCTTTTCCGTTGGCATCGATTACGGTGAAGTTAAATTCTGTTTTACCCTCGCCCATAACCTTTACCTCGGCGGAAGTGGTCTGCTCCGAAGAAGCGGGAGCCTTTTTGTTGTCACCACAACCTACTGTAACAAGTGCCATAGCCGCTATAAGCACCATACAAAGGATGAAGGACAACTGGTTTTTAAAAAACTGTGTCTTTTTCATTGTATTTCTCCTAAAAATTTATTTTCTCCGAAACCGGCTGCCGCAGTTTATAATGGAGAATTTTATCAATCGGGTATTTCGACTTGATGCTTTTGCTTCCGCCTTCTCAGGGTAATTACCCCAATGGCTTGTCCCCGATAAAGCGGCATCGGGTAGGAAAGCAAAATTAATGAATGCATCTCACGGCGACGGGCTCGTACAGGATTTGCACCTGTTTCCCCGAAATGATCAAATTTAACAAGCAGTGGAGAAAATTCTCCACTGCTAAAAAACACTATTTATTTTTTCTTTTGCGCTTAAACCTAAGGTTAGACCACATAAGAATGATAATTTGTGTGGGCGCACCTAAAATAAAAATTTGCCATATATTTCTGCCAAAAGGCAGGAAGGTTACAAAAATTGCGGCAAGCCCCGTCCAAACCAGCAGTGAAACAATCAGGAAATTGCGGTGCTGCTTAAACCAAATTGAGTTGAACACAAGCCACACCACAAAAGAGATGGGAACTGCCCAAACAAAGGCAAGCCAATGCACGCGAACATTGTTGGTGGTTACAATATCACTGGTAACAAAAGCTAAGGTGGCAACAAGCCACACAAGCAGAACGCCCATACCGGTAATCAGGGAACGGTTTCTGAACTTTCTAACCGAAAGGCGAGGCATTTTATCCTCTTCATCGTGTTCAGAATTAACAAGATAATCAAGAGTAACTCCAAAAAGGTCGGCAATTTCCTTAAGCACCATAACGTCGGGTATGGCTTCGCCACGCTCCCATTTCGAGATTGCTTTATCGGAATAATTAAGTTTTTCTGCCAGCTCTAACTGTGTCAGCTTATGGGCTTTGCGAAGCTCGGCAATGTTTGAGGCTATAACAACTTTAATGTCTTCCATTTATGTATCACCTGAAAATAATTACTGTATAAATTATACAATTTTTTCTTAGCTTTGTCAATCGCGGAAAGTTTATAAACTATAATTAATTTTCTCTTGGTGAAATAAAGCAGATTTTTTAAAAAAGTACAAAAAACCTAAGAAATTAGAAGAAAATTGTATTTACATTTTATATTATTTAGTTTATACTTATATTTATCGGTGTAGCACACCAAAAGAAACGGAGGGAATGTCTGTGAAACACAATTTAAAAGTATTGGCATTCTGGAGTATTAACGACAGATTAGATGTTGAAAGGCTTTGCCGTCAGTTAGACGGGCTTAAGGCCGACGGTTACGAGGGCGCAATCTGGCATATGAGGTATTACCCCTTTAAGAAGCACTATTTAAGCGATGACTATATGAACACCGTATCGAAGGTTATTCTTTACGCAAAGAGCATCGGTATGGAGTTCTGGCTTTACGACGAAAACGGCTGGCCCAGCGGTCACGCCAGCGGCAAGGTTAAAAAGGCCTATAAAAATTGCCTTTGCGAATGGCTTGAGCCGAGAAAGAACGGCAGGGTTGTAAAAAAGTCCGAGAAAAAGGTTAACATTATGGACCGCCACGCAATGGATCTTTTTACCGAAATCACCTACGACGGCTACCGTCTGAAATTAGACCCCGAAGCCTGGGACTACGTAACAGGCTTCTTTAGTGACGAGGTTGGCTTCCTTTCCGGCCACGGAAAAATCAAAGAAGAGGGTGCCGCACCCTGGTGTCCCGAGCTTGACGAACGCTACATAAAGCAGTACGGCGAAAGCCCCGAAAAAAGCTTTCCGTTGCTGTTTGCCGATGGCGAGGGTGCAGAGGAATTCCGTATGCGTTACTGGAGAATCCTTACCGACATTCTTGCCGATAATTTCTACAAGCGCTTAAGCGATTGGTGTGCAAAATACGGCAAAAAATACACCGCCCACTTAAAGGCAGAAGAGAATATATATTTCCAGATACCCTTCTCAGGCTCCTGCTTCCAGAACCTAAAGCAGATTTCTGTGCCTGCGGTTGATGCCCTTGAAAGATATAAAAGCTCTAACTACTTCCCTCGAATTGCTTCTTCCCTTGCTAAGCAGTATTCCACAGGTGAAGCTTTAACCGAGGCTATCGGCGGCAGCGGCTTTGGCCTTTCTCCCACCGATTTTTATAACTATCTCGATTGGCTGGCAGAGTGTGGTCACCGCACCTTTGTTATGCACATTTGTCAGTATTGCTACAAGGGTTCTGCTATCCGCGACTGGCCGCCTGCTATTCCTTTTTCTCAGACCTGGCAGGACGCAATGCCCGGCGTTATAAAATCGCTTAAAGATAAGTATAACGATAAAGACCTGCATAACGATATTCTGGTTATCACCCCCACTTCGGGTGTATTACGCAAGTATGTGCCTGTTGATGCCTGTGGGCATAACGGACATAACGGTATCGGTATTGCCGACGACCCCGCAGGTGTTATGAGCAAGAAGTTCACCGCCGATATTGAAAAGTTCTACGGCTACAAGGCCGATTTCGACCTTACCGAGGAATTTATTATCGACGAAGAGGCTATTATAAAAGACGGCAAGGTTACCATCGGCAATGAAACCTATTCCGAAATTTACTATAGCGACGATTGCTACTTTGCCAATTCCGAAAAGGGCGAAGAAATTAAGAAAATTGCAAAAAGTCTTGATACCTTCTTCCTTGAGAATGCCGATGTTGCTCCGGTTAACCATATAGTAGAGGGTCTGGGCCTTGAAGATGAAACCCGCGAAAAGCAGCAGCTTCGCGAAAGATATGCAGGCTGGCTTGGTGACGAAACCCCAAGGTACGACTTTAAGGTTACCGACTATGGCGAAAACGTTATTCAGCCCGAAATCAAGCGCGGTTTCTTCGGTTGCAAGGCTGTGGTGCCTATGAAGGGCGGCAAGGATATCGGCGAGCTGGAGCTCCTGTTCACCGACCCAATAAAGGCACTTAAAATCAACGGAAAACGCTATAAGCTCGAGGGCGATTTCGACCGCTTTACAATTAAGCTTGATGCCGCAACTTTGGGCGATTGCATCAAGATTAAATATAAGGAAAAGAAAAGAAAGTGGCACCACAAGAAGCCTCAGGTACCATTCCTTTTTATCAACGGTAACTTCCTTGTAAAGACCGACAGCGAATACACCTTGCTCGACTACCATCAGACAATGACCGACGGCGGCTTCTATCTCGCTCCCGCCGAAAAGGGTATGTCCTCTGCCGACCTTATTAAGGCAGGCTTCCCCTTTATGCACAACTTCGTTAAGGTAGAGGCAGAGGTTGAATTTGGCGGAAAATTAGAGCTGCACAATCTGTTTGCCGACGCCACAAAGGTGTTTATCGACGGTAAGGATTATGGCTATGTGCTTGACACCCCCGCCACTGTAGATTGCCCCGACGTGGCCGACGGAAAACATAAGGTAGAGTTGGTTATGTACCCAAGCTCCTACAATAAATTCGGCCCCCACCACCATTACGAGGGCGACCGTCACATCTGCCCTCCTACCCCCTTTGTGACCGAAAAGCACAGCGGCTTTGCCGATTGGCCCGATGCTCCCAAAATTGTGCTTGATACCAAATGGAGATTTGTTAAATTCGGTGTATAACACTTGAATTAACTACAACCTTGTGGTAAAATAATCTAAGATTATTAAGTTTGAACCGAGGAATATAAGAAAATGTTGGATATTAAATTTTTAAGGGACAATCCCGATATTGTAAAAGAAAATATCAAAAAGAAGTTTCAAGACGAAAAACTGCCTTTGGTAGACGAGGTTATTAAGCTTGACGCCGAAAACCGCGCAATTATTAAAGAGGCCGAGGCACTTCGTGCCAACCGCAACAAGGTTTCAAAGGGCATTGGCGCCCTTATGGCTCAGGGCAAAAGGGAAGAGGCCGAGGCCGAAAAGGTTAAGGTTACACAGTTTTCAGAGCGTCTTGCCGAATGTGAACGCTTAGAGGGCGAATATGCCGAAAAAATTAAAAGCATTATGATGGTTATTCCCAACATAATCGACCCCACCGTTCCGGTTGGTAAAGACGATAGCGAGAATGTTGAGGTTCAGCGCTACGGCGAGCCGGTTGTGCCCGATTTCGAAGTGCCCTATCACACCGAAATTATGGAGCGCTTTTGCGGTATCGACCTTAACGCCGCAGGTTCTGTTGCAGGTAACGGCTTTTACTATATGATGGGCGATATTGCAAGGCTGCACTCTGCCGTGCTTTCCTATGCCCGCGACTTTATGATCGACCGCGGCTTTACCTATGTAATTCCCCCTTATATGATAAGAAGAAACGTTGTAGAGGGTGTTATGAGCTTCGCCGAAATGGACGCTATGATGTATAAAATTGAGGGCGAAGACCTTTACCTTATCGGCACAAGCGAACACTCTATGATTGGTAAGTTTATCGACACCGTTACCCCCGAGGCACAGCTTCCCATAACCCTTACCAGCTATTCTCCCTGCTTCCGTAAGGAAAAGGGTGCCCACGGCATTGAAGAACGCGGTGTTTACCGTATTCACCAATTCGAAAAGCAGGAAATGATTGTTGTTTGTAAGCCCGAGGAAAGCCCCAAATTCTTCGATATTCTTTGGCAGAACACCGTTGATTTCTTCCGTTCTTTAGACATTCCCGTTCGTACTCTTGAATGCTGTTCCGGCGACCTTGCCGACCTTAAGGTTAAGTCTATCGACGTTGAGGCTTGGTCTCCCCGTCAGCAGAAGTATTTCGAGGTTGGCTCTTGCTCCAACCTTGGCGATGCTCAGGCTCGTCGCCTTAAAATCCGCGTAAAGGGTGAAGATGGCAAGCCCTATCTTGCCCACACCCTTAATAACACCTGCGTTGCTCCCCCAAGAATGCTTATCGCATTCCTTGAAAACAACCTGCAGGCCGACGGCTCGGTGCTTATCCCCGAAGCCTTGAGAATGTATATGGGCGGAAAGGAAAAAATCGTTCCCACAAAATAATAAACGCGGTTTTTAAAATGGATTCTTAAGAAGCTCAAGTTGCGCTTGGGCTTCTTGAATTTTTTATCAATAGCATATATATTTCTTTTGGGCTATACAAATTAAGTAAACAATGTTTTGCGAGGTGTAAAAATTGCATTTTGATTATTCACTTTTATTAAGGCTGGTTGTGGCGGTTATTTTGGGCGGAATTATCGGCCTTGAAAGAACCGGCACAAAGCACGAGGCAGGGCTTCGTACCCATATGATTTTGTGCCTTGGCGCGGCACTTATTATGGTTATTTCCGAAAGTATGGCAATGCAGTATGAAATCCCCGGCGAGGTTATGCGAATGGGCGCCCAGATTATAAGCGGCGTGGGTTTCCTCGGCGCCGGCAGCATAATAGTTACCGGCAATAAGGTGCGTGGTATCACCACCGCCGCAGGCCTTTGGACCACTGCCTGCGTTGGCATCGCTGTGGGCGCAGGTTACTACGTAATCGCCGTATCGGCTGTAGCATTAATGCTGTTTGCAATGGTGATTATGCACTCGGTGTCGCGTAGCCTTGGCGGCGCAAAGCACACCTATAGAATCAGGGTTTCGATTAACGATTCCGACGAGATTGCAAACGTGCTTAACACCCTGTCCGACCATCGTATAAAAACTAAAGCTGTTCGCTTCCAGCACGAGCACGAAACCGATACAACCGAGCTTGTACTGGATATTTTACCTCCAAAAAACATCACTCCCGACGAGCTGGCTTTACAGTTCACAAACTTCGGAAAGGTAACCGAATTTAAAGAAGTCAAGTGAGACTTTGAAAAAAACAGTTAATAACATATATGTCTGCTTACGCCTATTGCTGTATAAATATTAGATAATAAAATTGTATTATTTAACCATATTGGTGTTAAAGGCGTAACAATTTTTGTACTTATTGTTGACAATATATGTACGATATGATAAAATATTCAATGGTTTTTTATGCTATTTTAATATGATGGATGTGAAAAAGTGGTAGTTACAGAAGCGCAAAATTCTGCTTCGGTTGTTCCTGTTGGCGACAAACCGAAGGAGAAAATTTACATAAAGCGTGCCGAACGGGTAAAGGGTGGATTCTTTTATCTGTTTATAAAAAGGTTTTTCGATATATTTTGCAGTTTTATCGGTATTTGTATCACAATAATACCAATGCTTATAATTGCAATTATTGTAAAAATTGACTCAAAAGGCCCCGCCATATATAAGCAAGAGCGTTCAGGTCTTCGAGGAAAAAGCTTCAATATGTACAAATTCCGTTCAATGCGTGCCGACGCTGAAAAAGACGGCGCCCGTTGGGCCGAAAAGGAAGACGACAGAATTACAAGGGTCGGCAAAATATTAAGGAAATTCCGAATAGACGAGCTGCCACAGTTATTCAACGTGCTTTTCGGACATATGACCTTGGTTGGTCCCCGCCCCGAAAGGCCCTGCTTTTACGAAGAATTTGCTACATATATCGACGGTTTTGAACAGCGTTTGCTGGTAAAACCGGGTGTAACCGGTTGGGCGCAGGTTCGTGGCGGATACGAGCTGCTACCCGAGGAAAAAATAATTTACGATATAGAATATATGGAAAATCGCTCTGTTTTAATGGACATAAAGTGTCTGTTTTTAACCGTTATGGTGGTTATTAAGGGCGATGGCTCCAGATAGTTTTTGAGGAAGAGTTATGGAAAATAAACCATTAATCAGCGTGATTACGGTAACCCTTAACAGCGAAGCAACCGTTGCAAAGGCTATAGAATCTGTGCTTGACCAGACCTACAGCAACGTGGAATACATTATTATGGACGGCGGCTCTAAGGATTCCACCGTAGCTATTGCCGAAAGCTATCGCCAGCGCTTTGCCGCAAAGGGCTATAAATTTACCATCGTAAGCGAGCCCGACGAGGGTATGTATCACGCACTTAATAAAGGTGTTGAATTAGCTACAGGCGATATAATCGGCCAGATTAACAGCGACGATTGGTACGAGCCTTACGCTTTAGAAACGGCGGCCGAAAGGTATCAAAGCGACCGATTTGATTTATTTTGGGCCGACCTTCGCATTATAAAGCCCAGCGGCGAGATGGTAAAGCGGGCAAAAATTAAAAAGTTTGTTTCAACCAAGCATTGGAACCATCCCACCACCTTTATTAGGGCCGAGGTTTATAAAAGCAACCCCTACAGCCTTATTTCTATGTACGACGATTTCGAGCTGATTTTACGCCTTCGCAAAAAGGGTGTAAAAATGGCGGTTGAAAACAAGGTGCTGGCCAACTTTGTGTTCGGAGGTATGAGCACTAAGAAAAGCTTCAAAGACACCCTGCACCGCATAAAGCTTAGCTGCCATAATTACAAAATCAACGGCTACGGTTTAATTTACTATATTGACCGTGTTATTATTGAGATGGCAAAATTTATTTTAGGTTAATTGAAGCACCCATTCTTCGCGCGAATGGGTGCTTTTTTATTTTTCGGCGGCAAAAAATTATGTTATCCAATAAAAAATTTCCATAAATTGTAGAGATTGTTATTGTTTTGTGGTATACTTAAATATATATATATATTTAAACCAAGGTAGAGGTGGCGCAAAATGGAAATTATACCCACAAATTCCGGGGCTTCTCTTATGTTTATTAAAAACGATTTATTTAAGGCGTCTTTATTAACGGTTCGCTTTATATTGCCGATAAATAGTGACGAAATCACCGAAAATGCTATGGCAGCCGATATTATTTCTGAATGCTGCAAGGCCTATCCCACCCCCGAGCGGCTTCAGCTTAAGCTGTCGGCTCTTTACGGTGCAGATATAAGCTGCAGTAACGAAAAATCCGGCGATGCCCAAATTATAACCCTTTCCTTAAAGTGCCTTGCCGACCGCTACGGAATCGGCGGAGAGGAGTGTTTTAAAAAGGCAACCGATATTTTAAAACAGCTTATTTTCAACCCCGATATAAAGGAAGCGGGATTTAGCACCGAGGCGGTAGAGCGTGCCCGCCGCAGGCAGATAGATACCATAAATTCCGAAATTAACGATAAACGAATTTATGCCAAAAACCGAATGGAAGAGAATATGTTTTCGGGCGAAGCCTATGGTGTGCCCCGCTACGGCTATGTAGAAAAGGCAAAGTCTGCCACACCTGAATCCCTTAAAAACGCGTACCTTCGCCTTGTAAATGGGGCGGCTGTTCGTATAGCCTTTGTTGGCGAGGCTCTGCCACCCTACGTTGAAGAATTGGCATCGGCCTTTGAAAAGGGTGAAAGATTCACCCCAGTGGCCTATTGTTATAAGCCCCCCGCCGAGATTAAAACCGTAACCGAGAAAATGGAGGTTACCCAGGGCAAGCTGGTAATGGGCTTCAGAACCCCCGAAATCGGCGGCGACAGAGAAACTGCAGCCTTGGCAGTGGCGGTGGATATTTTTGGTGGCGGCCCCTATTCAAAGCTTTTTTCCGAAGTGCGCGAAAAGCAAAGCCTTTGCTACTACTGCTCCGCCAGAGCCATTAGAAAAATGGGCTACGTTTCGGTGGAATCGGGTGTAGAAGACATTAATGCCGAAAGGGCAAAGAAGGAGATTCTTTCCCAGCTTTCTTTAGTTCAAAAGGGCGAATTTTCAGACGAGGTTATCGATTTTTCCAAGCGCAGCATCTGCGACAGTCTTAATTCCGTGCAAGATTCCATTGCCTCTATCGATTATTGGTATGGCCTTCGCTTTTTAGAAAGCGACCCATTGGGGCCAAAGGAATTTTCCAATCTTATAGCCTCTGTAACCCGTGAGGAAATAGTCGAAAGCGCAAAGAAAATTCAGCCCGATACCTTCTATTTTTTGCAGGGTGAAAGGAGCAAGTCGTAATGTTAAAAACCATACACAGCGCCACTTTGAATGAAAGCTACTTTCTTTGTGAACACCCATCGGGCTTGAAAGTTTATTTAATGAAAAAGCCGGGTTTTTCTTCTAACTATGCAATTTTCGGCACGGCCTACGGCTCGGTGGACACAACCTTTTCAAGAGACGGCGGCAAGGCGGTAACCGTGCCCGAGGGCATTGCCCATTTTTTAGAGCACAAGCTTTTTGAATCGGAAGAGCTGGACGCTTTTCAGCTTTTTTCAAAAACCGGCGCATACGCCAACGCCTACACCAGCTTCGACCGAACTTGCTATCTTTTTGGCTGCTCTTCAAATTTAGAAGAAAACCTTAAAATTCTGCTTAATTTCGTGCAGTCGCCCTATTTCACCAAAGAAACGGTGGAAAAGGAGCAGGGAATTATCGGGCAAGAGATTGAGATGTATCTCGACAGCCCCGATTGGCGGGTTATGTTTAATCTTTTCGGTGCCCTTTACGAGAACAACCCCGTAAGAATCGATATTGCAGGCACCAGAGCATCGATTGCCGAAATCGACCATAATCTTTTATACGAATGCTACAACACATTTTATAATCCTTCAAATATGATTATTTGCGTTGTGGGCGACTTCGACGAAAACAAAATTTTAGAGCTTATAAACCAAAACCTGAAACCCAGCAAGCCGGTTAAAATCAGCCGCGGTGCGGCTTTTGAATCCGGTAAGGTAAAAACCCACTATGTAGAGCAAAAGCTGGCGGTAGCCAAGCCACAATTTATGCTGGGCTTCCGCGACGAAGTTGGCGGCGGTTATCCACCGCTTAAAAGGCAGCTTTCAATGGAATTGTTTTTAGAAACCGTGGCAGGCAAGGCATCAAGCCTTAATAAGCAGCTTATTTCTTCCGGGTTAATAAGCAATAACCTTGAATTTGAATACTTTTACACAAGAAATGCTGCTGTAGCACTTTTTGCCGGTGAATCGGAAAACTATCCCCAGGTAGAAAGGGCGATTATGCAGGAAATTGACAGGGTAAAGGCCCAAGGGTTAGACCTGCAGCTTTTCGAGGCGGCGAAAAAGGCGGCCTTCGGCGAACGAATAATGCGTTTCGATAACGTAAAAAGTATTGCTTCAATGTTTGTGGAAAGCTTTATTACCGGCTACGATATCTGGGAAGTAACCGAAGCTTTAAGCAATATAACTCCCGAAGATGTGGCCGCTTGTGCCGAGCTTTTCTGCCAAGATAACGCAGCGCTGTCTGTTATTAAAAATTCATAAAAGGTGATGAAAAATATGAGCATTTACAATGTAGATTTTTTAGGCTTTAACTTTGATTTAGACCCGGTAGCCTTCACTTTGCCTATAGGCGACGGCTGGAGTGTGTATTGGTACGGAATCGCCATAGCTTTGGGCTTTTTGCTGGCCTTTCTTTACGGCCTTAACAGAGCGCCGAAGCTGGGCATCAATAACGACAGACTTTTAGATGCCGTTCTTATTACCACCCCAATTGCCATTATAGGTGCCCGTGCTTACTATCTTTTGTTCTACAGCCCCGGTAGCTTTTTCAGCGATTTTTTCAAAATTCACGACGGTGGCCTTGCAATATACGGCGGTATAATCGGTGCGGTTATAGGTATAATAATATCCTGTAAAACAAGGAAGATAAACTTTTTAGACTGTCTTGATTTGGTGGCGCCCTGCTTCTTTATAGGCCAGGCAATAGGTCGCTGGGGCAACTTCTTTAATCAAGAGGCATTTGGTGTAAACACCAATCTTCCTTGGGGTATGTATTCCAACGGCACAGAAGCAAGCATTATCGCCGATACCTTAAACAAAGGCAACCCCTTGAATTTAGACCCCACCAAGCCGGTTCACCCCTGCTTTTTGTACGAATCGATTCTTTGTATAATCGGCTTTATCATTCTGCATTTTGTTATGAAAAAGCGTAAATTCCGTGGACAAATCGTGTTGATTTACGGTATGTGGTACGGTTTTGGACGCTTCTTTATAGAAGGCATCAGAACCGACAGCCTTATGGCAGGATCGTTAAGGGTATCGCAAGTGCTGTCTTCCGTAATAGTAATTGCTTGCATTATTGTTTACATATTACTCCACCGTCGCTATAAAGAAAAATGCGCGCTGGAGGGCGGGTACAAGCCTATGTTCAACGAGAATGAACAAGAGAATCTGTCCCTAAGCCTTAAAGACGTTATGGAAGAGGGCACAGAAATTACCGAAGAGGAAGGATGGGAAAGCTGATGTATAAGCTTATAGATGGTAAAGCAATTTCCGCCGCATTAAAGGGCAGAATTGCAGACGAGGTGGAAATTTTAAAGAAGGGCGGTGTTAACCCCGGCCTTGCGGTTATTATTGTGGGTGAAGACCCTGCTTCCAAAGTTTATGTTAGAAATAAAGAGCTGGCCTGTACCGCCTGCGGTATGTACAGCGAAAAAATAGAGCTTCCCGAAAGCACCACCGAAAAGGAGCTTATAGCCCTGGTGGAAGAGCTTAATAAAAAGGACAGTATCGACGGCATACTTTGTCAGCTTCCTTTGCCCCGCCACATAAACGAAAAGGCGGTGTTAGATGCCATCGACCCCTCAAAAGACGTTGATGCTTTTCACCCCCAAAATGTGGGAAGAATTATGATTGGCGATTTCGATTTCCTGCCCTGCACACCTGCGGGAATTATGGAAATGTTACGATATGAAAATATAGAAATCGAGGGCAAAAACTGTGTGGTTATAGGGCGCTCAAACATTGTTGGCAAGCCTATGGCAATGCTTATGCTGCACAAAAATGCCACAGTTACCATCTGCCACAGCAAAACCCGTAATCTTAAAGAAATTTGCCGTGGTGCAGATATACTTATTGCCGCCGTTGGCAAGGCAGATTTTGTTACTGCCGATATGGTCAAAGAGGGCGCCGTGGTTATCGACGTGGGTATGAACCGTAAGGACGGTAAGCTTTGCGGCGACGTGGCCTTCGACGAGGTTAAGGATAAAACCTCGGCCATCACCCCCGTTCCCGGCGGCGTTGGACCTATGACAATAGCAACCCTTATGCAAAACACCCTTACTGCCGCAAAAAGGCACCACAATATAGATTAAGGGTGGGGTGAAAAGCTTGAAAAAGAAACTTATCCCTGCCTTAATTTTGGCCGCGGTGCTTCTTTTCGCCTGTGTGCTTGTAATCTACTCTGCAAGAAAGCAGGAAAACGGAATATCAATAGATTATCCAAAAGGCTATACCGTTATAACTGCCGACAATGCCGAAGACCACGAAGAATACGTGGAAAATCTAGGTTATGGTGTATCCTCATTCAAAAAGTATCTTACCGCAAAGAATATTATTTCCTTTGCAGGAAACGAAGATAACAGCGGTCAGTTCAGGCTGATATCCTATTCTACCGAGTTCACAAAGCAGATAAGGGATATTTCCAATGCCACCGATAAAGAGCTGGAAATTATTGCCAAGCAGTTGCTACCAAATGGTTACGGTTATATTTATCGCTATAGCGGTTCGGTTTATTACGGAATAAACAGAATGGTTACAGATGAAAACATCAGCTATGGTACAATCCAGTTTTTAACAGTTAAAAACGGCAGGTATTATTCCCTTAATTATTATGGCTACGGTGCCATTTCCGATACAGAAATAAAGCAGGCCGAAAAGGTTTTGAAAAGCCTTAAAATACCCGGCGAGGATGGTATTTTAGAGGTGGCCGGCAGCAGTAATACCAAAAGAATGGTTTATATAGTAATTATTTCTTTGGTTATAATTGCAGGCACAATTTGTATTGTGTTATATGCCATTTCTCTTGTAAGAGATATCAGAAAAAACAAAAGGCAGTCTGCCGACGTGGATATGGTTATAAAACGCCGAAAAAAACTGTAAAAAATTGATATAAAAAACCTTCACTTTATTGCACATAATAAAACCGTAAAAGTTATTTCAAAAGGCGGAAAACAGTATGGATAAAACGGTTTATATGTGTGTATCGGCAGATATGCTGCATAGTGGGCACATTGCAATTATCAAAAAAGCAGCAGCTTTGGGAAGGCTGACGGTTGGCGTGCTGTCCGACGAGGCGGTAGCCAGCTATAGGCGCTTTCCCTTAATGCCCTTTAGCGATCGAGCGGCTCTTTTTGGCAGCATTGCCGGGGTTGACAGGGTAATTCAGCAAAAAACCTTAAGCTATAAAGACGTGCTGCAGGAATTAAGGCCTCACTATGTGGTGCACGGTGACGATTGGCAAGAAGGTTTTCAAAAACCCGTGCGAGAAGAAGTGCTGGAAATACTAAATACCTATGGCGGAGAATTGGTGGAATACCCATATTCTAAGGGCGATAAGTTTGCCCCCTTAGAGGCCGCAGCAAGGGAACATTTGTCAATTCCCGACATCCGCCGCGGCAGGCTGAAAAAACTGCTTTCAATGAAGCCTACCCTTCGCTTTATCGAGGCTCACAGCGGAATTACCGGAATTATTGCCGAAAAAACAACGGTTTACGAAAAGGGCGCCGCCCGCAGCTTCGACGGTATGTGGGTTTCCTCTCTTTGCGATTCCACCGCCAAGGGTAAGCCCGATATCGAGCTTGTGGACATATCTTCAAGGCTTCGTACTATCGATGATATTATGGAGGTTACCACCAAACCCATAATTTTAGACGGCGACACAGGCGGCCTTACCGAACACTTTGTTTACACAGTAAAAACCCTTGAAAGAATTGGGGTTTCTGCGGTGATTATAGAAGATAAAATCGGGCTGAAAAAGAATTCGCTTTTCGGCACCGAAGTTAAACAAACACAGGATTCTATCGAAAATTTTTGCATTAAAATTAAAGCCGGCAAAAGAGCACAGAAAACAGCCGAATTTATGATTATTGCAAGAATCGAGAGCCTTATTTTAGAGCAGGGTATGGACGACGCTTTGCGGCGTGCCTTTGCCTATACCGCCGCAGGTGCCGACGGAATTATGATACACTCCCGCAAAAAAACACCGGAAGAAATTTTTGAATTTATTGAAAAATTCAGAAGTGTAGATAGGGCAACACCTTTGGTAGTTGTGCCTACTTCGTTCAATTCGGTTACCGAAGAGGAATTTCAAAATCGTGGCGTGAACATTATTATTTACGCCAACCAGCTAACCCGAAGCGGTTTTCCTGCAATGCAAAGGGCGGCCGAAACAATTCTTCGTAGCCACAGAGCTAAAGAGGCCGACGAAATGTGTATGTCTATAAAGGATATACTAACCCTTATTCCGTCGGAAGAATAGATATTTACGGGAGGAGCCCACAGCTCCTCCGAAAACATTTTAAAGGGGTGGAAAAATGGAACTACCCGAGCTTATCAGAGAAATTACAGAAGAACTGGAGCAAAAGTACGGAATCTCTGCGCTAAGGGCCGCGGCGGAAGAATTAAGTCTGCGCTATCGCCAGGCGGCACGCAACGGAGCCAGCCTTATCTCCACCGATTGTCAGGCAGCGGCCTATGCCATTTCCCGTATGCCCGCTACCTTCGGTGCAGTTTACACTGCACTTAAATACATAGGCGAGATTGTAGATTTCGGAGAAATTCATTCCCTTTGCGACGTGGGTGCAGGCACCGGCGCTGCCACCCTTGCCGCCACTGAGTTTGTAAATGCAGAAAATACTGTGTGTATTGAAAGGGAAGCGGCTATGCGGAATTTAGGGCAGCGTTTTGTTAATGCCCACTGGCTTGCCGCCGATAGCAGCGCCGTAAATCAAGTAAAGGCAGATATGGTTATTTCTTCTTATATGCTAAACGAGTTTTCGCCCACGGCAAGATTAAAAGCGGTAAAAGAAATGCTTGATGCCGCCGAAAAAATGCTGGTTATTGTAGAAAACGGCACCCCGCAGGGATACGAAATAATAAACGATATAAGGGAAAAAGCCGCAGAATGGGGTGCAGAAATTGCCGCACCCTGCCCGAATGTCAGGCTATGTCCCATAAAGGGCGGTGACTGGTGCCACTTCACCTGCCGAGTTGCAAGAAGTAAGGCACATAAGCTGCTTAAAGGGGGCGACGCTCCTTACGAAGATGAAAAATTTTGCTACATAGCCCTTGTAAAGCAGCCGGTAACACCTGTGAGCTCCCGCGTGCTTCGACACCCGAAAATAGAAAGCGGGAAAATCACCCTGACCTTATGCTGTGAGCAGGGAATAGTTGAAAAAATTCAAACAAAAAAAGATAAAGCAGCCTTTAAAGCCGCCCGAAAATCCGCGGCAGGCGACAGTTTTAATTTTTAAAAAAGGAGGGAAGATAAATGCAACTGATTATTGCAGAAAAGCCGAGCCTTGCGCGAAATATTGCCGACGCTATAGGAAAATTACAACGAAGAAACGGCTATTTAGAGGGCGAAGGCTATATTGTAACCTGGGCATTTGGACATTTGTTTTCCCTTTGCGATATTGAAGATTACACAGGCCCAACCTCCACCGGTCGCTGGTCGTTGGAAAATATACCCTGCTTCCCCGAAAATTTTAAATTCAAGCTAAGGCAGGGCAATAGCGAGGCCGACCAGGGCGTTGCCCGTCAGTTCGGGGTTATTTCCGACCTTTGCAATCGCCCCGATGTAGAAAAAATTATTAACGCGGGAGATGCCGACCGCGAGGGCGAAATTATAATCCGCCTTTGTATAACCAATGCCCTTAAAAGCGAAAAGCCCCTTTATAGGCTTTGGCTGCCCGACCAGACCCCCGAAACCATACGTGCGGCACTTACCGATATGAAGCCTGCCGAAGAGTATACATCTTTGGCTGACGAGGGCTTTGCACGCACATATATCGATTGGCTGTACGGCGTAAATCTTACCCGCTATGCTACCCTAAAAACCGGCACCCTGCTTAGGGTCGGCAGGGTTATAATCCCCATAGTTAAGGCGATTTACGACCGCGATATGGCAATAAGGAATTTTGTGCCTGAAACCTATTTCACCTTGGTTTCCGCCGAAGAAACCAAGGGCGAGATTGTAGAACTGCAAAGCAAAATTAAGTTAGACCGAACCAAGCCCCGCTACATAAGTGAGCTACAGCAGAAATATAACGAGGCCGAGGCGCTGGTTACTGCCAAAAAAACTAAAAAAGATACCTTAAAACCGGGTAAGCTGTTCTCTCTTTCAAAGCTTCAGAACCTACTTGGTAAAAAGTATAAAATGTCTATGGACCAAAGCCTGAAAATCGTGCAGAAGCTGTACGAAGAGGGCTACCTTACCTACCCCAGAACCAATTCCGAATACCTAGCCACCGCCGAAAAGGATAAAATCAAAAAAATTCTTGCCGGCGTGGCACAGCTTGGCTATCCTGTAAAATTTAAAGATAGTAAAACTATTTTCGACGATAAAAAGATTGAATCTCACTCGGCCCTTACCCCCACCTACAAAATTCCTAAAAAAGAGCATTTGTCAGAAGATGAATTCAAGGTTTACAGCACCGTGCTTCGCCGTTTTGTGGCGGTGTTCTGCAGTGAGGAATGTTTGGCGCAGAAAACCGAAATCACCATAAAGCTGGGAGACCTTGAAGAATTCACATTAAAGGGCACCATTATTCTTGAAAAGGGCTGGACTAAGTACGACGATTATAGCCAAAAGGATAAAATTTTGCCCTCTTTAGAAATCGGCGACCTGGTTGTGCATAATTTTAAACCTAAAGAAAAGCAAACCACACCCCCTAAGCACTATACAATAGAAACCCTGAACAACTACCTCAAAAATCCTTTTAAAGAAGACAAGGCTCAGGCCGCCGAAAAAGAAAAGGAAACCCCCGATACCTACGAGGAAGACGATTCAGAGGATTATCGCGCAATCTTCGAAGGCTTAGAGCTTGGCACAGAAGCCACCCGCACAGGCATTATAGATAATGCTCGAAAAAGCGAATATATTGAGCTGAAAAAGGATGTTTACCACATTCTGCCCGGGGGAGAATACCTTATCGAATCCTTAATGCAGATGGAAATTTCAATGGATAAATACAAAACCAGCACCCTGGGTCAGGCCCTTAAAAAGGTGTTCCGCGGCGAGCTTACCGTTATGGGCAGTGTAGATTTGGCTAAGAAAGAAATCAGCGACGTTTTCGAAGTCAGGTCTGCTCCCCTCGAAACCGATACAGACAGCGGCTTTTTTGGTGACAAGGTGGGGGTTTGTCCCCTTTGCGGCAATCCGGTGGTAAAGGGAAAATACGGCTACGGCTGTTCGGGCTGGCGCGAGGGCTGCAAGTTCCGAATTTCAGGGGTTATTTGTAAAAGGGTTGTATCCCTTGCCAATGCCAAAATGCTGCTGGAAAAGGGACAAACTGCAAAAATTCAGGGCTTTATCTCCAAAAACGGAAAAAGCTTCGACGCTACCCTTAAATTGCAGGGGGACAAAACAGTTTTTGATTTTAGTTAGGAAGTGCTTTTGTGATTAACACCAGCTTGTGTTATATAGAAAAGGATAATAAGTATTTAATGCTTCACAGGGTTAAAAAGCAAAACGACCTAAACCACGATAAATGGATTGGTATTGGCGGAAAATTCCTTTATGGCGAAAGCCCCGAGGAATGCGTTCTGCGTGAAGCGAGAGAAGAAACAGGCCTAACCTTAACCGAGCTTCACTATCGCGGCATTGTAACCTTTCTGTCAGACGAATGGGGCGGCGAATATATGCACCTCTTTTCGGCATATAATTTTGAAGGCGATTTAAAGGAATGTGACGAGGGTAACCTGGAATGGATTGAAAAATCCCAAGTGGAGGCTTTACCTATATGGCAGGGAGATAAAATTTTCCTGCGGCTGATTGCCGATAAAGAACAGCCCTTTTTTTCTTTAAAATTAGAGTATAAAGGCGAAGAATTAATAAAAGCCACACTAAACGGAAAAACTATTTGAGAGGCAACTAAAATGAATATATGTGTATATGGTGCGGCTTCTAACAAGGTGCCGCAGGAATTTATTAATAAAACCGAAGAATTGGGAAACCTTATGGCCTCTCGGGGCCATACTGTGGTTTTTGGTGGCGGAGCTAATGGTATGATGGGCGCTGTTGCTCGCGGCGCCGCATCCGGTGGCGGCAATATTTTGGGTATTGTGCCAAAGTTTTTTAATGCCGACGGAGTGCTTTTTAAGGGCTGCAGTGAATTGATTTTTACCGACACAATGCGTCAGCGTAAGCAGCTTATGGAGGAGCGTTCAGATGGATTTATAGTAGCTCCCGGCGGTATTGGCACCTTCGACGAGTTTTTTGAAATATTAACCCTGCGTTCTCTTGGCAGGCACAGTAAACCTATTGCGATTTTTAACGTAAACGGATATTACAATGCCTTAGAGCAAATGCTGGATAATGCAATCGATGGCGGTTTTATGGAGCCGGCAGTAAAAGATTTGTGTGGCTTTTTCGATTGCTCGAAAAAGTTGCTTGATTATTTAGAAACCTACTCGGGCTTCACCGCCAGGGTAGAGGATATGAAAAGTGTTTAGGAGTGCTTGTATGAATTGTGAAGCATTAAAGAACTATGCCAAGCTTATTGTAAGGGTTGGCGCAAATGTAAAGTCGGGGCAGAATGTTGTTATTCAGGCCGATCTTGACCAGCCGGAATTTGTTAAACAGGTGGTGGCCGAAGCCTATGCTGCAGGCGCCCGAAAGGTAGAGGTGGAGTGGAGCTATCAGCCCCTAACCAAAATTCATATAGAGCATCGCACAGCAGAGGTGCTGGAAACCGTAGAGGATTGGGAGGTTGCAAAGCTTACCCATAGAAAAAACACCCTGCCTGCAATGATTTATCTTTTATCGGTAGACCCAGATGGTATGAACGGTGTGAACCGCGAAAAATACGCCCTGCAGGTTGCGGCCCGTTATAAAAAGCTTAAGGCCATTCGCGACGAAATGGAAAATAAGTACCAGTGGTGCATAGCCGCAGTTCCCGGCGAAAAGTGGGCACAGAAAATGTTCCCCCGGTTAAGCACAGCCGAGGCGGTAGAAAAGCTTTGGCAGGCAATTCTTTACACCTCCCGTGCCGAGGGTGACGCCATAGAAAACTGGCGCAAGCACAACGAATTTTTAAAAGAAAAGTGCGACTATTTAAATGGGCTTGGTTTAAAAAGTCTGGAATACAGTGCCTCGAACGGAACCTGTCTTACCGTAGGGCTTATGGATAATGCCCTGTTTATGGGTGGTGGAGAATATACCCTTTTGGGTAATTTTTTCAACGCGAATATTCCCTCTGAAGAGGTGTTCATAACTCCAAAACGCGGCCAGGCCGAGGGTATAGTTTACTCCTCTCGTCCCCTTTGCTACCGCGGCGAGCTGATAGAGGATTTTTACATCCGCTTCGAAAATGGAAGGGCGGTAGAAGCAAAGGCTAAGAAAAATGAAGAGCTGCTTAATATTATTATAAATATGGATGAGGGCTCTCACTATCTCGGCGAATGTGCGCTGGTGCCTTACGATTCGCCTATAAGAAACAGCGGTCTGCTTTTCTACAACACCCTGTTCGACGAAAACGCCGCCTGCCATCTGGCATTGGGCGAGGGCTTTTCCAACTGCATTAAAGATTACGATAAATACACCCTCGAGGAATGCCGCAAAATGGGTGTAAACGAATCTATGATTCACGAAGATTTTATGATTGGCACCGCCGACCTTAACATTGTGGGAGTAACAAAGGGCGGCGAACGCATAGAAATATTTAAAAACGGCAACTGGGCATAATTTAAAGGGGTACTCAACAATAGAGCACCCCTTTTTTATTTATAGGATTTTACAAGGTGCGATAAAGGCTTTACGGTATATCCCATATCTTTATAAATGGTAAGCAGCTCGTCTAAAATCTCGGCATTGGTGGAAGATGTGTTGTGCAAAAGCAGCACCGCCCCCGGGTGTATTCGTTCCGTAAGTTTCTTTATGGCTTCAGCTTTGGCGGGTTGGTCGTTTTCAATCCAATCCACATGGGCAAGGCTCCAGAAAAAGGTTTTGTAGCCCATATTTTTTGCCAGCTCTAAATTTTGAGGGCTGTATTTTCCTTGTGGCGGTCGGTAGTATTTTGCCATTTTACGGCCGGTTATTTTAGTGTATTTTTTCTCTAAATCCTGCAATTCGGCCTTAAAGTCGTTTTCGCTTTTAATGCTCGACATATCCGGGTGGTGGTAGGTATGGTTAGCCACTGTGTGCCCCTCTTCGGCCATTCTTTTCACCAACTCTTCGGCAGAATCAAGGTAATGCCCCACCACAAAAAAAGTGGCAGAAACGTCGTGACTTTTTAGCGCGTCTAAAATTGCTTCTGTATTGCCGTTTTCATAGCCGCAGTCGAAGGTAAGGTATATAATTTTTTCCTGTGGCTTACCCATAAAGTAGGTGTCAAGATTAAGCAGCTCTTCAACCGAGGCGTTCCCCCTTGGCTGTTCTTCTCCGTTAAAGGAAATGCCCCAATCCTTACCCTCTGTGGCAACGGGTATGGTGCCCTTGCCGCCCACGTATGCTGTGCCAAAAACGGCGGAAAACACTATAGCCAGGGTCAGCGCCGCCACAGTGCATTTTTTATAGGTGACCCTTATAATTCCTCCAAGTAATTTCTTTTTGTAGTTAAACATAATTATCCCCCTTTAATACATTCTATTTCAGGTGTTTGTACTATTATGAGTGGCTACTACGGGAAATATAATCGGTTTCGAAACCAACTTTTACGCCACATCTTTGCTTTTCCTCTTTGCAATACGTTATTATCTCGCCGAAACATTGAAACCCCAACAATATCGTTACTTTGTTAAGATGTTGAAAACTATAAATTTAATAGCACTATTCTAAGATGTTGAAAACTCAACATCTTGCGTTAGCACATCGAGATATTGATAACCAAACTTTTAACATCGTTTCTCTGAGATATAGAGAACCTAAATTTGGTATTATTGCACCGCGATGTTGAAAATTCAACATCTTTCGGCGCGTGTTGAGATATTGGAAGGTAAATATCTCTCAACGTATTGCGTTATCTCGCCTAGACGTTTAAAACCAACAACATACATTACGTGGTTAAGAGGTTGAAATCTCAAAATTTAGTAGTGTCATTCCGAGATGTTGAAAACTCAACATCTTGCGTCGGCGTGTTGAGATATCGGAAGGTAAGTATCTCTCAACGTATTGTGTTAAAATGTATATAGTTTAGAGAAACAATGGTTTCTACCGTATTTCGCATCCGATGATTCCAGCGGACAGGGGAATTATGGTTAATAATTCCCAACTATTCTATTGCAATGTAATGCATAAGTTTTAGTATAAAATCTTATGCCGAAACAGTAGGTTTCGGCGTGGAATAGCGTTCAACCGCTATTTCACATAAGTATATTCATCATAACAGTGTTTTTTTGAAACGCTGTGCGTTTCATATCGTGCATTGCACAATGTTATGTATGGCGTAATACGCAATCAACAAAACTATTACAATCGAATGTAGCTGTCAAGCGAAATGTTTGGCAGAGGTAGAGTGTATGCCGCCAAAAACGGTTGTTACCGTTTTCTACAATATTGATATGATACATAAAATTACATTAGATCTCTTGAAGAATGTATACTAATATGGTATACTATTTTCAGAAAAATCAACGGAGGTGTTTCGAGTGAAAAAGGAATTTAAAATCACAGGTATGACCTGTGCTGCCTGTTCAGCAAGGGTGGAAAGGGTTTCCTCTAAAATCCCGGGAGTAGCTTCGGCTTCGGTTAACCTTATGGCAGGTAGGCTAACCGTGGATTTTTCTAATGAAGATTTGAGCGAGCAGGTAAAGGCCGCCGTAACCAAGGCAGGCTTCGGAATTGAACCGCTAAAAAAGAACGACGACGCATATGATAAATCAAAAAGAATTAAGTCGATGTGGCACAGGTTTATACTTTCGGCAATATTCGCCCTGCCGCTTTTGATAATTGCAATGGGTCCGATGTGGGGTATGCCCTTGCCGGGGGTAATATCTCCTGACGTAAAGCCCCTTAATTATGGGCTTTTGCAGTTGGCACTAACCCTTCCTATTGTGGCGATTGGATATAAATTTTACACCGTAGGCTTTAAAAATATTTTTAAACTAAGCCCTAATATGGATAGCCTTATTGCCTTGGGTTCTTCTGCGGCGCTGGGCTACAGCATATATTCTCTTACACAAATTGCAGGCGGTAACACCCATGCCGTGCATGGGTTGTATTTTGAATCGGCAGGGGTTATTTTAACCCTTATTACTTTAGGCAAAACCTTAGAGGCGGTATCTATGGGCAGAACGGGTGAAGCCATACGCAAGCTACTTTCTATGGTGCCGAAAACCGCCACAGTTTTAAGAAACGGTATCGAGCAGGAAATTCCTTTAGAGGATATAGTTGTGGGCGACATTATCCGAATAAAGCCGGGGGATAAAATCCCTGTAGACGGCGTTGTTACCGAGGGAGAATCTGCGGTAGATGAATCTATGCTTACAGGTGAAAGCCTGCCCCTTGATAAAACGGCGGGGGATAAGGTTTTTGCCGCCACTATTAATAAAAATGGCAGCTTTTTAATGCGGGCCGAAAGGCTTGGTAAGGATACCTCAATCTCGGCCATAATCACACTGGTAGAAAATGCTCAGTCGGACAAAGCTCCCATCGCCCGAATTGCCGATAAGGTTTCGGGAATTTTTGTGCCAATTGTTTGCGGAATTGCTCTTTTAAGCTTCGGAATTTGGCTGGCTGTGGGGCAAAGCTTCGAGTTTTCACTAACCGTGCTTATAGCGGTTTTGGTTATTGCTTGCCCCTGCGCATTGGGGCTTGCAACCCCCACCGCAATAATGGTGGCAACGGGAAAGGGTGCCACCCGTGGCATACTTATTAAAAGCGGTGAGGCGCTGGAAACTGCCCATAAAATTAACGCAATTGTTTTAGATAAAACCGGCACCATAACCTGCGGTGAGCCGCAGGTGGCCGAAGTTCTGCCGCTTACCGATACAACCGAAAAAGAAATTTTACAAATTGCGGCAGCTTTGGAAAAAGGCTCTGAGCACCCACTGGCTAAGGCGATAATTAAAAAATCCGGCGAAGTAGGTGCAGCCCCCGTAGAAGTTACTGAATTCAATTCCTTTGGTGGCCGTGGTGTTGCGGCAAAGCTGCAGGGCGAAATCTACATTCTCGGCAACCCTAAATTTATGGAGGAAAACGGCATATCTTTAGAAAACTCCCCCCACGAAGCCTTTGCCGAAAAAGGGCAAACTCCCATACTTTTAGGTTGCGGCGGCAGGCTTTTGGCGGCAATAGGTGTTGCCGATGCCATAAAGCCTACAAGCCGTGAGGCTATAGAAAAACTTCAAAAAATGGGAATAAAAACCGTTATGCTAACCGGTGATAATAAAAAAACCGCCCTTCACGTGGCGGCTATGGTTGGTGTCGGCGAGGTTATGGCCGAGGTACTTCCCGAAGATAAGGCTAAAGCTGTGGAAAGCCTGAAAGCAGAGGGCTATACCGTTGCTATGGTGGGCGACGGCATAAACGATGCTCCCGCCCTTGCAGTGGCCGATGTAGGGCTGGCTATTGGCAGCGGCACCGACGTGGCGATTGAATCGGCCGATATAGTGCTTATGCATTCCGACCTGAATTCGGCGGCAGATGCCATAAGGCTTTCTAAAAAAACCATACGAATAATCAGGCAAAATTTATTTTGGGCTTTCGGATATAACACCTTGGGTATTCCTGTGGCTGCAGGCCTGCTGTATGCCTTTGGCGGTCCGCTTTTAAGCCCTATGATAGGTGCGGCGGCAATGTCGCTGTCCTCAGTATCGGTGCTTAGCAACGCTTTAAGATTAAAAAGATTTAAATAAAGGAGAAATAACAATGGAAACAATAATTAAGGTGAACGGTATGATGTGCGAGCATTGTAAAAAGGCAGTAACAGATGGGCTTAGCGCTATAGACGGTGTAGAATCGGTAGAGGTTAATCTTGCCGAAAAAACCGCCACCGTAAAGCATAGCTGTGCCGTAGCCACCCTTACCGAATGTATTGAGGACCTGGGCTTCGACCCCGAGGTATAAAACCTTAGAATGAAAAAAAACTGCGTCAAGGATATTAATCCTTGGCGCAGTTTTGCTGTGTATATTTATTTACTTTGTTTTCTTCTTAACTGCCTTAGACCATTCTGAGCAATACTTCTTGCCGTTAATCTTCTTATAGGTGCGAACACGTACGTAGTAGTTTTTCTTGGCTTTAAGCTTTTTAATCTTCACGCTTGTGGTGGAATTTTTCTTAACGTCCACAGTTTTATTGCCCGATTTAAACTTAGAAGAAGTGCTGTATTGAATCTCGTAACCGCTGGTGTTTTTGGTCTGCTTCTTAATTTTAACAGTAAGAGCCTTTTTAGCTGCAGTTACTTTAGAAACAGAGGTCTTTTTGGGAGCAATGGTAAAGTACTTGGTTTTTGTGCCCGAGTAGTTACCCTTGAATTTAATGGTAACCTTGTATTTACCAATCTTCTTTCTGCCGCTGGCATATTTTAAGGTGTAGTCGGTACCTTCCTTAAGTTTTCTGCCTGTAGCATCTTTAATAGTAACACTGGGCTTTTTAGCCTTGCCGTTATAGGTGTAGGTGGTGGTGGAAAGCTTAATGTTTGTGGGTGTGGGGATAAGCGCCTTTACCTTCGACCAACCGCTGTAATACTTAACCTCTTTGCCGTAGGGGCCAAATTTATTAACTGCCCTTACTCTGAATTGGTAAGCATCGCTGAAGTCGGTGTAAAATTGCTGGATTCCGTAGTAATTGCTGCCGTAATCACCAACCATTTCCCACTTGCCGCTGTTAACCTTTCTCCAAACCTCGTAGCCGTCAACCCCTGAAACCTGAGTCCATAGGATTTCTACAGTAGAACCGCTTATTTTAAGGTTTTTAATAGGCGGAGTTTTAACCGTGGGGATTTTGTTGGTAACTTCAATCCAGTAGTTTATGTCGGCATCGGTGAATTCGGCAAACTCTATATAGTTTGTGCCCTTTTTTAAAAGAACTTCAAAATAATAATGGTCGCCTGAAGCCTGGGCATAATCGTCGGCATCTGTGTTGCCGGTAGAGGAAAGAGAAATGTATCTGCTGTCACCGTTGGCATAGTGAATTTTGGTATAAACACCGTTTGCATCAAGAGCTGCAAGGTTGCCGATTTTTATAAGGGCAGGTGTATCTTTTGAAACGGTAACCTTATAAAAATCATCGTCGTTGGAAATAACTCCGTTTACGCGCTTGTTGTAAGTAAGTGCCTGTGCAGTGGCCTTGGTGTTGTTAGGCTCTAATTCGTAGTCGTTTCTGGCTGTGAAATCAAAACGGAAATACCAGTCAAGCCTTTCTCTGTGCAAATCTCCTACACGAACTTCGGCGCAGAAATAATATGTACCTGCTTTAAGGGGAATGTTGGCTCTGTAATTGGTGCTTGTGAAGCGGGTATAGTAAGCATCCCAAAACGGATCAGTAGCTCCAAGGCTATCGTACAGTTGGAATTCGAAGTTGTATAAATTGCCATCTCTATCGAAAAGCCTTTGTCCGTTGAATTGAACCATACCATTAGAGGGTACAGTAAACTTTACCCAAATTTCCTGATAACCGAAATAGGTGCCATACTGGGTGTTGTCTTCCCAATAATAGAAATACTCCTCGTTAAGGTTAATGGATGCGGCGGTTTCGCGCGTTTTCGCATCTTCAGCATCAGCGCTTGCAGTAATTGCAGGAATGCAAGAGAATACCATAGCAATCGCAAGAAGTGCTGAAATTAGTTTTTTACATTTCATAACTAAAACCTCCTAAAAACTTATGGTTAATACCATATTAATTATATTTGCTGAAAAGTAAAAAGTCAATAGAAAAAGCACCTTTGAAAGGTGCTTTTTGTTAGAATAAATCTTTAAGCTTGTCGAAGAAGGATTTGCGTTTGCCGTAGTTTTTATCGCTGGTTTCACGGTCGAAGGCAGTAAGCATTTCCTTTTGCTCTTTTGTAAGGTTTTTGGGGACCTCCAGCACAACCTTCACGTATTGGTCGCCGTAGCCCGAATAGTTAAGGCGTTTAATACCCTTGCCCTTTAATTTGAATTCATCGCCGGGCTGGGTACCTTCGTGAATGGTGAATTTCACCTTTCCGTCAAGGGTGGGAACGGTAATTTCGTCACCCAAGGCCGCCTGGGTAAAGGTTATGGGGATTTCGCAGAAAACGTCGAAGCCTGCACGCTCGAAAATTGGGTGCGGTCTAACGTTTACGTTAACCCTCAGGTCACCGCTGGGACCACCGTTCACACCTGCGTCGCCGCCGCCTCTTACGTTAATAATCTGTCCGTCGTCGATGCCTGCAGGTATGTCGATTTTACGCTCGGTAGCCCTTCTTACTCTGCCCTTGCCGCCACAGGTGCGGCAGGGGTTATCTATAATTTTACCCGAGCCTCCACAATGGTCGCAAACTCTGGCGGTCTGCATTGCGCCGAAGGGTGTCTGCTGGGTTACCCTAACCTGACCTGTGCCGTGACAATGGCCGCAGGTTTTGGGGCTGGAGCCCTTTTCAGCACCGCTGCCGCCACAATCGCTACAGCTTTCAATGCGGGTAACCTTAATGGTTTTTTCACAGCCCTTTGCAGCCTCTTCAAAAGAGAGATTAACTGTAACAGAGGTATCGTTTCCGCGCCTTGGGGCGTTGGGGTTGGAGCGTCCGCCACCACCGAATCCGCCGCCGAAGAAGGAGCTGAAAATATCTCCCAAATCGCCGAAATCGCCAAATCCACCGCCGAAACCACCGCCTCCGGGGCCGCCTGCGCCGTAGTTGGGGTCAACACCCGCGTGGCCGAACTGGTCGTAGCGGGCACGCTTGCCGGAATCCGACAGAACCTCGTAAGCTTCGCTGGCCTCTTTAAAGTGGGTCTCGGCCTCTTTATCACCCGGGTTCAGGTCCGGGTGGTATTTTTTAGCCGCTTTTCGATAGGCTTTTTTAATTTCGTCATCACTTGCGCTGCGGTCAACCCCCAGCACTTCATAATAGTCTTTTTTATCAGCCAAAATAATAGCTCCTTAAGCAAACACGACTAATACAAACCTGATTTTAAAGGTTGAATTTTCGCCTTTGCATTGTTAAAATACTCGTTAATACTTAAAACAGTATGTAGTGCAGAGCGGGGGAGACCGCCCTGCACTTGATCAGTGATTAGTTGTTATCGTCGGCGTCCTTAAAGTCTGCCTCGTATACGTTGGGGTCACCCTGGGGCTGACCTTCAGCACCGGGAGCACCCGCAGCACCCTGAGCCTCGGCTGTAGCCTTGTAAATCTTTTCGCTAACAGCGTAAATAGCCTTCTGAAGCTCTTCCTGCTTCTGCTTAATAGCCTCGATATCCTCGCCCTTAAGAGCCTCTTTCAGCTCGTCAATGGCCTTTTGAATGTTGACCTTTTCCTCTTCGGTAATTTTGTCGCCAAAGTCGGCAATGGTCTTTTCAGAGGTGTAAACCATCTGGTCTGCACCGTTTCTGATATCGATTTCCTCACGGCGTTTCTTATCTTCGGCAGCGTACTGCTCGGCTTCTTTAACAGCCTTATCGATATCGTCTTTAGACATATTGGTGTTAGAGGTAATGGTGATAGACTGCTCTTTACCTGTGCCAAGGTCTTTGGCCGAAACGTGAACAATACCGTTGGCGTCTATATCAAAGGTAACCTCAATCTGGGGAATGCCGCGTGGTGCGGGAGCAATGCCGTCGAGATGGAACACACCAAGGGTTTTGTTGTCGCGGGCAAATTCGCGCTCACCCTGAAGTACGTGAACCTCAACAGAGGTCTGGCCGTCTGCAGCGGTAGAGAAAATCTGGCTTTTCTTGGTAGGAATGGTGGTGTTACGGTCTATAACCTTTGTGCTGACACCGCCCATTGTTTCAATACCCAAAGACAGGGGAGTAACGTCGAGAAGCAGAAGTCCCTTAACGTCGCCGCCTAAAACGCCGCCCTGAATTGCAGCGCCGATGGCAACACATTCGTCGGGGTTAATGCCCTTGAAGGGGTCGCGGCCAATAAATGCCTTAACAGCGTCCTGAACGGCAGGAATACGGGAAGAACCGCCCACCATAAGAACCTTGTTGATATCGTCTTTAGAAAGTCCCGAGTCGGAAAGAGCTTGGCGAACAGGAGCCATTGTAGCCTCAACCAAATCGGCAGTAAGCTCGTTGAACTTTGCACGGGTAAGAGTACCCTCGTAGTGCTTAGGTCCGGTAGCATCGGCAGTAATAAAGGGCAGGTTGATATCGGCGGTGGTCATACCGCTAAGGTCAATCTTAGCCTTTTCGGCTGCTTCCTTAATTCTCTGCATAGCCATTTTGTCGGAGCTTAAGTCAATGCCGTTCTGAGCCTTGAAGTCGGCAACAATCCAGTCCATAACGCGCTGGTCGAAGTCGTCGCCGCCTAAGCGGTTGTTACCTGCAGTTGCAAGAACCTCTTGAACACCGTCGCCCATTTCAATAATGGAAACGTCGAAGGTACCGCCGCCAAGGTCGTAAACCATAACCTTTTGGTCGTCTTCCTTATCTACGCTGTATGCAAGAGCAGCAGCGGTAGGCTCGTTGATAATACGCTTAACGTCAAGACCTGCAATTTTACCTGCGTCCTTGGTTGCCTGACGCTGTGCGTCGGTGAAGTATGCAGGAACGGTAATAACAGCCTCGGTTACGGGAGAGCCGATATATGCCTCTGCGTCGGCCTTAAGCTTCTGCAGAATAATTGCTGAAATTTCCTGAGGGGTGTAGTTTTTGCCGTCGATTTCAACGGTGTGGCTGGTGCCCATCTCACGCTTTATTGAGCTGATGGTTCTGTCTGGGTTGGTAATAGCCTGACGCTTTGCAACCTGACCAACCATTCTTTCGCCGGTTTTAGAAAAGGCAACAACAGAAGGTGTGGTGCGGGCGCCTTCGGCGTTAGCAATAACAACCGGCTCGCCGCCTTCAATAACAGATACGCAAGAGTTAGTTGTACCTAAGTCAATACCAATAATTTTTCCCATGATAAATTCCTCCAAATTTTATATAAATTGATTTATTGATTAGTTAGCAACCTGAACCATAGCAGGTCTTATAACTGTATCACCTATTTTATAGCCCTTTTGCAGGGTTTTAACAATTATGTTTTCACCAACGCTGTCGTCTTCAACGTGAAGCACTGCCTGGTGAAGCTGTGGGTCAAATTCCTTACCCTCGTCAACTATTTCCGAAAGTCCAAGCTTTACCATCACGTCGGTAAGCTGTTTTGAAATAAGCTCGATACCTTTTTGGAAATCCTCGCCATTGGGGTCGGTTTCCAATGCTCTGCCAAAGTTATCAAGAACGGGTAAAAAGGTTTTTACAATATCCGCCTTCATAAATTCAAGGGAAGCAATTTTATCCCTTTCGGTGCGTTTTTTAAAGTTGTCAAATTCAGCGGCTGTGCGAAGAGCCAGGTCACGTTGCTTATCCAACTCTTTTTTTAAGGTATCCAGCTCGCCGTCTTCAATAGAAACGTCAACCTCCGGGGTTTCCTGGGTTTCTTCTGCCTCGGCAGAAACCTTTTTTTCGTTTTTTGCCATTTTTAATCCTCCATATCTCGAAGTGCCTTAGTCATAAGTGTGCCAAGCCTTAGCGCAAAATATTCAATGCTGGGAATAAGCTGCTCGTAAGCCATTCTAACAGGGCCTATAACACCGATTCTGCCAAGCTCGCGGTCGCCGGTTTTGTATTTTGCCACAACCATACAAGAGGGGGTGGTGGCAATTCCGTGGCCGTAATCGTCGCCGAAAACCACACCAACGGTTGAGTTCATTCGGGAAATTACGTCAAGCACAGCCTCTTTCTGAGAAATCAGCTCGCCAAGTCGCATAGCGTCTTCATGCTGCCTGTAGCCGGTAAGCAGCTTTGATTCACCGCGGAAGTGAAGCTGCGGCTCGAACATTTCGCCAATAATTTCAAACATCGTAGAAAGCAGTGGCATTACGTTAAGCCCGAAGTTGCCGATTCTTGCAACTATTGATTGCAGATACGCGGTGTTAAGCTCGTGCAGGCGGTGGCCTATAATGCAGGTTTTGCAAATGTTGCTGTAAAGCGAAAGCAATGCTTCGTCTACAGGGCAGTCGCTCAGCACTATTCGGCTTTTTGCCATACCATCGGTGGAAATAACCACCATCAGCATTGTTTTGCCGCCCATAGGTATCAGCCTTACTCTTTTTACCTTTGCGTCCTTGTTTGTAAGCGAGGCTGTAAAAGAGGGAAGACCCGTAAGATCGGCCAAAATCTGGCAGGCGAGTGTGGGCATCTGTTCCGGAGTGTGGGATATCGTTTCTAAGGTAGAGTCAATCGCCAGCTTTATTTCCGGGGTAAGCACCATCGGGGTCATAAGGTTGTTAACGTACAGCTTATAACCTAAATGGGTCGGCACCCTTCCTGCCGAGGT
Organism: Acutalibacteraceae bacterium; assembly: GCA_045546235.1. GTDB lineage: Bacteria > Bacillota > Clostridia > Oscillospirales > Acutalibacteraceae > UMGS1532. The sequence continues at coordinate 40,033 of JAZQCL010000034.1, forward strand.
GTGGGGCTGCTCAAGAAAACCCATCGAGCAAAGGTCGCTCATTTCGTTGCGAAGTGTTGCCGAAGAAAGGCTAAGGTCAAGCATATCGCAAAGTGCTTTTGAACCGATTGGCTCGCCGGCGTCGATATAGCTTTTAACAATAGCCGCAAGTATGGCCTGTTTGCGTTCACTGAGTTCCATTGCTAATTCCCACCCTTCTGTTTTTAGCACTCCAAAGGTTCGAGTGCTAATTGCAATAATAATATACACCCTCCGCCCCGGTTTGTCAATAGGTAAATTATAAATATTTTGTAAATTGTTTGACTTTATCTGACCTTTAATTTTAAAACATACCATCAAGTCGCTCTGCAATATATATTGTACACGCGTTACATTATATATAATATATAGGCAAAAAACTTTTTGGTTAATTTGAATAAAATGGTAATTTTAGTGGCACAATATATCGTGTTCCGATTGTCAAAAAACACTACAAATTGAAGCTCAAAAAAAGTTTTTAAAAAATTGAAAAAAAGTGTTGACAAAGGGGTGTTTTAGTGGTAATATAATCAAGCTGACCCTTTGTGGGTGGGCAAATTGGACCTTGAAAATTAAACAACGATAAGATTTATTTGGACCCGACAATTTCTTGATTTAGTAATTCAAGACAAACGGAAAAAATAACGCAAGCGTTATTAAAGTTAAGAGCTAACAAGCTTGAATCTAAAAGATTTTAACACATTTGTGTTGAGATACAATTTTTAGAGAGTTTGATCCTGGCTCAGGACGAACGCTGGCGGCGTGCCTAACACATGCAAGTCGAACGGAGTGCTTTAAACGATTCCTTCGGGATGAATTTATGGTTACTTAGTGGCGGACGGGTGAGTAACGCGTGAGCAACCTGCCTTACAGAGGGGGACAACATTGGGAAACCGATGCTAATACCGCATAACATATATTTGTGGCATCACAGATATATCAAAGGAGCAATCCGCTGTAAGATGGGCTCGCGTCTGATTAGATAGTTGGTGAGGTAACGGCTCACCAAGTCGACGATCAGTAGCCGGACTGAGAGGTCGAACGGCCACATTGGGACTGAGACACGGCCCAGACTCCTACGGGAGGCAGCAGTGGGGGATATTGCACAATGGGGGAAACCCTGATGCAGCAACGCCGCGTGAGGGAAGAAGGTTTTCGGATTGTAAACCTCTGTTTTTAGTGA
>JAZQCL010000035.1:0-4612 GCA_045546235.1 Acutalibacteraceae bacterium
GCAGTTAACTGTCAGCTTCAAGAAGGATACTAAGGTAAGCGGCTACCAGATTGTATACGCAACCAACTCTAAGTTCACAAAGGGTAAGAAGACCGTTACCATCAAGTCTTACAAGACCTATAAGAAGACCATTAAGAGTCTAAAATCCAAGAAGACTTATTACGTAAAGGTTCGTGCATACAAAACCGTTAAGGGCAAGAAGTACTACGGTAGCTACTGCTCTTACAAAAAGCTTAAGATTAAATAGGGTTGTATATCTTTAGCACAGAACAAAAGAAAACCTAAATAACAAAAAGGGGCTTTGCCACAAGCAAGGCCTCTTTTTTTATAGGTGAAATTCTTCGAATTTCTATATATATTCCTTTATTAGACTTTTTTGTTGTGCATAAATTTTTATAATTTTTTTGCACAAATCTTAGGTGGGCATTTTGTGCAACATTACGAAAAGCACAAAGCTGTATTGCTTTTTATAAATATAAAATATATAATTTTAAGGTAAGCTATATTACTATTTTTTTGAAAGGAGATTCAAAATATGGCAAAACAAACAAAAAGAATTGTATCAATGCTTTTGTCCCTTATGTTGCTTGTTTCCAGCTTTGCAACAGGCTTTGTTTCGGCCGAAGAACAGGCTGAAATCACCCCTCTTCAGCAGCTTGGCGAAACAATTTCCATTACCGATGGCGACGAAGTAATTGGTACAGCCACCAACTTTGAGAACAGCGGGAACGATTTAAATAACGCAGCGTTCCTTGATTCGTTGGTAACCGAGGGTTCCGAGCAGCTTAACATTGGTAAACCCAGCGCAGCAATTTATACCTCGGGCACAGGAGAGGTTTTGGATACCACCGATTCTTCCGGTGTAAAGTCCTTTTCTCTTAACGACGTTGCAACAGGCAAATGCGAAAATGGTAAGAGCTTTAATCACGAAATGAAGACCATCTACGCTTGTAGCAACAACGTAACCCACGCAGAGGGCTGTAACGAGGCTTGCGCCAGCAAGAATATTATTGTTAAGCATCACGGTTGGGACGCCGAGGGTTACTATTACTACGACTACTTCAATATAGACGGCAACGGTAATGCCGCCGAATGGACCGAAACCGCCGAGGCCATCGGCAATGCCGTGAAAATTCGCGATGCTTCTGTAACCGCTCCCTATCAGTACGAAACCTACACCTTCGCTATGGCCGCAGGTCAGACCATTACCGATTTCGAGATTGTTGGTTCTAAGAGTAGTGAATATCGTAGCTCTTATTACGAGGTTTATGCTTCAAACGGCGATGCTTCCGAGCTTTTTAGCGCCGAAAACCTGATTTATATCCACACCGGCGACAGCGAAAAGCCTGCCTTTGCCACCCATCTTCAGTTTAATGGTTTACAGGCTTCCAATTTTGGTATTAAGCTTTTAGATACCGCCAGCGAGCCTATGGTAGGCAAAAACGGTCATTACTTCCTTGCGGCTCGTATTGCAAGATTAAAAGTATACGGCGTTTCCGACAAGAAGGTTTCTCTTGCCACCACAAATGCGCAAAGCGCCGCAAAAACCATTCGTCAGACCGCCGTTGACGAATCCGAAAACTACAGCATTCCTGCAGCTCTTTATGCAAAGGATTCCAGCTATCAGCCCAGACATTTATATTATAGAAACGGCTCTCTTTGCTATGGCGGTGCAACAATTGCCACCGACGGACGTCTTTGGGACGGCACCTGTAGTGCCGACGCTCAGATGGACGGCAGAGAAAGCTATAACGACGCGCAGGGTGCCGCGCAGTATTACGACGATACCTATTCTGATACTTTCTACGATTTCGGTGATGTTTACGAAATTAACGAGATTATTTTCAGTAACCACAACAACATTGATTTAAGGGCAGCCGAATTAACCTTCTACGCTTCTAACGACTATACTACCCTCTTTAACGAAGAAAACAAGCTTACCTACGTTAAGGATCCTGTAGGCTCACTTTCCATTGTTACCGACGGTGTTGAAGCCCGTTACATCGGCATTCACGTTGAAGACCTGACCTATGGAACTGCCCACGCTGAGCAAGACTACCTCCGCATATGTGAGTTCGACGTTATGGGTAAATATAAGGCGGCAGACCAGACCGCAACCGTTACCAACTTTGGCGGCGCAACCTTCGACGACATTACCGCAGCAGTTGCAGGTAAAAAGAGTGTGGTTTCCCGTATTCCCACTATTTTTAGCTCTGTTGCAGGAAAAGTAACCTACGACACCAACAGCAACGCTAAAAAGCTTGCACTTTTAGATGGTAAATTCAATGCGGAAGTACACGGCAACGCAATTCCTCACCTTGATGGCGAGGGCAAATACGTTTACGGTGCCGACGTATACACCGCCTTTAATTACGACCTTATAACCAACCAGGAAATCAGCGAAATAGTTGTAGCAAGCAGCACAAATGCTTACACTCAGCCCTGCTACTACAAGGTTTATGTAAGTGAAGATGCTACAATCGACGAAGGCGATATGGTGGCAGAAGTAAACAATATTGGCTGCAACAACACCTTTAACCGCAACGCTCAGCTTGTTTCTTTGGCCGAAGGCACCAAGGGCCGCTACGTAGAGATTCGTTTATTCGTTCCTTACCACGGTGAAAACGCAGGCCACGGCGTACTTCCCGTAGCAAACAACGCATTTTACAAGCTTTGCGAGCTTAACATTTACGCACCCGGAAAGGTTGGCTATTCCATCACTGGTGGCGTGACCCAGTGGGCTGCGGATTACACCGTAAAGGAATACAAGCAGCAGTATTTCGATGCTATTGGAAACAAGCTTCAGACCAGCCTTATTGCCAACACCCCTATTTACGCTACCGAAAACATCAACTACTTGAACTTTGGCACCCACGCAAATAACGATACCGAAAACAAGGGCACCGTTAACGTAGGCTCTGAAAACTGGGAAGAAGCTTCCAAAGAGCTTACCGCAACCGAAGCTCATGCAACCGATGGCGATTGGAACGGTGTTTATTATACCGACACCATTTACGATTGCGGCGGCGTTAACAAGCATGCCGATAATTGTGAAGATAATGAAAATTGCGCAGGCGTTGCCAAGCTTATCGACGACGGCAGCCGTTATCAGACCGTTATTTATAAGCTTCCTGCAAGGGCATCTATCAGCGAGGTTAGCATATACCACGCAAGGCAGACTGTTCGCCTTACCTCTCGTTATCAGATTTCCTTTGCCGATACAGAGGCCGACCTGTTCACAGACAAGGCAACAACCCACGAAATTGTAAAGCTCGACCAGAATCAATGGGATATTATCACCCTTAACGAGCCTGCAGTTGGCAAATTCTTTGCATTAAAGGTTATCGGCGGCGTACATTCTTCTATTGAAGGCACCGCAAATTACAACTCTAACTGCGCCCGTGTAAGCCACATTGCAATTCAGGGTGAATCTCTGGCCTGTGCCGATAATGCACACGTTTGGGAAGACGTTGTAACCTTAGAACCCACCTGTGCATCAGTTGGCATAAAAACCAGCACCTGTAAAAATTGTCTTGCAGAAAACGGAGAGACCGAAATTCCTATCGACGCTACTAAGCACACCGGCGAAACCGAGCTTCGCGGCGTTAAAGAAGCCACCTGTTATCAAGACGCTTACAGCGGCGACGTTCACTGTAAGGGCTGTGGCGTGAAGTTCGAAGACGGTGTATCCACTCCCTCTACCGTTGAGCATGACTACCAGTGGATAACCGACATACCCGCCACCTGTAACACCACCGGTATCAAGCACGAAGCCTGCCTTAACAAAGGCTGTACCGAGGTGCGCAGTGAAAATACAATTATTCCCGTAACAGACGACCACAATTGGGATTGGGTAATCGATACTCCTGCTACCTGCCATAGCGAAGGCACAAAGCATCAAAAATGTCAGAACGAAGGCTGTACCGCCACAAATGGTGTTGGAACAGTAATCCCCGCAACAGGCGAGCATAACTTCAGTTGGGTAATCGATAACGAAGCCACCTGTGGCACTACCGGTGTTAAATACCAGAAATGTCAGAACGAGGGCTGTGTTGAGGTTGCTAATTACACCACTATTCCTGCCACCGGCGAGCATACCTGGAATGCAGGCGTAGTTACTAAACCTGCCACCTGTACCGCTGCAGGCGTTAAAACCTACACCTGTACAGTATGTACCACCGCTACAAAGACAGAAGCCATTGCTAAGGTAAGCCACAGCTACGCTGCAGCCACCTGTACCGCACCCAAAACCTGTAAGGTTTGTAAGGCCACCACAGGCAAGGCTTTAGGTCACTCTTACAAAACCACCATTACCAAGGCTACCACCAAGGCAAATGGTAAGAAGGTTACCAAGTGTACCCGTTGCGGCAAAACCTCCAGCAGCTCTACAATTTATAAGATTAAGAGCTTCAAGCTTTCCACCACCAGCTACAGCTACAACGGCAAGTCTAAGAAGCCCACAGTTACCATTAAGGATTCTAAGGGTAAGAAGATTTCAACCAAGTACTACACCGTTAAGTACACCAATAATAAGAACATCGGCACAGCTACCGCAAAGGTTACCTTCAAGGGCAACTACTCCGGTACAAAGAGCCTTACCTTTAAGATTAAT
>JAZQCL010000036.1:0-221473 GCA_045546235.1 Acutalibacteraceae bacterium
CACTTATAACCGGTGCCGGCTTCGTTAAGACCGTTAACTTTTGTTACCTTTTCGTAGGAAGCAGAAGGAGTCGAGGTGTAAACACCGTTTCCTGTGTGGGTGTGGATTGCAGATCCAACGGTTTTGAAGTTAAGCTCTGCAACATCTTCTCCGGCTAATGCGTGGAGCTCTTCCCAGTTCTTAGCTGGATTCTTCTGATAGTCGTAGTGGGTTGCTGTACCGATTTCGGCATCATTCTTTACTATTGTTTCAGTGCCCCAGTTAACAAGGCTTGTGAGCTCGGCCGCGAATGCTGAGAAGCAAACCGACATGCTGGAAGCAATTAATAAAAATGATAAAATCGAGGATAAAAATCTTTTATAATTTTTCACCGTACCAAATCTCCCTTTGATGCATTATATATTTAATCAATTATATTATAAAGCAATTTTTTGTATTTTTCAATCATTATTTTATACAAAAAAGCACAATTCTTTTTGTGAATAGATAATAAAAAAGTCAGCACCTTACCTAAAAGCAAAGCGCTGACTTACAAAATTTAGATGTTAACAGTTATTACAAAAAGTTTACTCTTCGCCGAAGGGATCTTCAGTTTCTACCTGAGTATAACCGCTTCTATCATCTAAAAGGCCAAGGGATAAACCTGCACAATAATCGGAAAGAGATTCAATAATATTGAATTCAGGTGATGTATAAGCTTTATTCATATCAATCAATCTCCTTTCATTAATTGAAGGTATGGCTGTATACTCTGTTACTGTATACATTAACACCATTTACCTTAACATAACCACGAACCACTCGTGTAACCTGTTTGTCGACGGTAATACCACCAAAGGTTGCAAGCAAGTCGTTAGTTATACTTTCTGCTGCCAACGTGATGTATTTTTTAGAGTCTAATGCCTCCATCACGAAGCTTTCATCATCTGTATACGCACTTCCTGGAGCAAACATTACGCCAACCTCGGTAATTTCTGCATTGATCGGATTGTAAACATGGGTGAATACGCGATATACATTTTTGCCGTTTACAACTTCAGTCACGGTTTTAAGTATCGCTACAGAAACTTCATCGGGAGCTGCCTCGGCAGAAGCAGAAATTGTGATTTCGCCACATCCATAAAGTGAAACACGCTCTTCCCCGCCTATTACCTGACCGTCTACCATAAAGGATTTTGCTTCGAGGTCAACAACAGTAAATCGCTGGTCGAAGGAAATATTGAGTGTTTCGGCCTCTTTGCTAACATATTGAACGGTAGTAGCATATTCCTTGGTTTGCCGTTCGTAAAGAGCATTAAAAGAAAGATTCGATTCAACTATAAGCTCGGTTGAAACATCGTCGTCCCAGCCAATAAAATCGTAACCATAAACGTAAGGTGCTGCGGCATTTGCTGCTGCCACGTCTTCTTCAGAAAGGCGTTCAACATTTTTATCAACTGCTGTTCTGTATACAACTGTATTATTGCTACCATAGAATGTTACAATGTATACAGGAATTTCGCTGACACCGCACTCGTTAGCACAGTATTTAATCTCTCTTTCAAAGTCAACCTTCCAATCGTGACCTAATGCCGGAATTTCGGAAGTAGCTTCTACAATTTCGCCACAAGCTTTACAAATCTTATCGCCTGTAAATCCAACCTGTTCACAAGTAGGCTCCACCGCGCCTTTTATGTAAGTTTCGGTGTGTACACAATCGTCAATAACACCCAAGGTGTGAAGAACGTTTTGAGCATATACGTTAGAGCCAAAATCATTAGGATGGTTAAGACAGTCGGATAAGTGATCAAATACTGTCTTGTTGTTCATAAAGCTTTCAAAATAGCTGAAGTTGGGTACAACAACGATGTTTTCACCGTTAGTTATAATTTCACTGGTGCCATTTTCAACCTCTAACATAGCATCCTCGTGGTCACCTACTTTGAACGATGTCAGAGCACCGCTACCTTTAACGTTGCCGACGGTCTCTTCGCGTCTGTTGCTATAGAAAGGAGAAACAAACACGAAGCAACAGTCGGGGTTTCTGCCGCGAAGGTATTCAATGATATCTCCGATGTTGGATACAAAAGCATCGGTGTCTTTATTTTGCTCGTTTGTACCCAATGAGATGATTACCAAATCAGGTATGGGAGTACCTGAAGCTTCGCCGTAGAGGAACTCCTTATAGGTATTACACCAAGTGGAATGGGAAGAAGAAACACCGCGGTTGGTAACGATGATATTATCGCCGTATTTTTCTTGCAGTCCCATGCCTACCTGATTTGCCCAGTATGTAGCACCCCAGGTATCAACCTGTGCTTGAGCATAAACACTAGCAAATAAGCGATTGTAGTTTGTTTCGTAGGTAGGTGTCTGTGTTGAAGGGTCTGCACCCTCGTTATATTTATAAGAACCAGGGTTATACATTCCGCTGGCGTTGTGTCCCACAGTGATGGAGTCACCAATAAAAAGAACATTGGTCTCTTCACCCGATGCAGCTTTTTCGTGGAACTTCTCAATCTTTGACAGCTTTGATTCAGGAGCATTGATATAATAGTCATCTTCGCTCCAAACCTCGGAATGAGTGTAGGTTACGCAAAGTTGATACTGCCAGAAGATCTTTGACCAATAATTAAAACTACCGTGGGTAGAAGACCAGTCAATTGTGACGTTATCTGTGAGAACAGACATATCCTCTAAGGATTGACCATCTTTTAAACCATACACAGGTATTCTTGTGTTTTCTGTGAGAACAATTTTGCCATCAACAACATTGAAATCTTCGCCCTCATAATAGGTTTCTTTCAAATCATAAGACTGAACAGCAATAATTTTATCGATGGGATAAAGAAGCTTTGCTTCACGGCGAGTGGAGATTTCATAAATGCTATCGCCCTCGTAGAAGTTAACGGTTTCAAAAAGCTGAACATCGTCCCAAATGGTAGTATCGTAAGCGGTGGTTTTGGTTGTGAGGTCCTTACCGTTCCAAATGCCATCCTTAGGTGAATAAGCATCGTTGTCGGTTACTACTTCGATAACCATATCACTGGTTGCATTTTCAACAGTATATATACCATCAACTGCGGTAATAACTGCTCCGTCTACGGTTACGGATTCAACGTTACCGCCGTTTTTTGCATCAACTGTAAAATCATATTTATCTACAGCATCAACATCAAAAGTAGGATTTACGGGGTTAATAAACACATAGTCGTTAAGCTTGCTTTTGTCAAGAGCAAAGGGTATTCTACCCTCTACACCAAATTCGGAAATCAGCATAAATCCGCTTCTTGCTTTACCACCTTCGTACTGCTTGAAGCCAACGTAGCGGCCCTTGGGCATACTATCGGTAAAGATGTATTCCTGGCCTTCTGATGTCATTGAAGAGGTGTTTGCATAGTTGTGGTTAAGTTTGCCTGTAGCGGAATTATCCGAAACATAGCCGCTGTAGTTATAAGCAATAACACGATTGCTTTCGTCGAACAAATTATCCTTACTATCGGAAACAAACAGGTCGTATTTACAGGTAGCATAGTTACCAGAGTTGCCGAACATTACGTACATATCGGAAATATCATAAGTCTTACCAAGGTCAACGGTAAGTTCATAATAATCTGTAACACCCGAACGGCCGTACTGGTAAAAATGAAGAATATTACCGTGAGCATAAGCATTACCATAAACGATGGTACCGTCTGCAAAAGCCCTTACCGAAGCCTGAGATGCGGAAGTTCCGTCCATTTCAGCAACATCGTAAATATAGCTTACGGTATTATTAGCTTTTGTGTACTCGCTCTGTAGCTTAAAGTTTCTGAACGGAAGGTCTTTGAGAAGGTTCTTATCGGTTCTATCGGCAAATTCATCTTTATCGAATACGGTTTCCACGTTAGTAAAATCGTATTTAGATACAACGTTTAAGTTTGCCTGCTCCTCGCTTGTGGCAGAGAGGTACTTGATGTTATAAGGAATAACATAAGGTTCGCCCTCAACACCAAACTCGGTGATAGAGCACCAGCTCCAGTAGGTACCACCCGTAGAGCTACAGGTTGAATAGGTGTTGAATTTAACACCAATATAGGAGCCCTTAGGATTGTCCTCACCGCCGAAGATATATTCCTGACCTTCAGAAACAGCATCGGCATTCATTTCGCCCTGGTTGTCGGGTCCGCCGTTGTTATTGCCGAAAGCATAATCGTATCCTGTATATTTGAAGCTGACTACCTTGTTTTCTTCGTTGAATAGGTCTGCTTCAGATGTTGCAACATAGATTTCGTAATCATTGTGAGCGAACACACCGTTGTTAGAGCCTAAAAGATAGATATCAGAAATAGAATATGTTCCGTCAAGAGCCGCAACAAGATATGCCTGGGGGGCGTCGGTGTATGCGTTAAGACCGCTTGAAAGCATACTGAAACCACCGTATTTGGGTGTTACTTCACCGCTAGCATCGTGACCGTTAGCGTTCTTGTCGCCGGAATTGTCAATTACACCGTTATAAAGCTGTGATTTGCTTGTATTTGAATTGTTGATCATTGTTGCCTTTGCGCCGTAGAACTTAATCTCGGTGGCATTGGCAAGAAGATTGTCAGACGTTCTGTTGACAAAGGCATCGCCTGCAAATGCAGTTTCGACAGATGTAAAGGTATGATTTGTTTCAACAGTCAGATTTTCTTTGTGAGCATCTGTTGCAGAAAGGTATTCGATCTTATAGGGGTCAACATATTCAACGCCCTCAACACCCATTTCTGAAATGAGCATAAAGTTAGAGTGTGTTACGTTGGTGATGGTGGGAGTTTCGATCCAATAACCAACATATTGACCGCGAGGCTTTTCACCATTGAATATAAATTCCTGACCCTCGGAAACATAATTAGAGTTAAGCTTACCTCCGGAAGAATTATCTTGATATCCGCTGTATTTATATGTGATAACCAGATTATCATCGGAATACAAATCCGCTCTGTTATCGCTCACATAAACCTTATAATCAAAGAAAGCGTAGTTAGCGGTATCGTCAGAGAAAAGATAGAGGCTGGAAATATCGTAAGTTTTACCAAGGTTAATGGTGTAGTTGTAGTCGTATTCAGTCTTTATCTTTGTTTCGTCGTCATCTGCTTTTTTGTAGTTTGTACGCAAAGCTGAAGCATAATCATATACATAGTTAGCGGGACGCTGAGACCACTTACTTGTGGCGGTACCGTCAACGATAAGTCCGTCGGCAAGACCTACATAAGAGTAAGTTCCCGAAGCATTGTTGATGTTTTGGATAGTACCTAAACCATTCTTGATTTCGTAAGAGGATGCACCAAGACCTTTAAGAATATTCTTGTCAAGCTTTGCAGCAACGTCTTCCGAAGAGAAAACAGTTTCAAGCTCGGTCTGAGGATATTTAGAAATAACATTTAATTTGTCTTGCTGAGCAATTGTGGCAGAACGATACTGCACTACATCAGGATTCTTGTAGCCTTCGATGCCCAATTCGTTAATATCTAAATAGAAAGCGTGAATGTGTGAGTCGGGAAGTACGGAAGCATCAATAAATCTGATACCTACATATCTACCGGCAGGCTTACCCTCACCTGCGAACACAAACTCCTGACCTTCGGAAAGATAAGCAGAGTTAAGCTTGCCCGCGGTGTTGCTACTCGCTGTATAACCATCATAATTATAGCTTATAACAAGATTTTCAGCAGAATAAAGAGTGTCCTCATCGGTGCCCACATAGATTTCGTAGTTCTTTACGCAATAGGCAGCAGAGTTTCTTGAAATCACATATATGTCGGTCATAACATAGTTAGCATCGAGAGACAAGGTGAGCTTGTAGTCCTCTTCGGTTTCTACCATAACTGTTGTATCATCGTCATCGGTAGAATATGTATAGTTGGTTCTCAAACCGCTACCAAACTCATAGAAACGAGGACTGCAGTCGAAGGAGGTGGAACCGGTTGCGGTACCGTCACCGATAATGCCGTCGGCAAAGGAAAGTACAGACTTAGAACTGGAGGTTGTATCTCCAACTGTATAGCTTGCACCTGTGCCGTCAACAAGTTCAACCTGGGATTTGGTTATATTTTTAAGAATATTGTCTTCGGTTCTGTTAGCGAATGCATCGGCAGCAAACTTGGTGATAAGCTGAGTGTCTGCGTATTTGGAGTTAGCAGTGATAAGGGGTGCGGCACCTTCGGGAAGATCGGAAACAGCGGTAACGTTACCGTTGCCCTTAATATCTTCAACATACTTTGTGCCTTCAATACCCAATTCACAAATATAGAAATAATAGGGGTAGCTTGTATTGACTGTGCTCTTAATGATTTTGAAGCCTACATAGCTACCTACAGGAACAATATCCCCTGCGAAGATAAATTCCTGACCCTCGGCAATGCCTGTGTTATTGAGCTTACCTGCGGTTTTATCCATAGTATAACCATTGTAGGTGTATGTAGCGGCAAGGTTGGCAGAATCATACAGACCGTCTTCGGAATCAGACACATATATTTCGTATGAACACATAGCAAAGTTCGCCTGGAAATATGACATAAGATAAATATTGCTTATATCGTAAGTATCGTCCAATTTCAATGTCAGATAACCCTGTGGGTCAGTGCCGTTTAAGGATCTGAAATTATAGAAATGAGTTCCGGATTGCGAACCGTTATCAACCACACCATCGTACATTGAAGCAACAGAAGTGGAAGTAGCTGTTGGGTCACTCACAAGGTTTGAACCGCCTAAAGTAACCTGAAGCTTAACATCACTTGGTGTTACCTTGCTTACAAGATTGTTCTCCTTCCTTGCCTGAAACTCGGTTGCTGAAAACTGTGTTTTTAACTGAGTTCCTGTATAAGGTGAGGTTGCACTGAGATTCTCTGCAGCACCGCTTGGAAGGGTTGAGATGGCAGTAACATTCTCGCCAACTGCAACACCTTCTGACGCAAAAGCGTACAAAGAGGTTGGAACAGCACTAAACAGCAATATTGCCGAAAGAGCTATAGCAATTAATCTTTTCATAAAAATCCTACCTTTCTTGAATACAAGGGAATTTCCCACAAATATATACATTTTAATTATAGTTAATTTTTTTAAACTTTTCAATGCACAATACAACCAAAAAGTTGCATTATTTTGCACTTTAAAAACAAAAAAATAGTGTAAAATGACAAAGAGCTATCACTTTACACTATAATTTTTTAATTACATATAATACTCACTTCGCCAGAGGATAAGGTTAGTACTTCCTCTCCCCTTTTAATCACAAGGCCGCAAGAGGAATCGAGCCTTAATGCCTCGGCTTCATAACTTTCTGTAGTAGAGTTAACAAGAATTCTTTTTCCTAACACTAATGAACGGTTAGATAATTCTTCAATCAAGCCGTGGTTATTAATGCTTTCAAGTTCATTTTCAAGGCTATTGAGAATTTCAGCAACAAGGGTGTTATGCGAAATTTTTCTTCCGCTTTCGCGATTGAGGCTGGTTACAATTTCTTTCAGCTCGGCCGGAACATTAGCGTCGCACACATTTAAGCCTATACCTATTATTACCCCTTCTATCAACGAGGTTTTAGGGTTGGTAATAGCCTCACACAATATGCCGCATACCTTTTTATTATTTAAAAACACGTCATTAACCCATTTAATTTTAGGCTGCAGCTCGGTCAGCTTTTCAATAGCTTTGCAAACAGAAAGCGCAACACAGGAAGTTATTTTGCCAACATCAAACATATCTGCAGAGGTATACATAACCGACATATATATTCCGCCGTTCGGCGACCAGAAGCTTCTCCCCCGCCTGCCGCGACCGCCGGTTTGCATATCGGCAATTACTACAGTACCGGCTTTAGAATCCGATAAATGCTTTAGGTAAGAATTGGTTGAATCAACACTTTCAAGATGTATAAACTTATTACCTAAATATGCAGTTTTTAAGTGTTCTTTAACAGACATCACATCAATATACATATAGTATCACCTACAGGTAAATAATATCATTTGCTTTGGCGTTAGTCAAGTTACTTATTAACTGCAAGTTACTTCTTGACAAATGGAATTTAAGCATATATAATGGAAACTAATGTTTGGGTCGGTGTATACCGACCTGTTTATTTGAAAGGAACTATTAATTATGGCTAAACAAATTGTTGTTACCCCCGAAGGTCTTAAGAAATTAGAGGATGAACTTGATTATCTCAAGACCACTGCCCGCGCAGATGTTGCGGAAAAAATCAAGGTTGCCCGTGGCTTTGGCGACCTTTCAGAAAACAGCGAATACGATGAAGCCAAAAATGAACAAGCTAAGATTGAAGCCAGAATCACCGATCTTGAGGTTATGCTTAAATCGGTTAAGGTTATCAGCGATAGTGAAATTACTAACGATAAGGTAATGCTTGGCGTTAGCGTTAAGGTGAAAGACGAACAAAAAGGTAAAGAACTTACCTGGAAAATCGTTGGCACTGCCGAAGCAGATGCAACAAAAGGTATGATTTCCGATGAATCCCCCATTGGAAAAGCCCTTATGGGTCACGCAATTGGTGACACGGTTGTTGCCGAAGCCCCCAGAGGAGAAATGAAATTTACAATAATTGAAATAAACAGATAAGTTATTTTTAGGAGTGTTATAAATGGCAGACGAAAAGAACGTCAATGTACAAAAGGAACCTACTGCCGAAGAACTTAACCAGATTCTTAAGGTTCGCCGCGAAAAGCTGGCCGAGCTTCAGTCTTCAGGCAACGATCCCTTCGAAATCACAAAATACGATCAGACACACCACAGCCTTGACATTAAAGAAAATTACGAGGCTTTAGAAGGTAAAACCGTTTCAATCGCAGGCAGAATGATGTCTAAACGTATTATGGGTAAGGCTTCTTTCTGTAACGTTCAGGACCTTAAAGGCGGTATTCAGTGCTACGTAGCAAGAGATTCTCTTGGCGAAGATGAATACAAAAAGTTCAAAAAGCTTGATATCGGTGATATTATCGGTGTTGTTGGCGCTGTGTTTAAAACCAAAACAGGCGAAATATCTATTCACGCTGAAAAAATAACCCTCCTTACAAAAAGCCTTCAGGTTCTTCCTGAAAAGTTCCATGGCCTTACCAATACTGATATCAGATATCGTCAAAGATACACCGACCTTATTATGAACAGCGAGGCTAAGGATACATTTATTAAGCGTTCACGCATTATCAGCTCTATCAGAAGATATCTTGATGGTCTGGGCTTTATGGAGGTTGAAACCCCCATGCTGGTTTCCAATGCCGGCGGCGCTGCTGCCCGCCCCTTTGAAACCCACTTCAATGCACTTGACGAAGATTTCAAGCTTAGAATTTCTCTTGAGCTGTACTTAAAAAGACTTATAGTCGGCGGCCTTGAAAAGGTTTACGAAATTGGTCGTGTTTTCCGTAACGAAGGCCTTGACACCCGCCATAACCCCGAATTCACCCTTATGGAGCTTTACCAGGCCTACACCGACTACAACGGTATGATGGACTTAACCGAAAATATGTTCCGCCACGTGGCGCAAGAGGTTCTCGGCACCACCACAATAGTTTACAACGGCATTGAAATGGATTTAGGTAAGCCTTTCGAGCGTATTACCATGACCGACGCCGTTAAAAAGTATGCAGGTGTTGACTTCAACGAAATCCATAGCGACGAAGAAGCAAAGGCCGTTGCTAAGGAGCATCACGTTGAATTTGAAGATCGCCATAAGAAGGGCGATATCCTTGCACTCTTCTTCGAGGAATTTGCAGAGGAGCATCTTATCCAGCCCACATTTGTTACCGACCATCCCATTGAAATATCTCCCCTTACCAAGAAAAAGCCCGGCAATCCCGAGCTTGTTGAACGCTTCGAGATGTTTATGAATGGTTGGGAAATGTGTAACGCTTACTCCGAGCTTAACGACCCCATCGACCAGAGAGAAAGATTCAAGGCTCAGGAAGAACTTTTGGCCCAGGGCGACGAAGAAGCAAACAGAACCGACGAAGACTTTATGAACGCGCTTGAAATCGGTATGCCCCCAACACGCGGCATCGGCTACGGTATCGACCGTATGTGTATGCTGTTCACAGATTCACAAGCAATCCGCGATGTTCTGCTCTTCCCCACGATGAAATCTTTGGACTAAATAACAAGCTTTCTAAAATCTTCTTACCACAGTTTTACTAAAACTAACGGACTATGGAAATCTATAGTCCGTTTTATGTTGCATTTTTTGTAAAATTTTGTTATAATGAAAGCAACAAAAAACAGAGTATTTATAGGATGAGATAATATGAAATCATTAATAAAAAAACTTTCTGTTAGCGCGATGGGAATAGCACTTTTTGTGGTGCTTTCACTTTGTTTACAGGTACCGGTGTTTGAAAACTACTATCTTTGTTTGGGATATGTAGTTATGACGTTATTTTGCTATTATTTTGGTCCTCTCAGCGGAATGGCAGTTGGCGGTATTGGTGTTATTTTCTATTGCTTGTTAACCAGTGGTTTGCGCGGCATGCCAGGGTGGGCAGCCGGTAATTTGGTTATTGCATTGTTGGTCGGAATTGCATGCAAAATAACAAAACGTATAAACAAGCAATGGCTTAGATATGTGTTAATAGGTTTTACTATTGTTATTTCGGTTGCAATAGCGATGCTTGGAGTTAAATCTATAATAGAATCTCTATTGTATTCACAACCAATGTGGTTAAGGGTTATGAAAAATTCCTATGCTTTTGTGGCGGACACTGTCGTTATGATTATAAGCTTGCCACTTTGTGAAAGTTTAAAGAAATTTATGCTAAAAAATTTTAAAGAAGATATTGTTGATTAAAGGGTTAGTGTTTTGTAAAAAGCATTAATCTTCAAACGGAGCAGCCGTATTAGATAAACGCACAGAATAAATCCATCTTACAGGAATTTTGCCAAACCTTTCACAAAATACTCTCGTAACCGTTAACAGATATGAGACGCAGGTTTCTTTGCGAAACGCCTTGGTATTGACCGCAAAGAAGTTATTAGTGTTGGCGACAGCGACAATAACTACAAAAAGTATTTTAATTAAGTTTCATAACAAAAACAATAAATAAAATCACAACCACCCGTATGTTCAATTATTTGAACGTTGACAAGCGGGTGGCTTGATTATTATAAAAATTTTAAATATTAAAAAATTGTAACTAAAAAACTATTGTAATTCCTTAATATTTAATGTAGAATAAAATTGTTTAATGCGATAGTTTTATGTCGCAAAAACAAGATTATTTTTTAGGAGGAAAAAACAATGAAAAAGCTAATCGCACTTCTTCTTGCAGGTTTGATGGTATTCGGCATCACTGCTTGCAGCAAGTCTTCTGACGAAGGCGCTAAAAAAGAAAGCGGCAAAAAGGAAGAGACTTCTGCTTCTCTTAAAGTTGGTGCTATATACATCAACAGCAAGAACGACACTGCAGGCTACACCTTTGCACATCATAACGGTATTACCACCGCTATGAAGGACTTGGGCCTTGACGTTGAAAAAGATTTATTCATCGTAGACGAGGTTCCCGAGAAGGAAGCAGACGTGCTTGCCGCTGTTGACACCCTTGTTGGTAAGGGCGTTGACATCATCTTCGGTATTTCTTTCGGCTATATCGACGCTATGGAGAAAGCCGCTAAAGATTATCCCGACGTTATCTTCTCTCATGCTACCGGTTACAAGAGCAATGAGACAAACTTCAACAACTACTTCGGTCGTGCATACCAGGCTCGTTACCTCTCAGGTATCGCTGCCGGCTTAAAGAGCCTTGAAATCAAGAACAACAACGTAGGTTACGTTGCTGCTTTCGGTACCGACTATGCCGAGACCGCTTCCGGTATCAACGGCTTTGCACTTGGTGTTCAGTCCGTTAACCCCGATGCTCAGGTTTACGTTAAAGAGCTTGGCGCATGGGCAGACGAAGTTAATGAATCTGCTTTCGCTAAAGAGCTTATCGATTCCTACGATTGCGGTATCATCGCTCAGCACTGTGACTCTGCACAGCCTCAGATCGCTGCTGAAAAAGCAGGCGTATTTGGCTGCGGTTACAACTCTGATATGACCGGCGACGCTCCTAAGGCTCACCTTACCGCTGCTATCTGGCATTGGAATGTATATTACGAGACCGCTATGAAGGCTGCTATGGATTGCGGCTCTGCTGACAAGTTCGTTGAGCAGATGGGCTCTCCTGCATACTACGGCGGCCTTAAAGAGAACTTTGTTGATGTATCTCCTCTCAGTGAAAACTGTGCAGAAGGCACCGATAAGGCTATTGAAGCTGTTCGCAAGCTTATGGTAGACGGCGAATGGGACGTATTCTCAGGCGTTAAGCTTAAGGTTTCTGCTGACGGCACCGTTGAAAAGAAAGACGCTGAATTAAAAGACAACAAGGGCAATGTTATTGTTAAAGCCGGCGGCGCATCTGTTGAAGATGGCGTTATTACCGGTACAATGAACTACTTTGTAGAAGGCGTTGTTAAGGCTTAATTTTTAGCTTGTATTTATTCCGGGCCGGCCGGAGCTAACCTACCGGCCCGGATGTTTTTTCAATTATATAGGATTGTTTATACAAGGCTATAGCCAATCCTATGTAATTGAATTTTACTATAAAGGAGGCTTCTAAATGGCTGAATATGCCATAGAAATGAAGGGTATTACAAAAACCTTCGGAAGTGTTGTTGCTAACAGCAACATTAACCTTAAAGTTAAGCACGGAGAAATTCTTGCCCTGCTTGGCGAAAACGGTTCCGGTAAAACAACTCTTATGAATATGCTATCGGGAATCTATAAACCAAACAGCGGTTCAATTTTTGTTGAGGGTGAAGAGGTTACTATCAACTCACCTGAAGATTCAAAAAAATTAGGAATTGGTATGGTTCATCAACATTTTAAGCTGGTTGATGTTTTTTCTGCTGCAGATAATATCTGGATGGGTAAAGAAAAGCCCGGTTTTGTTCTTAATAATAACCGTTATGCCGAAATTGAAGAAATTTCCAAAAGATTTGGCTTTGATATTGACCCAACTAAAAAGGTTTATAATATGGCCGTTTCCGAAAAACAGACCTTGGAAATTATAAAGGTTCTTTATTACGGAGCAAAGGTAATTATTCTTGACGAACCAACCGCTGTTCTTACCGTGCAAGAAATTGAAAAGCTGTTCCAGGTTCTTCGCCGTATGAAAGAAGAAGGCCACGCCATTATAATAATAACCCACAAGCTAAATGAAGTAATGGATATTTCCGACCGTGTAGCAATACTGAGAAAGGGCGAATATATAACCACTGTAAATACTGCCGAAACCAACGAGCAAGAGCTTACAGAATGGATGGTTGGGCGCAAAATCGACCTCAATATAGACCGGCCGATTGTTGAAAAAACTTTACCCCTTTTAGAGGTTAGAGATTTAACTATTAAAAATGATGAAGATGCTGTTGCTATTGATAATGTAAGTTTTTATATTCGCGGAGGCGAAATACTTGGCGTTGCCGGAATTGCCGGTTGCGGTCAGAAAGAGCTTTGCGAAGCCATTGCCGGACTAAGACCCATTGAATCCGGACAAATGATACACAAGGGCGATAACATTGTTGGTCTTTCGCCTAAAAAGATTTTGGAAAAAGGCATTTCAATGTCCTTTATCCCCGAAGACAGACTTGGTATGGGCCTTGCACCCTCTATGTCTATTACAGACAATATGCTGCTTAAAAGCTATCGCGATGGCTTTGGCCCCTTTGTAGACAGAAAGCGCGGTAAAAAAGAAGCAGAAGAAGTTATCAAAAATCTTGATGTTGTTACCCCTTCAACCGAAACCCCTGTTCGCCGTTTATCAGGCGGTAACGTTCAAAAGGTGCTACTTGGCAGAGAAATCAAATCAGGCCCTAACGTTATTATTACCGCCTACCCCGTACGCGGCCTTGATATCAACTCATCCTACACTATATACGACATTCTTAATCAGCAAAAGTTGAACGGTGTAGGTGTGTTGTTTGTTGGAGAGGACCTGGACGTAATGATGGCATTATGCGATAAAATTTTAGTTTTATGCCACGGCAAGGTTATGGGTGTTGTACACGCTCACAAAACAACTAAGGAAGAGCTTGGCCTTATGATGACAGGCGCCTTAGATTTAAGCGACAAATACGAAGACAAGCCTGCAGGAATCGCAAAAGACTCTTTATTTAACGACAATAACAAGAAGGAGGAACAGTAATGGGACTAAGTGTAGTTAAACGTGAAAACTGTCCACTTTCATTACGAATTGGTTTCTATATGATAGCCATTGTAACCGCACTGCTTATTGGCGCTGTTATTCTTGCGGCTATTAATGTTAATCCACTTGAATATTATAAACAGATGTTCACTATGGGAACCATTAACAACAGAATCGCTTACAAAACCTTTATGAACTATTTAGATAGATTTGTTCCTCTGGCGCTTACTTCAATAGCTCTATCTTTGGCTTTTAAAATGAGATTTTGGAACATTGGTGGCGAAGGTCAGTTTATAATTGGTTCTATTACCGCTGCTTTTGTAGCATTCAAATTCGGCCCTGTATGGCCCGAAGCTTTGACTCTTGTTGTTATGTGCGTAGGAGCAATGCTTACCGCAGGCCTTTATGGAATAATTGCCGCTTCACTAAAAGTGAAATTTGGCACTAACGAAACCCTTATGACATTGATGCTTAACTATATTGCATTATACCTGATTATATATTTAAGTGAAACTAAAGCACCTTGGAACTTCTTTTTAAGTGCCGATTCTGTTCGTCCTATTTTTGCAAACTTTTCTGAGCTTGCTGCCTTCCCATCTATCAAAATTGGTCAACGCTTCGAGCTTAACGTTTGCGTTTTACTAACAATTTTGATTGGTGTTATGGTATTTATATATCTAAAACGCACTAAACAAGGTTACGAAATTGGAGTGGTTGGCGACAGTATAGGCACCGCTAACTATGCCGGTATGAAGGTTAAAAGAATAATTATTCGAACAGTTTTCCTTTCGGCTGCGTTAATTGGTCTTGCCGCTGCTTTCAAGGTTGGAACCGACGGAGTTCTTTCAACCACTATTACCAACGACGTTGGTTGGACAGGTATTATAGTTGCTTGGCTTGCACAGTTGAACACTTGGGCAATATTCGCTGTATCTGCACTAATAAGCGTTTTGCAGTTTGGTTCTACAATTGCGGCTGCCTCTTTTGCTAACGTTGACTCAAGCTTTGCAAATATGCTACAAGGTTTATTACTGTTTTTAATTCTTGCAGCAGATTTCTTTATTCGTTTCCGTATAGTTAAAACCAAGAAAGGGGGCAAAGACAATGGATAAAGCAGGAGTTATTTCTACCTTTATTTATTCTATTGTAATTTATAACATTCCCCTACTTTTCGGTACGGTTGGCGAAATAATCGTTGAAAAATCCGGCAGCCTTAACCTTGGTGTTGAAGGTATTATGGCTGTGGGTGCAGTATTCGGCTATATCTTCGGTTGTATGGCCAACAGCCTTGGAATTGGCATACTGTTAGCCTTCGTTATGGGTGCTGTATGCGGTTTGATTTTTGCCGTATTAACCGTTACACTTCAAGCTAATCAGAATATTACCGGACTTACCCTTACAACCTTTGGACTTGGTATATACTTCTTTGTAGGAAACGGATTAAAGGCTGCAGGCACCTGGCCTACTATGTCTGAAGCTGAAAATGTTGTGTCGGGGTTCAGCGATATTTCTATACCATATCTTTCTGATATTCCCATAATTGGTAAAGGGTTGTTCAGCCATAACATTATGGTTTACTTGGGTATAGTTATCGCCATAGCTATGTGGTGGTATCTGAAGCACACATCTATGGGCCTTCGCCTGCGTGCTATTGGCGAAAATCCGGCGGCTGCCGACTCGGTTGGTATTAGCGTTAAAAGAATGAAATATATTCACATTTGCCTTGGTTGTGGAATTATGGGTATTGGCGGCTATTATATGGCCCTTAATATGTCCGGCTCCTTTAACAGCAGTTGTTGGATTAACGGCTATGGTTGGATTGCTGTGGCACTTGTTATATTCGCTAACTGGAGCCCTGCTTTAGCCATTATTGGAACTTTTGTGTTCGGTTTCTTTAATACCCTTCGCGTTTCCGGAAGCAGCCTTGCAGCGGCCTTCCCCGGTGCGTTGGGTTGGCTTGCAAATATTCCAACTCAGCTATACCAAGCGCTGCCATTCATTATAACTGCAATAGTTCTTGTGGTTACGTCTATTCGTAACAAGCGCGGCAGCAGTGGATTGCCTGCAGCCCTTGGACTTAACTACTTCAGAGAAGAAAGATAAATTTAAGCGCTCTTTAGCTACTAAAGGGCGCTTTTTATTAACAAATAGATAACAATTCAAATGTTGAAAAAAGCGTCTTTTTGTGTTATATTTGTATGTAGATTGATTTAGGAGTGAAACAGTTGAAAAGACAGGATAAAGAGCATTACGACGGTACACGTGATTGGAAAAATTATTATTGGTACTATTACAAATGGCATATTTTAGGTTCGCTCGCTCTTATATTAATTATAGCAATATGTACAGCACAGTGTATGATGAAGGTTAACCCAGATTATTACGTTTTGTTTTATTCTGATACATACATAAGTGACCAGGCATTAGCCGAGGTTACAGACTCTTTAGAGGAAATCAGCGACGACCTTAATGGCGACGGAAAGGTTAAGGTTCAGGCTATAAACTGCAGTTTTACCGAAGATGATAACCCCAACATACGTTTATCTGCACATCAACAGGCCACAATGCAAATGCAAACAACCGACGCTTGTATATGGGTTTTAGACGAGCAGGGTGTCGACCTGTATTACCACAATCAAGATATTGACCTTTTCGCCGAACATTCGGCTTTTAACGAAAATGATAAACACTCGATTAATGCGAAGAAGCTGGATTCTTTCAAGCTTTTAGACAAGGCCGCAAAGGGAAGAATTGAATTCCAGGTTTTCCTGCGTAAAGACGCAAATGGTAAAACCTCTGAAGTTGGCAAAGAAATTATAGATAAGCTTACTAAATAATGGCGGCTATTGCCAAGGTTTCCCTTAATTTTCTGTAAATTGGTTGTATATCGGTTTTTGGCAAAGGGTTGGTGCCGCTACCACATTCAAATGTGAACCCGGGGCGATGAAATTCCTTACAAAACCAATCCTTAAATCCGCCACAGCTCGATAAATAATCGGGGCGGCTTAGGCTATAGCCCGATGTCATAGCGAATATTTCTGCCATTCTTTTTTCGGTGACGTTTTGGGTTTTGTATCCGTAATATATTTCTTCCCCTTGGGTGTGCAAAGCAATAATGTGGTATGGATTTATTAGCCGACACATGGTTACTGCTGCAATTGTTTCGCTTTCGCTGTGGGGAAACTCTCCCCCGTATTTTCCAACGCAAGGCCCTTTAATTTCGTGTTCGGTTTCAATATTTCGCAAACGTTCCCAATCGGCATTAAAATTGTGGTTTATGTCCACTCCCCTGCCGTTGGCCTTCCAAAGCCCGAAATTGCCACCGCAAAGCTCGGTTATCCATTTATCTTCGCTACCCTTTAGCGCAATTTCGCAGCCATCGGGATTAAGCATTGGAACAAAGTAGAGGCTTCTGTGGGCAAGCGCCAAATTCATATCAATTCCGCAGAAGCTTACACCATTTTTTATATGGCAGCAAAGGTCTTCTATAAAGCGCAAAATTATTGATGTGGTTATGTATTCGTTG
This sequence comes from Acutalibacteraceae bacterium, assembly GCA_045546235.1. Taxonomy (GTDB): domain Bacteria; phylum Bacillota; class Clostridia; order Oscillospirales; family Acutalibacteraceae; genus UMGS1532. The sequence continues at coordinate 17,704 of JAZQCL010000036.1, forward strand.
CCGTGAACCGCCGCAACATAAAGCATACATTCTCTGGCAGAACCCAATCTTAATGCATAAATGGTTTTACCGCTACCGCTTACTCCTATTGGAATGCGAGAAAGATTTTGGTATCTTCCCTTTAATTTATTCATTATATCAAGCGTTTCACCATAATCATAAAACCTGTATTCGGTTATACTGTGCATATAAATTCACCCAATAGTATTCTATGTTAAAGGAAGTAACGTAATGAATTTAGAAGAAAAGAAAATTAATGAGGAATACGTTTTCCGCGGCAAAATTATAAACGTAAGGGTTGACGATGCCTTAGTCCCCGACGGAAGCACACACAAACGCGAGGTTGTTGAACACAATGGCGGAGTATGTGTGGTGCCTATAACTGATAAAAATGAGGTTATAACGGTAAAACAGTTCCGCTACCCTTATATGGAGGTAGTAAAAGAAGTTCCAGCCGGAAAGCGTGATGGCAACGAAGAGCCACTGCAGTGCGGCATAAGGGAATTAAAGGAAGAAACCGGCTGCACTGCCGAAAGATTTGAGTTTTTGGGCGAACTTTACCCCAGCCCCGGCTACTGCGGTGAAATAATTTATATGTACGCGGCATTTGGACTTAGCTATGGCGACACCAACCCCGACGAAGACGAGTTTTTACTTATAGAAAAAACACCTATTGAGGATCTTGTTCAAGAGATTATGCGTGGCGAAATTAAAGACGCAAAAACCCAGACCGCGGTATTAAAAACCTATTATTTAATTAATCATAGAAGATGAATATAAATGCCACACGGCACTCCAAAACGGAGTGCCGTGTGTTAGTTTATTATTTAGATTTGAATTTATTTAATCTTGAGCTTTTTGTAAGAGCAGTAGCTACCGTAGTACTTCTTGCCCTTAACGGTCTTGTATGCACGAACCTTTACGTAGTAGGTCTTTTTAGATTTAAGACTCTTAATTGTCTTCTTATAGGTCTTGTAAGAGGAAATCTTAACGGTCTTTTTACCCTTTGTAAACTTACTATTGGTTGCATATACAATCTCGTAACCCGAAGCCTTGGAATCCTTCTTAAAGGAAACGGTCAACTGCTTTTTCTTTGAGGATTTGAGTTTTAGGCTCTTAACCTTTGCGGGGTTAATTTTAAAGGTAAGGGATTTAGTACCGGAGTAGTTGCCCTTGAAGGTAACCTTTGCGGTAGCAGTACCGATATTCTTGTTGTTTGTATAGGAAACCACGTAATTAGAGTTCGAAATAAGCTTTCCTGCAGAATCATAAATCTTCACGGTTGGTTTTTTATATTTGCCATCGTATGTGTAATTTGTTGTCGAAAGTTTGAAAGTTTTAGCACACTTAATTATAGTATTGCTGACAACTTTGTTACACGAAGCGCACTTTCTAATAATGCTACCATTTTGTAAAGCACTGGCTTTAGTGATCGATTGATTTATAACACTATGTGTATGCTGCTTTTTCCAAATAGCACGAAGTATACCAACGCCTGAACCTACTGTATATGTAGAACTATCACTAACGCCTGTACCGTCAAAAACCTCCGAGTAACCAACATACCAAACTAAAGGTTTAGATTCAGTCGCCTCTTTTCCGGTAATATACACATGACCAAGCGTATGGAAACTTCCGGTTGAACCACAAGTGGTTTTATATATGTATGTTTCAAACTGTCCGGTGCCATTCTGACTTGTGAGCCAAACATGTTTTGCACCATCACCACAAGAATTGGAAGCCCTGTTTATTTTATAACCCACAGGAATTTTAGCAATTACCATATGATAAAATACGCCTGACTTCTTTGAAGGTGTTAACTGATAAAAACCGCCCAAATTCGGTGACGCAATGCCTGTAGTAGTTATTTTAAGCATATTAGCACTGCTTGTGGGACAATCAGACGACTTAGATACTTTCTCAATTTTAACATTGCCATTCTTCTCGTTGTTATATACACTTATATTACTTAACGAACTCGAAAATGATGGGTCTTGATGTAAAGGTTTACCCCATGGAGCCAAAATGTGATTACTGCCCGTATAGTCAATAGTCCAACATACAAAATCATAACCCGAACGTGTTGGTTTTGGTAATGTTATCTTAGTTCCATATGTATATTTATTAACGATTTCTTCGGCAGAACCGTTAATTTTTCCGCCTGCAGGCCGTAGTGTTACACTATAAGAGTTTTTCTTCCATACAGCATACAGTATATAGTCATCTTTGTTTGAAAGTTTCCAGCCTTGTCCCGCAGAATATGTGGCTGTAGTTGCACTTTTAGACAAAGACCATCCCAAAAATGTATATCCAGTTCGTTTGGGCTTATTACTATTGAGTGTTGTTGAGCCTGTTTTCGCATAAGTGTAGGTTTGGGTTTCAGGTACTGAACCTAAACTGCCGCCATTAGCATTATATGTGATTTTACATGTCTTTACTGCATTTATAGTAATAGATTTTGTATCGGTTAAACTGCCTTCACCCGATTCTGAACCAATAGGTGTTGCATATATTTTCACTTTATATGTACCAACTCCGGGAGTTTTAAAGCTATATGAGGTTTTGGATTTAATACCCTCACTAATATAAGTCTTTCCGGCAGAATCAGTTACACTAATCCAATAATGCGATAAATTGGAGTTGGAAGGTGAGGCTTTCCAACTAACGGTTATAGTGTCTCCCATTGTATAGGATGATTTATTAAATGTGATAGTAGGAGTGACCAGTGCAGCATATGAGGCATACTTTGGTCTTAAAAACACACAATTCCAACCATTATATGAATTTATCGTTGAGTAGGAAAGTTTTTCCACCTGGCTATAGCCGTAGGTCCAAAAATTTCCATTTATACAATTTGTGCTGTCGCTCATTAAAGCTGCATGAGTGCAAAATGTGCCGCTTTTAAATATTACAACATCTCCTGCTTTAGGCGTGGAAACATAATAAGCTCCTGCATTCAATAGTTTGTTAAGAAAGTCGTTAACATCTCCGCCTTGTGGGATCGCCTTTGCCTGTCCCGCTAAAATCGCACAGTCGGAAACAAAATTGTCACACCATCCTTCAGTATAACCAAATTGCGACTGGGTTCTTCCAATTTGACTGGTAGCAATTGTTACCATATCTTTAGACGGATTACCTGATAATGTATAATTTTTGTTAAAACCATTGTAACATGATTGGTTTGCAAATACTGTAAGTGTTGATAAATTCGTTAATATTATTAATAGCGCCAATAAAACAGATGATACTTTTTTTAAAATTTTCATAGATTTTCCTCCTTGAATTTAATCACTATAAGTAATTTAGTGTTTTATCTCCTCCAAAATAAAAAATGCGGCTACCGAAGTAACCGCACAAAAACGCAAACTCCGATAGTCGCCAAACCAATTCAATATAAAGGGCAATACACACAATTACATTGCCGGAATTTGCATTTTTAACAAACTCGTAATGTAATTATGTGCATAAAAGGTTTTAATATCCCTATATAAAATAGAAAAATTGCCCCTGATTTTATATTTAATTGGTTTGGCATTACCATTTTAACACATAAAGATTAAATTTGCAATATTAAAATGGCAATGCTTATATGAGCCATAAAGGAAGAACAAAATATACAAAGCGAGCTATGGGTATATAACTCATAGCTTGCTAAAATTATGCTTTAAATTCGTTTATATCAAATTCTTGGAAACTATCTCCGTGGCGGGAGACTATGGATTTGAAGCCGATTTCCTTGGCGATTTCCAAGGATTCAGCATAATAGCAATCGAGAAAATCCTTATTATGACAATCGCTGCAAAGGGTGATTTTGCCGCCCTTTGCAAAAATCATTTTAAGTATTTCAGGGGCGGGATAAATACCGTGGTCGATACCGCGGGCTATTGCGCCTGTATTGATTTCGAAAGGCTTGCCGAAAGGAATAAGTGCGTCTACCGCCGCTTCGGCAAGCTTTAAATAATTATCGGGCTTTGCAATTTTAAGCGGGTTAAAATACTTATCAAGCAAATCAAAATGGCCGATAATATCGCAATCGGTTTTGCTTACAATCTTGCTAACCGTTTCGAAATAGATTTTAAAGTAGTTTTCAAGGCTGCCGCAGCTTTCAATTGCGGTTTTGGTGCATTGTGGCGAAGAATCAATCGGGTAATAAACTCCGCCTGCTTTGACGTAGTGTACAGAGCCTATAACATACTGAAAATCGGAATTACTTTCGTTTGAAATATAATCCTTTTCAACGCCAAGGTAAATGTTGATTTTATCGCTGTACTTTAGCTCGGCCTCTTTAACAGCCTTAATATACTCGGCGGTGCCGTCTTTAGACATACAGTAGCTTAAATCGTCGGCGGTGTAGCCGTGGCCCGAAAAGCCCAGGTCGGTAAAGCCTTTGCTTATAGCAGAAAGCACCATTTCTTCTATGGTGTTACTGCCATCGCAAAACTTAGAATGGGTGTGGAAATTTGATTTAAGCATTTCCTGTCATCTTCTCCTGCTTAACCTTATGGTCGATAACGTGGCGAGAACCTAACTCGCGGTGGATATCCTCTAAAGAGATTCCCTTTTCCACCATAAGCACCATTACGTGATAGGCAAGGTCGGCAATTTCATAAATAGTTTCGGGCTTATCATCTGCCTTGGCGGCGATAATAACCTCTGTACATTCCTCACCAATCTTTTTAAGAATTTTATCGGTGCCCTTTTGGAACAGATAGGTGGTATAAGAGCCTTCAGGCAGGGTGTCTTTTCTGCCCTGAAGCAGCTCGTAAAGGCCTTCTAAAGAAAATTCACTCTTTTCTTCGCTTTGCCAAAGGGGGTTATGGAAGCAGGAGTCCTCACCCAAATGGCAGGCAGGGCCTTCCTTTTCAACCACAACGGTTAAAGCATCATAATCACAATCGGCGGTAATGGAAACTATATGCTGATAGTTGCCGCTGGTTTCACCCTTCAGCCACAGCTCCTGACGGGAACGGCTATAGAAACAGGTTAAGCCCTTTTCCATAGAAATTTTAAGGCTTTCCTTATTCATATAAGCAACGGTAAGCACCTTTTTGGTTATTGAATCCACAACAACAGCGGGAATTAAGCCCTTTTCATCAAACTTCAGCTTTTCAATATCTAACATTTTTACAACCTCACATTAATGTTATTCTTTTTTAGTTCTGCTTTTAAATCGGGAATAGCTACTTCGCCAAAATGAAATATCGAAGCGGCAAGACCTGCATCAATATCGGGTATTTTTTGGAATAAGTCTACAAAATCCTTGATTCCTCCTGCACCACCTGACGCAATAACCGGCACGTTTACGGCTTCTCTTACAGCCTTTAGCATTTCTATATCGAAGCCCTGCTTTACACCGTCGGTGTCAATAGAGTTTACAACAACCTCGCCGGCACCCATATCTACGCAACGCTTTATCCAGGAGATACCCTCCATTCCGGTATCTTCCCTACCACCCTTTGAAAATACGTGAAATTCACCGTTTACACGCTTAATATCGGCAGAAATTACCACACATTGGTCGCCGTAGATTTTTGCGGCTTCTTCAATTAATTTCGGGTTTCTTATGGCTCCCGAATTAACGCTTACTTTATCGGCACCGCATTTTAGCACTCGGTCGAAATCCTCTACGGTATTAATACCACCGCCTACGGTTAAAGGAATAAATATCTGAGAGGCAACCTCAACCAAAATATCAGTAAAAAGCTTGCGTTCTTCAAAAGATGCGGTGATATCATAAAACACCAGCTCGTCGGCGCCGTTATCGCTATAAAACTTTGCCAGCTCAACCGGAGAAGAAACATCGCTAAGACCTTTAAAATTTGTGCCTTTAACAACTCTGCCGTTTTTTACGTCGAGGCAGGGTATAATTCTTTTGGTTATCATTTAGCCACCTCGATTGCAGTTTTTAAATCTATTGCACCTAAATAGTAAGCCTTGCCAACTATAGCGGCGTAAAGGTCAAGGGAACGAAGAGCTATAATATCCTCCATGCTTGAAACACCACCCGAAGCAACAATATCCATACTGAATTCACGGCTTAATTCACAGTATAATTGACGATTGGTACCCTGCATCGCGCCATCTTTAGATACGTCGGTGCAAATAACGGTTTTAACCCCCAAGTCACTTAAATATTTAAAGAAATCACGGCAGGTGATGTTGGATTTTTCTATCCAGCCTTTAATTGCCACAAAGCCGTCTTTAATATCAGCACCAACAGCGATAAAATCACCATATTTAGCAATGGCGTCCTTTAAAAAGGCTTCATCTTCAACGGCGGCTGTGCCGAGAATTATACGGCTGACACCAATTTCGCGGTATTTTTCTACAACCTCCATAGAACGAATACCACCGCCTATTTCCACCTTAAGACTCGTATTCTTCACTATCTGTTCTACAACCTTAAGGTTAGGGGTTGTGCCGTTTTTAGCACCCTCTAAATCTACCATATGGATATATTCGGCACCTGCTTTTTCGAAATCCTTTGCGATTTCCAAGGGGTTGTCACTGTAAATGGTCATATTATCGTAGTCGCCCTTAAAAAGGCGTACTGCACAGCCGTTATATAAATCAATTGCGGGAAAAATCAGCATTATAAATTATACTCCTAACTCGTTGAATCCACGAAGAATGTTAAGCCCCACCTCGCCACTCTTTTCGGGGTGGAACTGGCAGCCGTATACGTTACCGCAAGCTACTGCCGCGGTGAATTCGATTCCGTATTCAGCAGACGCCACAGTTGAATCCGACAGCTCGGCAAAATATGAATGAACAAAGTATACGTGTTCGCCATTTTTAACATATTTGAAAATCGGGCAATTATCAGCGGTTTTAATTGCATTCCAGCCAATATGGGGTATTTTAAGGGAACTGTCAATTTTGCCCTTAAAAGGTATAATTGAGCCCTTTATAAGCCCCAATCCCGTATGTTCGCCATATTCATAGCTTTTTTCGAACAAAAGCTGCATACCAAGGCAGATGCCCATAAGAGGCTTGCCCTTGGCAACCTCTTCTAAAATAACTTTATCCATACCGCTTTCCTTAAGCTTAATGGCGGCATCGCGAAAGGCACCGACTCCCGGTAAAATCAGCTTATCGGTAGCCCTTATAACCTCAATATCATTGGTTACAACTGCCTCGGCACCGATAGCCTTAAAAGACGACGTAAGAGAGAACAGATTGCCCACTCCGTAGTCAATAATTGCAATCATTATAAAACTCCTTTAGTAGAGGGAATTGCGTTCCCTGCCCTTTTATCCATTTCTACAGCGGCACGCATAGATCTGGCAACAGATTTATAGGTTCCCTCAATAAGGTGGTGGGTATTTGTGCCGTCAAGAGATTTTATGTGCAGAGTGATGTTGGCATTTCTGACAAAGCCTTCGAAAAATTCTTCTACCAATTCTGTATCGAAATCGCCCACACGCGCTTTTAAATTATCTAATGAGTAAGACAAATGGCATCTGCCCGAAATATCCACTGCCGAAAGAATAAGAGATTCGTCCATTGGCAGAATTGTGCTTCCGTAACGGTTTATTCCACGCATTTCGCCCAATGCCTCGCGGAATGCAAGGCCCAAACAAATGCCTATATCCTCTACTGTGTGATGATAGTCAACGTCGATATCTCCAACGCACTTAACCTCTAAATCGAACATACCATGGCGGGCAAAAAGGGTAAGCATATGGTTTAAAAAGCCGCAGCCTGTGTCAATTAAAGATTTTCCGCTTCCATCGAGATTAAGCTTTAAGGCAATGTCTGTTTCGGCGGTTTTTCTGTTAATTTCAGCCCTTCTCATACTTTACCTCCCACAATTACTTTAAGTTGATTAATAAGGCTTTCCATCTCTCTTTTACTACCAATAGTTATACGATTGAATTCGCATATACGGGGATTTGTGAAATGCCTTACCAAAAATCCGTTTTCTTTTAGTTTTAAATAAAGCTCCTGGCCGCCAACGCTATTATGCTTTGCAAAAACAAAATTGGCAATAGAGGGCAGAACGGTAAAGCCCAGTTTTTCAAGCTCGGATACTGTAAATTCGCGTGTTTCTGCAATTTTTTTGCAGTTAGCCTTATAATATTCGTTTTCATTCAAAGCCGCAACGCCTGCCGCCTGGGTTAATCTGTTTACGTTATACGGATTGGTGGAATTTTTAATAAGCTCTAAATCTCCAATCAAATCGCGACAGGCAAAACAATAGCCCAAACGCGCACCTGCCATACTACGGGACTTTGAAAATGTGCGACAAACTATTAAATTATTATACTTATTTATAAGCTTATAGCAGGATTTACCGCCAAAATCGATATATGCCTCGTCGATAACCACAACGTTGTTGGGATTAGAAGCAATTATTCTTTCGATATCTTCCTCAGACAAAGCCATACCCGTGGGGGCGTTAGGATTTGCGATTACATTGAACTTTCCATTTGCCATATAATCTTCAGGGTTTATCGAAAAATCGTGAGAAAGCGGTATTTCACTGTAATCTATACCATAAAGCTTACAAAACACATTATAAAAGCCGTAGGTTATATCAGGAAACGCGGCACCATTCTGCCTGCCATAAAGCATAAAGGCAAAATTCAGAATATCGTCGGAACCATTAGATACAAAAATATTTTCTTTGCCGACGCCATATATTTCTGCCAGCTTTTCACGAAGAAGATTGCAATCGGGGTCGCAATAAAGGCGTAATTTTTCGGCTTCTTCCCTATTAAGTACGTCGATAACCGATTTTGAAGGCGGATAGGGCGATTCATTGGTATTAAGCTTAATATAGCTTTTATCCTGCGGCTGTTCACCCGGTACGTATTCCTTTAAATTCGAGAATCTTGAATCTCTGAAATTACTCACAGTTTTCCTCCTCTAATCTGATTGTGGCACTTTTGGCGTGGGCGGTAAGTCCCTCTTTTTCAGCAAAAAAGGCAACATCTTCTGCAACCTTATATAGTGCGTCTTTAGTATAATAAGTGAACTGTGACTTTTTAACAAAATCGTCTACCGACAGCGGGCTGGAAAAACGAGCAGTGCCACTTGTGGGCAGTGTGTGGTTGGGGCCTGCGTAGTAATCTCCCAAAGCTTCGGGGCAGTAGCGACCCATAAATATACTGCCTGCATTCTTAATGCTATCGAGATAATCGAAGGGATTGTCTACACAAAGCTCAAGATGCTCGGGAGCTATTTCGTTTGCAATATCGATTGCCAGCATTAAATCTTCCGCAACAATAATTTTACCGTTATTATCTATAGACACACGGGCAATTTCTTCGCGGGATAGCTTAGGTATCTGCTCTTCCAAAGCAGCGCTGACAGCTTTAGCAAAATCCATTGAATCGGTAACAAGAACAGCACTTGCATTTTTATCGTGTTCTGCCTGAGACAGCAAATCTGCTGCAACAAATTGCGGATTGCTTTTTCCGTCGGCTACCACAAGAATTTCGCTGGGACCTGCTATCATATCAATAGAAACAAGGCCAAATACCTGGCGTTTGGCTTCGGCAACAAAGGCATTACCGGGACCTACTATTTTATCAACCTTGGGCAGAGTTTCGGTGCCGTAGCTTAATGCTGCAACGGCCTGCGCGCCGCCAACCTTGAAAATTCTGTCTACCCCTGCGATTTCTGCGGCAGCAAGAATTACAGGGTTAACCTTACCCTCGGAATTAGGAGGTGTAACAATACAAATCTCCTTACAACCTGCAATTTTAGCAGGAATGCTATCCATTAAAACGGTGGAAGGATAAGCTGCTGTACCGCCGGGTACATATAAACCAACCTTTTCAATAGGAGTGATTTTCTGACCGGTTACAATACCACTTTTTTCGTTAAGAACAAAGCTGTTTCTCACCTGGCATTTGTGGTATTCCCTTATATTTTCGGCAGCGGTGCGAAGAATTTCCAGAAATCGGGGTTCCACTGCGCTGAAAGCCTCTTCAATCTCTTCTCGGGATACCTCTAAGCTTTTTAAATCTGCCTTATCAAATTTCAGGCAATAGCGAAACAGAGCTTCGTCACCGTTGGCCCTGACGTCGGCTATAATATCGGAAACAATGCCTGATACATCGTTCTCGGCAGTACCTCGGGCGAATACTTCGTCCCTTGATACTTCGCTGTAATTCATAATTTTAATCATTACTATTCCTCACTAAATTACCTAAAGATTCATATATCTTGTTTATCTCTTCGCCCTTGAATTTGTAAGAAGATTTGTTGGCAATAAGCCTTGCACTAATTGGAACAATATCTTCTATTGGCTCGAGATTATTTTCATAAAGAGTTTTACCCGTTTCCACAATATCGACGATTACGTCTGAAAGGCCTAAAATAGGTGCGATTTCAATTGAACCGTTAAGGTGAATAATGTCGATATCCCTTCCCTTTTGTCTGTAAAAATCACTGGCTATTTTAGAAAATTTTGTGGCAACGCGTAAGGTGTTGGCCGTGTTATCTCTGAAATTTTTGGGTGCGGCAACGGCCATTCTGCAAACACCTAAATGCATATCAAGAAGCTCGTATACGTCGGGGGTGTATTCCAGCAAAATATCTTTGCCCGCAACACCAATATCGGCGGCACCACGTTCTACGTAGATTGCTACGTCAGAAGGCTTTACCCAAAAATAACGAATACCTACTTCTAAATTTTCGAATATCAGCTTTCTACCCGGTTCGTGTATTTCGGGACATTCGTAGCCAGACTTTTCGAACATAGCAAGAACCTTTTCTCCAAGCCTGCCTTTGGGCAGCGCAACATTAATTATTTCCATATTACTCTGCCTCCTCTAAATTGATAAGCTTACGATATTTGAAATTGACAGGAATCTTACCAAGCACAATAACTCTGCTTCCATCAACAGACAGCTCCTCAACAGCCTTAAGCATTGATTCTGCTGAAATTTTATCGGATTTTAGTATTACATAGTCGGCATCGTATTCAGAAGTATCCTCTCCGTAACGCTCTAAAACGTCAAGATAAACGGCAAAACCGATAGCCCCTGAGTTTTTGCCCATTTTGGCTGCCAGCTTATCGTACTGACCGCCCGACAGAACCGCCTGCGGGATACCCATAATATAGCCTGTAAAAACAATTCCGCTGTAGTAATTCATTCCGCTGGTAATGGAGAAATCAATATTAACGTTTTGGAGTAGCTTTGCCTGCTCTAAAGCATACATTATCGCGCCGAACTCATTTAAAGCATCCATAACGCCGGGGAGCTTTGCATAAGGGCTAAAGGTATTGGCAACGCTTCGATAGTCTTTATAGTTGGCAGTAAGCTTTTTAGCTAACTCCATAGCCATTTGGGTTAGTTTGCCATCTTTATATAATCCATCGATTCCATCGGGATTTTTAGCTTTAATACAATTAAGTACAGCTTTACGCGTGTCGCTGTCGAGTTCACAAGCATCAAAAAGCGCCGAAATTAGCCCTGCATGGGAGATATCTAAAACAAAACGATTATCAATTAATTTAAGGCTTTTAATAGCAAGGCTTACAACCTCGCATATATCGTATATACCTATATCTCCTATACATTCAAGGCCTGTTTGTGTTATTTCCTTGTAGGAACCAGAGCCCCCTGAAATACGATAAACGCTTTCGTCGTAATAAAGCTTGGTAACAAAGCCTTCAATATCCTTTGAGTGCTTGATTATAGACAGCGTTACGTCGGGCTTTAAAGCCATAAGCTTACCTGTAGTATCGGTAAAGGTGATTATTCCGTTAGAAATAAGAGAATGCATATTTCTTACGTAAAAATCATACTCTTCAAACTTACTCATTTTAAATTGAGAGTAGCCGTACTTTGAATATAACTCGCGCAGTGCATAAACAGCACGCTCTTCGCTTTTTAAAAGTTTACTGTTCAGCATCGCCATTCTCCTTGATTCTGTCTATGGCCATTTTATATCCGCCGTCGCCATAATTTATGCATTTGCTAACTCTGCAAATGGTAGCAGTGCTGGCACCGGTGATTTTATTGATGTCGGCATAGCTTTTGCCAAGACAAAGATTACGTGCAACATCGAAACGCTGAGATATTGCCTCGATTTCTTGAATTGTGCAGGCGTCTTCGAAAAAACTATAGCACTCATCTATTGTTTCTAAAGAAAGGATTGCCTGGAACAGCTTATCTACTGTGTCTTTTTTGAATTTATGCATTTTATTTACACTCCAAAAAAATGATATATAGCATTTTAGCACACTAAAGCGCTAAAGTCAATAGAAAAAGCCCCGTTTTTTTGAAAAAACGGGGCAAAATGGCAAATATTTTTTAGAAAATGTGTACGCTGAGCACAAGACCTGCAAAAACTATTGAAACCATAGATAAAAGCTTAATTAAAATATTAATTGCAGGGCCGGAAGTATCTTTGAAGGGGTCGCCAACCGTATCACCAACAACTGCGGCTTTGTGACAATCACTGCCCTTTCCGCCGTGTACACCGCTTTCAATATGCTTTTTGGCATTATCCCAAGCACCGCCGGAGTTAGACATAAAGATTGCAATTAAGAAACCTGTAACCGTTGCACCTGCAAGCAGACCTACAACTCCCTGATAACCAAGAACCAAGCCTGTTATAATAGGTGTTACTATTGCTATAAGGGTTGGCAATATCATTTCACGAAGGCTTGAACGGGTGCAAAGATCAACACAAGATGCATAATCCGGTTCTGCCTTACCGTCCATAAGGCCGGTGATTTCTTTAAACTGGCGGCGAACCTCGCGTACAACCGACTGTGCAGCCTTGCCAACAGATTCCATTGTGAATGCCGCAAACACGAAGGGCAAGCAAGCGCCAATAAACAAGCCAACAAGAACAACAGGATTCATAAGGTCGAAGGATTTAGCAATAGTAACTCCAGCTTTAGGTGCAAGCTCCTTGATTTTATCAATATAGGAAGCAATAAGAGCTAATGCGGTTAAAGCGGCAGAGCCAATTGCAAAGCCTTTACCTGTTGCGGCTGTGGTGTTACCCAAGGCATCGAGAGCGTCGGTTCTTTCGCGAACCTCGGGCTCAAGACCTGCCATTTCGGCAATACCGCCCGCATTATCGGCAACAGGGCCGTAAGCGTCGGTGGCAAGTGTGATACCTAAAGTGGAAAGCATACCAACAGCAGCCAATGCAATGCCATAAAGGCCCTTGGCAGCATCGGGGCTGGAAATAGAACCACCGCAAACAAAGAAAGACACAATAATTGCTATACCTACAATGATAACAGGAACTATAGTTGAAAGCATACCTAAGCTGATGCCCCCAATAATAATGGTTGCAGAGCCTGTTTCACTGGTATTTGCAAGCTTTTTAGTGGGCTTATAGGTATCTGATGTGAAATATTCTGTAGCTTTACCAATAAGCACACCTGCAAGTAAACCAGCAATAATCGCAAAATAAAAGCTGTAATCTTCTAGAATGAAATAAGACAGCGGTAATGCTACAATTGCAATAATAATTGCACTGAAGTTCGTTCCGCGGCTAAGAGCTTTAAGCAACTGCTTTTGTTCGGTGCTTTCGCCTGTTCTTACCAAGAACGAACCAATGATTGAAGCGAGAATACCTACTGCTGCCAAAAGCATAGGAAGGGCCATTGCTTTGAAGCTTCCAAAAGCTGCAACACCCAAAGCACAGGCAGAAATAACAGAACCAACGTAAGATTCGTAAAGGTCGGCGCCCATACCTGCAACGTCACCAACGTTGTCACCAACGTTATCGGCAATAACTGCGGGGTTGCGGGGGTCGTCTTCGGGAATTCCTGCTTCTACCTTACCAACAAGGTCGGCACCTACGTCTGCAGCTTTGGTGAATATACCGCCGCCAACACGGGCAAACAATGCCATTGAAGAAGCACCCATACCAAAGGTAAGCATAACACTGGTGATTTCTTTAGCTGTTTCGAGCGAGAAAACGTATTTAAGAAGAATGAACCAAAGGGAGATATCCAGCAGGCCTAAGCCAACAACGGTGAAGCCCATAACCGAACCTGCGGAAAAAGCAACACGCAAGCCTTTGTTTAAGCCGTCTCTGCAAGCATTTGCAGTTCTTGAGTTTGCAGCGGTAGCAATTTTCATTCCCACAAAGCCTGAAAGACCAGAGAAAAATCCACCGGAAACAAATGCAAAGGGAACGTACCAGGTCAGCAGTCCTGCTGCAGCCATTACGCAAAGAATAACAAACATACAGGCAAAGAATACCGAAACAACCGAGTATTGCCTTTTTAAATAGGCATTTGCACCGCTACGTATGGAAGAAGCGATTTTCTTCATACGCTCGGTTCCTTCAGAAAACTTCATAACCCTTTTGGCGGTAAATATAGCAAATAGTAATGCAATAACAGAACCGGCCAGCACCACAAAGGGCATATAGCTCTCTATGAATTTATCCATTCTAATTCCTCCAGAACTAAAAATAATTTAAAAATATTTGTATTTTATTATAATATAATACAAAACAATTATTGTCAAGTAATTTATAGAAAAAAGTTAATTGTTAATATTTTGCCTTGAAATTTGTAAATTATTAAGTATATGCTCAATAGATGAATTTATAAATAAACTTTAAGGCAGGTGATGGGAATATGTCCCGGCGCTCCCCTCCTATCGCTCGTTGCCCGTCGGCGAAAACAACCATTCAGGTTGTTTTCTTCCGCAAGCATACGCTTGCTCCCTCCTTGTTCGATTCCCATCTTTTATACAAAAAACAAACCACACACCCTAACGGGTATGTGGTTTATTTGGAGCAGGTGATGGGAATCGAACCCACGTGACCAGCTTGGAAGGCTGGAGTTCTACCATTGAACTACACCTGCAGAGGACGGGAATTATAATAACATAATCCCCGCGAAAAATCAAGTGTTTTTTTGAAAAAATATTATTTTGTTGAAAACTTTAATTCATTATCTGCGTTTTCTACAATAATTTCCTTTAAAACAGCATTATCGATAATTAACGCAACAATCTCATCTTCGATATTTTTACGAACAAAATTGCGCAAATCACGAGCTCCACGCTTGCCGCCGTGAGATTTTTCTGCAATAAGCTTACAAACGGCATTATCGTATTTAAAGGCTATGCCCTTTTCCTTAAGCACAGAATCAAGCTCTTTTAACGCAATATCCGCAATTGCAGCAAAATCTTCAACAGTTAGAGGATTGAACACAACTATCTCGTCTACCCTGCCGATAAATTCGGGGCGTAAGAACTGCTCTAAAGCGGCTATTGCCTTTTCTTTCACGGCACTTTGCACGGTTTTTCCAAAGCCCATAGGGTTAGAAGAGCTTTCACTACCGGCGTTTGAAGTCATAATAACGATGGTGTTTTCAAAATTCACCACTCTGCCCTGGGCATCTGTAACTCTGCCGTCGTCGAGAATCTGCAACAGAATATTAAGCACGTCGGGATGAGCTTTTTCGATTTCGTCAAAAAGTATTACCGAATAGGGCTTGCGGCGAACCTTTTCTGTAAGCTGGCCGGCATCGTCGTAACCAACATATCCCGGAGGGGCACCAATTAATCTTGAAACTGAATGTTTCTCCATAAACTCCGACATATCAAGGCGGATAAGTGTTTCGGGGGTATGGAAAAGCTGCTGAGACAGCACCTTTACAAGCTCTGTTTTACCAACACCTGTTGGGCCTACAAAGATAAATGAAGCAGGTCGGCGATGGGTGGTAATGCTTACTCTCGAGCGTTTTACGGCACGTACAACGTTGCCGATTGCCTCGTCCTGACCAATAATATGCTTTTTAAGTTCGTCTTCTAAAGAGGAAAGCTTCATTAAATCGCTTTCTTTAATTTTAGACGCAGGAATACCGGTCCATAGCTCTATAACCTTAGCCAAATCGTCGTCGGTAACCTTGTTATCGGCGGCGGGGCCGTACAAGGCTTCGGCCTCTCCCCTATACTTTGCAAGCTCAGATTTAACGGTTGCGAGCTTTTCGTAATCTATAGCTTCCACGTTTTCCTCAAGCTCGGTTTCTTTATTTGCCAATTCGCCGATTTTCTTGTTTACAAGATAAAGCTTATCTACCGCCTTGTTTCTTAAGCTTGCGCAGGCGCAGGCCTCGTCCATAAGGTCGATAGCCTTATCGGGCAGGAAACGGTCGTTAATATATCTTTCAGAAAGATGAACAGCTTTTGTTACAATATCGTCGGGAATTACAACTCCGTGATAGCCCTCGTAATAACCCTTTACTCCCAACAACACATCGGTAGCTTCGGCGATAGACGGCTCTTCAATTACAACCGGCTGGAAACGCCTTTCAAGTGCAGAGTCTTTTTCGATATATTTGCGATATTCCTTTAAGGTGGTGGCACCTATAACCTGAAGCTGACCGCGGGAAAGGGCGGGTTTTAAAATATTGCCCGCATTCATTGAGCCTTCGGAATCGCCTGCGCCTACAAGATTATGAACCTCGTCGATAAACAATATAATATTGCCCGCGTTTTTGATATCGTCTATAAGGCCTTTTACACGGCTTTCGAACTGGCCTCTGAACTGGGTGCCTGCCACAAGGGCGGTCATATCAAGAAGGTGTATTTCTTTATCCAGCAGTCGGGCAGGTGCTTCGCCTGCCGCAATTCTGATTGCTAAGCCTTCGGCGATTGCCGTTTTACCAACGCCCGGCTCACCAATCAGACAGGGATTATTTTTCGAACGACGAGACAGAATTTGAATGGTTCTGTACATCTCCGCATCTCTGCCAACAATGTGGTCAAGCTCGCCTTTTTTGGCCTTTTCAGTAAGGTTGGTGCAGTATTGACCTAAAAATCTGGGCTTTTTGGGTTCTTTGCTCTTCTTTTCTTTATCAGATTTTTTGTCTGTTGTGTTTTTGTTGTCGGGAGCTTGATTATTAACGCCTCCCATAGTTCCGAAAATATTATTTAAGAACGGGAAAGGCTGAGCGCCGCCCATTTCAAACCCATCCATATCTTCACTCATATTCATAACGTCCATCAACTGCTCACTCATACCCTCAAGGTCTTCGTCGCTGATATTCATATTATTAAGCATATCATCGATAGGTTTAATTCCCGCCTCCTTTGCACATACAAGGCACAGGCCACGGGGCTCGGAATTGGAAGTGCCATTCATTTCCGAAACAAAAACTATTGCAGGACGCTTCCCGCATTTGGAACACATTTTTAACATAGAATTACAGTTTTCCTTTCTTTAGCCACAATAGTTAATACTAACTAATAAAACTTGTTAAATCTAAAATATTAGATAACTTTCCGAAAATATAGGAATTTTCAATGGATTCTTTACTGAATACAACATTATCTATTGAATAGTATTCTATTATAAAATTGATTAATGAACACACAAGTGCTGCGATAACAACACCCTTTATAATACCCAGCACTGCACCGAGAATTTTGTTCGCCTGATTCAAAATCGGTGCTTTGAATAAGGGACAAATCAATTTGGTGATAAACCTGAATATAATCATAAGCAGGCTGAACAATATTATGTCAATCAGCACCAATAGCATTGGAAGCACCAAAGGTTCTACAACCTGCTCGTTAACCGTAACGGCTATACTGTGGGCAGGAGCACCTGTATCAAGAGCTGCCGTAATAGTTTCGGTATTTATGCCGGATTTTGCTGCAGAATTTGCTATATAAGGCGGTAGAGCTTCGAAGATATCCTCAACCGTTGCCTCACTCGTTGCAGAATCGCCACCTATGGTGCTTTCAACTGCCGAAACAACGCCCTTTTCGATGCAAACGTTATATACAGTGTTAGCAATCAGTTTACCAAAGGTTGATATAAGCAGAATAGTAATTACAAGGCTCGCTAATCCCAACACAGACCTTACAAAACCTTTTTTTATTGTGGCCATAGTTACTATAGCTACAATAACAATTACTATTAAGTCGAGCAGAATGTGCATTACTGATTACCTCCGGAAGTAGACGCATCTACAAAATCATAGCTTACTATTGTTGAATTATTTATTGCAAGTATATTTTTATTGGTGGTCACAGCTTTTTCAACAGGAGAGCTGGTGCTGATTTTATTAACCTCTTTACCTTCGGCGTCGTAAACATAAATAGAATAATCCCTAACACAAACCACATACTTGTCGTTCCATACAATGAATTTAGGTGACGAGATCACTTCCATCTCTCTTTTGACTTCAAAATTGCTGTTATACAGAATAAATTTGTTTTCACTTCCGGAAACGGTTAATAAACCAAATTCCCCATTGGGACTAACATATTTTTGAATAACACTACTTTCGGTAATGCTACCGAAAGTGCCATCTGAAGCATTAAGTTTACTAAGACCCGACTCAGTGCGCACAACAAAATTACACTTTCCAATGGATTCAACAGAATATATAAGTTCTTCTTTTGGTTCGTCTTTTACAATCTCTTTACTTTTGGTGTTGAAGGTTTTTAAACTATTGCTGTATTCGCCGTTTTTGGCATTAACAGTAGAAACAACAACATATTTGCCGTTATTAGATACAGAAACAGAATTAACCAAATCGGACTTAGATTCCCAATCGAACAACAGGCTATTGTTTTTATTATACACATACACCTTTGCTGCAATATCTTCTGGGTCTGTTACAACGGCATAGGTGCCATTTCTTCCAATTGAAGCGGTTAAAATAGGTTCTTTCATATCTCGGCTGAAAATTTTGCCGGTTATATCATATACCGAGAGTTCTTCAGCGCCCTGGTCGAAAATAAGTGCCCTTGTTTTTGATGTTTGCAACTTCGGCGAAGAATACTTGTGCTGTTCTGAAACCAGTTCTTTTGAAGAAACATTATACATTTCAATATATGTGTCGGAAAGAACGGTAATACAACCGTCGGTTATATCAACCTCTTCTACCGTTCCGCCGCTTAGTGTAATCGGGAATCCCGAGCCAGAGCCTCTGCGTGCAAAACTACACTTGATTAAGTCAGTAAGTCCTGTAGGCGAGGAAATGTGAACTAAAAACAGCACAACGATAATTATTACAGCCAGAAGCAATGCAATTATTGATTTTATTCGTTTGGCTTTTTTTGTGCCTTTTAGCACCCTTAAGGAAGACGCAGAACGATTAAGCTCTTTTGCGGATTTTCCGGAATTCACAACTCGTTTTTCCGGTTTTCGGTGTTTTAAATATTTTTCTTTCTTCTTTTCAAATCTGCGCTCGGCTTTAGCTTCTTTTGCAGATTTCATTGATATATCTTGAGAAAATGCATCTTCAGCAAAGGAGGTTACTTTATAATTATCGGCTACGGCACTTTTCTTTGGCTTTTGATTTTTAAGCTTTTTAACTGTTTTCTTTTTATATTCTGCCATAGTTTATTTCACTTCCTTATAAAATACTTTGTTAAGATACAACCCATGCGCAGGCGCAGTAAACCCAGCAAGTTCGCGTTGTTTTGAAGAGATGATTTGAGGTATGCTGCTATATTTAATTTTTCCGCAGCCTACCTCTAAAAGTGTGCCGACGATTATTCTTACCATATTATATAAAAACCCATCGGCAGAAACAGATATAACTATTATATCTTCAGTTTCTGTTACGCTGCATTCGGTTATGGTGCGAACCTTATCTACAACAGATGCATTAGCTGCGCAAAATGCAGAGAAATCGTGGCGACCAACAAAAAGTTCGGCGGCCAATTTCATATTTTCAAGGTTAAGCCTGTGCTTATACCAATATACCCTGCCATCTGAAAACGGGTCTAAATACGGCTTGTTTGAAATTTTATAAATATAATTTTTCCCTACACAGCTATATCTTGCGTGAAAATCATCTGCCACCTGTTGACACTTTTTTACTGCTATTTCAGGCGGTAAATTGTTGTTTAATGCTAAAATTATTTTCTCAGGCGGCATTTCTGTTTCTATATCTGTGTGGCAACAAAACATATTTGCGTGCACACCCGAGTCGGTTCTGCTACATCCGGTAACCCCGTGAGATACGTGGAACACCTTTGCGATTGCGTCGCCCAGCACCTGCTGCACAGACTCTCCGTTAGGCTGAACCTGCCAGCCGCAAAAAGCAGTGCCTAAATATGAAATTGTAAGCAAATACCGAGCCATATCGCACCTCTAAAAAACTATTACGTGATTTAATAAAATAACTGCTGTAAAGCAAATAAGCAAAACTGCAACTGCAATAAAATCTCTTACTACCAGTTTTAATTGTTTCATACGAGTTCTGGTTTTACCGCCCGTATAGCATCTGCTTTCCATAGCTTCGGATAAATCGAAAGCTCTGCGAATTGAAGAAATTAACAGCGGAATTAAAATTGGTATTAAAGCTTTAACCCTTGAAAGAAGTCCGCCCGATTCAAAATCTGCACCTCTGGCCTTTTGGGCGTTCATAAGCTTTTCGGTTTCATCAATCAAGGTTGGAATGAACCTTAATGCAATTGTCATCATCATTGCAATCGTGTGCACTGCACCGCCAAGACCTATAAATCTTAAGGGAGACAACAGCGACTCTATTGCATCGGTAAGCATAGTGGGGGTAGTTGTGTAGGTAAGCATTGCGCTGGCAAGGATTAAAACAACTATTCTTGTTGCCATAAAAATTGCACGTTCAATGCCTGCCTCGGTGATGGTTATTATCCACCAACTGAACAAGGTTTTTCCACCCGACACATAAAACATATTTAAAACTGCCGTAATGATTATTATTGGAAGAATCGATTTCAGGTTTTTTAGATAGGTTTTTAGCGGAACCTTTGTTAACAGTATTATTGCAATTGTAAGTAACGTAATATAGGCCAAAGCTATTGGTGTTTTGGCAAGAAAAATAAACACTATATAGGCAATAAGCGCTACCAGCTTCAATCTGGGGTCAAGGCGATGCACTATAGAGCCTGTGGGGTAATACTGACCAATGGTAATGTCTTTAAGCATTGGCGCTGCCCCCCTTTATATAATCAGAAATCGCATTAACTGCAGCATCTACTGTAAGGCAGGAATACGGAATGTCAACACCGTTATTTCTGAGATGTAACATAATTTTGGTAATTTGAGGAACATTAAGGCCCACCGATTCTAATTTTTCGGAATCTGAAAAAACCTTATTAGTATTATCAAACATAAAAAGTCTGCCCTCGTTCATAACAAGAACCTTATCTGAAATGCGAGCAATATCCTCCATACTGTGAGACGCTACCAAAACCGCGGCGTTGGTAGTGTTGCGGTATTCGGTTATTCTTGACATAATAAGGTCTCTGCCCATAGGGTCAAGCCCTGCGGTAGGCTCGTCGAGAACTATTACCTCCGGCTTCATTGCCAACACTCCGGCAATTGCCGCACGACGCATTTCACCACCCGAAAGCTCAAATGGAGATTTTTCAAGCAGCTCTTTATCAAGACCAACTAAATTTGCGGAATACATAACCGCTTCTTTTATTTCTTCGTCACTAAGCCCCATATTTTTCGGTCCGTAGGATATATCCTTATACACTGTTTCATCGAAAAGCTGGTGCTCGGGATATTGAAACACCATACCAACTCTAAATCGAACCTTTTTAATTTCTTTTGGCTCGGACCAGATATCTTTGCCATCTAAATAAACCGAGCCTGAATTAGGCTTAAGCAGGCCATTAAGATGCTGCATTAGGGTAGATTTACCGCTACCTGTATGTCCGATTATTCCAATTATTTCGCCTTTTTCTACAGAAAACGATACATCTTCAATCGCACTGGTCTCGAAAGGAGTACCCTGTCCGTATAAATGTGTCAGATTTCTAATTTCAAGAAATGCCAATTTTCTTCCTCCAAATTTATCTTGGAATTTTACTTAAAGCTTCGGTCAATGCCGTAGCACAAGCTTCTTCGGTTAAAATATCGCCTGCAAGGTCAATGCCGATAGTTTTTAGTTTATATGCAAATTCTGCAGTTTGCGGTACGTTAAGACCCGCTGAGTTTAGTTTTTCTACTTCGTGAAAAATGCTAAGGGGTGTACCGTCTAAAATAATGTTTCCATCGTCCATTACAACTACGCGATCGGCCAGCACAGCTTCGTCCATATAGTGGGTAATAAGCACAACTGTTATTCCCTTTTCACGGTTTAACATTGTGAGTGTGTCTAACACCTCGCGACGTCCCATCGGATCTAACATTGCTGTGGGCTCGTCTAATACAATACAATCAGGCTCCATAGCCAAAATACCTGCTATGGCAATACGCTGCTTCTGACCGCCCGAAAGCAAATGCGGTGCCTTTAGTCTATAGTCGTACATATCAACTGCTTTAAGCGCATTGTCAACACGCTGACGTATCTCCTTTGGCTCTACACCTAAATTTTCAAGGCCAAAGGCAACGTCGTCTTCCACGATTGTGGCGATAAGCTGATTATCAGGGTTTTGAAAAACAAGTCCAACCTTTTTCTTTACCAAAAACTCATTTTTACTATCAGCAGTGGAGATTCCATCTACAAGAACCTCGCCCGAAGCCGGAGTTCTAAGGCCGTTCATTAAGCGGGCAGCGGTGGATTTACCCGAACCGTTGTGGCCCAGAATACAAACAAAACTTCCCCGTTCAATATTCAGGTTAAAATCCTTTAAAATAGTTTGGGTACCTTCCCCTTCGCTATATTCAAAGGTTACGTTTTTAAATTCAATAATGTTATCCATTAAACATCTGCTTTCCATATAGTAGTGCTACCGCAAGGCAACACAATATCTTTGTTGGTAACCTTAAGTCCGATTTCATCGGTTAAAATCTTTCCGTTTCTACCCTTGTCAAACACGTTTTTCGCCATATAATTCATAATTGTAGGCGACATACCGGTTGTGTAGGAATTTATTAACAGAAGTAGTGCATTGTCACTAAACACCTGAGAGGTTAAATCAAGCAGCTCGGCTAATTGATTTTCAAATTTCCAAACCTCTCCGTCGGGACCTCTGCCGTAAGAAGGTGGGTCCATAATAATTATATCATATTTGTTGCCACGGCGAATTTCACGGCGTACAAACTTAATACAATCGTCTACCAACCAACGTACCGGACGGTCTGCAATGCCCGAAGCCACTGCATTCTCTTTGGCCCATTGCACCATACCTTTAGAAGCGTCTACGTGTGTAACCGAAGCACCCGCATTAAGACAGGCTATGGTGGCACCACCGGTATAGGCAAAAAGGTTAAGCGCCGAAATAGGTCGGTTGGCCTTTTTAATGGTTTCCTGCAATAGCTTCCAGTTAACAGCCTGTTCTGGAAAAAGACCTGTGTGCTTAAAGCCCATGGGCTTAAGCCTGAAGGTAAGTTCACCGTAATTGATGCTCCAGACATCGGGAACTTTTTTTAACATTTCCCAGCTACCGCCACCGGATTTGGAACGGTGATAAATTGCATGGGCGCTGCGCCATAGTTTCGATAATTTATCGCCATCCCAAATTATCTGAGGGTCGGGACGGATAAGAATGATATCTCCCCAACGCTCAAGGCGCTCACCAAGGGCGGCATCAATAAGCTCGTAATCATAAAAATCATTTACAAAACGCATAAATTTAATCCTTTATTTAAAACAAAGTTTGCTGAGATTGTCCGTCGTACTTAATTCCAAGGTGATCGTAGGCCAATTTTGTTACACACCTGCCACGGCTTGTACGGGTTAAGAATCCAATCTGCATAAGGTATGGCTCGTATACATCTTCGATAGTAACCGCTTCTTCTCCAAGTGCTGCTGCAAGGGTATCAAGGCCAACAGGGCCGCCATTGTATTTTTCGATAATGGTTCTTAAAAGATTTCTGTCGAAATAATCTAAACCCAATTCATCAATTTCAAATCTATCTAAAGCCAGCGAAGCAATTTTAGTGTCGATGATGCCTTCGCCGTAAACCTGGGCAACATCGCGAACACGTTTAAGCATACGGTTGGCTATTCTTGGTGTACCGCGGGAACGAGATGCAATTTCCAAAGCACCATCGTGGTCTATTTCAATACCCAGAATGCCGGCAGAACGTGTAACTATCTCGGCAAGCTCTTCAGGGGTGTAAAGCTCGAGTCTTAAAAGAACACCAAAACGATCACGAAGCGGAGCCGAAAGCTGTCCCGAACGGGTTGTGGCACCAACCAAAGTAAAATGATTAAGGTCAAGCCGAATTGAACGGGCGGAAGGACCTTGTCCGAATATAATATCAAGTACATAGTCTTCCATTGCGGGATACAGAACCTCTTCAACACTTCTGGAAAGTCTGTGAATTTCGTCTATAAACAGCACGTCGCCATCGTTAAGATTGGTTAACAGTGCGGCTAAATCCTTGGGTTTTTCAATAGCAGGGCCGCTTGTAACCCTGAAATTGACTCCCATCTCATTTGCTATTATACCGGCAAGGGTTGTTTTGCCAAGTCCGGGAGGGCCGTAAAGAAGCACGTGGTCAAGTGGCTCTTTTCTGCCTACAGCCGCCTTTATATAAATGTCAAGATTATCCTTTGCCTTTTCCTGACCGATGTATTCACTTAAAACCTTGGGTCTTAAAGAAAGCTCAACATCTTCATCGTTATTGCTGGTGTATTCGGGAGATACAAATCTGTTTTCGAAATCCATATTTTCCATAATTACTTCACCTACCTAAGGTTAGTTTTAAGTGCTTCTTTAATAATTTCTTCAACCGACATTTGCGAATCGAAACGTGCAACCGCTTTGGCAGCCTCACCCTGGGTAAAGCCCAAGGCCACCAAAGCTTCTATTGCTTCTGCAGAAGAACCTGATACGGTTGCGTTGCCTATAGGCATATCGATATCGGAACCGCTAAGAGAACCGGAAGAAACCTTATCTTTAAGTTCAAGCACTATACGTTGCGCAGTTTTGGCACCTACACCATTAGCTTTAGAGATTGATTTTGCATCGCCCGAGGTGATAAAATAGCAAAGCTGCTCGGGAGTGAAATCGGAAAGAATTGAAATTCCAAGTTTTGGTCCGATTCCGTTAACCGAAATAATCAGCTTGAAAAAATCAAGCTCCTGCTGGTCGAAAAAACCGTATAAATCCATTGCTTCTTCTCTAACTGCAAGATAGGTGTAAAGCATTGCATCTTCGCCGCATTTAGGCAACTGTGCCAGTGTTTTGTGCGTAGCATAACAGCGAAAACCAACACCGCCGCATTCTATTACAGCGGTTTTAGCATCAGTATAAATAAGCTTGCCTTTAACAGAATAAATCATAATTTCTACCTCAATGTTTTAAGTTTTCCCAGTAGCGAACCGGAGGTATGTGCGTGGCAAATTGCCATTGCGAGAGCATCTGCAGTATCGTCGGGTTTCGGGGCTTTAGCCAAACCCAGCAAAGATTTGGTCATTTCAATTATCTGCCTTTTTTCTGCTCGCCCATATCCTGTAACCGCCTGTTTAACCTGCAGTGGTGTGTATTCAAACACAGGTGTTCCGCACTGTTTGGCAGCAAGAAGTATTACTCCCCTTGCCTGCGCCACGTCTATTGCGGTTGTTGTATTGGTATTGAAATATAACTTTTCTATCGACACGGCTTCAGGATTATAGGTTTTTATAAGGTGAATTATGCCGTTGTAAATAATCTCAAGTCTATTTGAAAATTCCATACCCGCAGGGGTTGTTACTGCACCAAAATCGATGGGCTTGAAATTATTATTAATGTAACTTACAATACCGTAACCCACTATTGCATAACCGGGGTCAATGCCCAAAATCACCATTATACCATTCTCCTATACATATTCTATAAAATTATACCATAGTTTAATTAAAATAACAATATAAATAACGGAAAAAAGTAATAAAAAACAGCCCCTAAAAGCATATAGGGGCTGTAATTTTATAAAATTCACAAAAACTTCTTATTTAGCAGTTGTCTTGTCGTAAACAAATATAGATAAAACAAATCGCAAGTGGTGGTATCTGTGTGCAAATTCTGTTTATACTGCATAATCGGCATCAAATCTTAAAGTTTTTGTAATATGGCATAAAAAAACGCATTGCAAAAAGCAACACGTTTTTTGGTGATCCATCGGAGATTCGAACTCCGGACACCTTGATTAAAAGTCAAGTGCTCTGCCAACTGAGCTAATGGATCAAATATCGACGACTTGTGTATTATATCAATAAAAAAGGTAATTGTCAATACTAAATTTTAAAAAATCTAAATTTTTCTTTTATACTAATACGTCGATACATATTAGATTGACTTTTTGAGTGCAATTTAGTATAATTAACATATTAATTATATGTATAATCAAACGAAGGTGAATATATGATCTGGCACAGTAGCGATATAGCAGATGTTGTAGACGAACTCAAATCAAATATTAAAACCGGCCTATCCAGCGAAGATGCAGCCGGTAGATTGCAAAAGATTAACAGCAAAATCGAAAAGAAGAAAGATAATCATTCTTACTTAAAATACCTTTCTAAAGAACTAAAGCAACCTGTATATTATATTATTTTCATAAGCATTGCAATTGCGTTATTATTCCATTTAATATTTAATACCTTCAGCACATTCGATATTGTTGCAATAATAATTATGACTTTTGTTAAAGCCGGATTGGGCGCTTTTGCCAGCCGCAGATACGTAATTGAAATTAACAAAAGTGAATCTGTTGAAAAATCCACCATACGTGTTTTAAGAGATGGTACGGTATCGCAAATCTCTTCTCGCCTTCTGGTTCCGGGTGATATTATTCAGGTTAATGTTGGCGATTACATTCCCGCCGATGCAAGACTATTGGCACAAAACGACCTGCATTGCGACGAATTCTCGGTAACGGGAGAATCCATTCCAACACCTAAGGACGCTTTTGCCCAACCTTTAGAGATTTCTGATATTACAGAGCGTGGCAATATGATATTTGCTGGCTCCTACGTTGTATCAGGTAACGGTGTTGCCATAGTAACCGAAATTACCGACTACACCGAATATGGCAAGCAACAAAAATTAGACGGCCACAACACCGAATATTCTCTTGAAATAGAGCCAAGATTAAATCAATTAAGCAAATTAATCGGCATAGGTGCCACTGTTGTATATTCTATACTGTTTTTGATAGCATTAATATTCACAACTGTAAAAATGCATGACTTTGCATACGGCCTTGCTTCCTCTTTAATACTTATAGGAGCACTTTCCATATCCTTCATTCCTGCTTCCATTAATCTTATTGCAACCGCTGCGGTTTCAAGAGGTATACGCAGAATGAAGAAAAAAGGTATATCGATTTATCAGTCAAGTACCGTAGACAGTATAGCAAAGCTCGATGTTATTTGCGCCGACAAAACCGGTACATTTACAAGGAACAAAATGCTGTTATCACAAATGTATAACGGCTCGGAAATTTGTAACTTATCTACAGAACCCATAGATGATAATTACAAAATGCTTTTGCGCCTTGCCGCCCTTTGCTGCGACGGCGAAGTGAAGATGGTTAAAGGCGTTCCTATTCAAACCGGTGACGCCACACAAACTGCAATTATCGCAGCCTCGATTGAACACCTGGGTATGAGCAAATACGACCTTGACAATATCTACCCCCGAATGCACGAAATTCCCTTCGACCCAGAACGCAAGCTTATGACTACCATAAACGTAATAGATGGCAAAAATTATGTTATTGTTCGCGGTTCGCCCAAGGAATTAATCGAAAAATGCTCCAACGATTGCTCGGCCTTTATAAAGGTCGCAGAAGATATGAGCGCAAGCAATCTAAGAGTTGTGGCCGTTGCTACCAAACCCTTAGACGACGACATAATAGCCGTTACCCCCAACGAACTTGAGTCAAATCTTCAATGCATCGGTATTCTTGGACTTTCAGATATACCAAGGCTTGATTCTAAGCCCTCGGTTGTGGCTTGTCAAGAGGCAGGAATGAAGGTTGTTATGATTACGGGCGACCATAAAAGTTCTGCTTTTATTACCGCACAAAAATTAAACATCGCCTTCAATGAAGAGCAATTACTAACAGGCGAACAGCTTGATGAAATTGACGACGACACCCTTTGCGAGGAAATCGACAATTACACCGTTTTTGCCGAGGTTAATTCAAGTCACAGGCTTAGAATTATAAATGCCTATAAAAACAATGGGCATCACGTTGCCATTACCGGCGATAACGCTACCGATACCGAAGCTCTTCGCAATGCCGATGTTGGCTATTCTATGGGTAACACCGGTAGTGACGTTGCAATTTGCGCTTCAGAGGTTATTATTGAGGATGATAGTTTCTCTACCGTTGTAGACTCAGTCAGAGATTGCCGAGGAATATACAACTGTATTTCTAAATCAATTAAATTCTTCCTTTCAGCAGCACTCGGAATTATTACCAGTTTACTGCTTGGTATATTTATATTCAAAACCCCGATTCTTACATCGCCGGAAATTATATTCATTGCAATTGCTGCTATTTCTCTTATGTCTTTAGGCATTGTATACGAGCCTTCTGAAGAAGCGGATATTAACCTGATTGTAGATAATGATTTTGATATTTTCAAAATAAAGTTCCTATTTGATATAGTTTTTAACGCAGCGATTTATGCTATTTCTTTATTAGTATCGTATTCATTGGCTTTCGGTTACGGAATCTCTCCGTCGTCATTCACATTCTTAACATCGGTATTATTTTTTATTATATCTGCTTTTATTTCACGCTCTTCAAACAAATTAATAAGCTTTAACTTAAGTAATACTCATTTTAACCTGTTTTCTGCAATTTCTCTTGTTGCAACCTTTTTATTGCTGATTATTGCACCAGGACTTGTACTCACACAGTTGAAATTCGTATATTGGCTTATGGCTATTTTGTGTGCTGTTATTACCGGCGTAATACTGCTTGCAATAAAGTTTATACGCAACTAATTCTAAATGCCATGCTTTTCCGCATGGCATTTAAAGATTGTATCTGCAATTTATAAATTATTTATTTAAACAACTTATACAAAAGGAAACTTTAGTAAATGAATTTACGAATTAAAAAATCCAGGCTGATTTTTGGAAGTATATTATCGGCAGTACTGCTGGTGTTTATAACACTGGTAAGAAAAGAATTCTTTATAGAAAAACTGCATTTTTTCGGTCCTCTGCTTTTTACGCTTTGTTTAATATGGGCGTTGCTGATTGGCGCCATTATCGCCATTGACGTTTATAATTTACGGCCAAAATGGAACACTTTGATTAACACCGTATTGTTTCTTCTGTTACCTATTGTTTCTATGACAATGGTCGAATGCCTTAACGGTGTGTTTATTTATAATTTTTACTTTGTACCTTTTCTTAATAACTACTTTCTTTATTTGTTGTTTTACGGTCTTATATATGCTGTTTCGGGAAGCTACAGGCTGTCTGTAATGATTCTTAATCCGATTTTTTTCTGCTTTGCTCTTGCAAATTATTACGTGTTTAAATATAAAGGTTCACCCTTTGTTCCTATGGACTTTTTAAGCATTTCAACCGCAAAAGATGTAGCTAAAACCTACGATTACTCTATCAATTACCAAATAGCAATTGCGATTGTTCTGCTTTGCTTTATTATGGCTGTTGGTTTTAAGCTAAACACCCCAAAAATGCATATCAGCACTAAAATAATCTCTCACGTTACTTCAGGTTTGGCAATGGTTATTATTTGCGTTATATTCTTTTTTACAGATACTTTTGCGCACTGTGGATTAGAACCTGATTTTTGGAATCAAGCCAGAGGCTACCATCGCTCGGGGTTTTTGCTTAATTTCTGCCTAAATACTAAATACTTATATTTAAGAAAGCCTTCAGGATACGACCCACAAAAGGTCGAAAACATTATATTTTCAGAACATGATAACTCTGATAATAAAGACTTTGATTACAACATAACACCAAATGTTATATGCATTATGAATGAATCCTTTTCCGACCTTTCTGTTTGCGGCGATTTTGAAACAACACAAGATCCGCTTGAATATTACAACTCACTTACAGAAAACACAGTTAAAGGTAATCTGTATGTTCCGGTGCATGGGGCTGGAACAAGCAACACCGAATATGAATTCTTAACCGGCAACAGCACATCTTTTTTCCCCGCTGGTAGTAATGCTTATATTCTGTACGTACAAAACAAAACTTCTTCCCTTGTTTCTACATTAAATAATCAAGGATATTACAAAGCAGCATTCCATCCATATTATTCAAGCGGATGGAACAGAAAAAAGGTTTATGCTAATTTCGGATTCGACAATTTTCACAATATAGTTTCGGTTATAAAACCGTCGATTCTGCTTGAATATATTAACAAAGGAAATAACAATGAATATCTTATTGAGGAATGCGAAAAAACCTATCCCAACGAGAATGTACTGTTAAGACAGTACGTCAGTGATGAATATAATTACGATAAACTTATACAATACTACGAAACACGCGACCCGTCTAAACCCTTCTTTATGTTCAATGTTACGATGCAAAACCATGGTGGATACTCTGGTAGCTACTCTAATTTTAATTCAGATATAAAACTTACTTCAACCGAAGGATATTACCCATTAACCGAAAATTATTTATCGATGCTCAAAAAATCAGACGACGCCTTCAAAGAACTTATTGAGTATTTTAAAACGGTTGAAGAGCCCACAGTAATATGTATGTTTGGTGACCATCAACCAAGTATTGAAAAAGAGTTTTATGAAGAAATAATGGGATTAGACAGCCTTGATAATGCCACATTAGAGCAGCAACAAAAAAGATATGTAACTCCCTTTATTATATGGGCAAATTACGATATTGAAGATGATTATATTGAAGCATTAAGCGCCAACTATTTATCATCTTATCTTTTAAAAACAGCAGGCATTAAAACCACTCCATACAATGATTATTTAATTGAGCTTTCAAAAGAACTTCCTGTTATAAACAATAACGGATACATCGATAAAAACGGCAACTACTACAAAAATGGTGAAAAATCAGAATACAGCGATTTACTTAAAGAATATAACATAGTTATATATAATAATGCTATAGACAAAAAGGATGAAAAAACATATTGTTTTTACAATTAAAAGAATATGTTTTTACTAACAAAATTAAATTTTCCCTAATAAATTAAAAAGCAGAAACGATTTCTCGTTTCTGCTTTTTGATGTTTGCTGTAAAACTCTTTTAACCAACCAAGCCTGTTCTTTCAATACTCTCTGTAAAGAACTTCTGAGTAAAGATATACAGTAACAACGGAGGAAGTATTGATAACAACGTACCGCCCATCATATACATACGAACTTCGTACTTAGTTGTGTTTCTATCGAGAACTGCAAAGTCGCCCATTCTCATATTACTTTCAAGGTTCTTCAACATAACAGGAATAGGTTTAACTTCATTAATGAAGTACATTGAAGAACTGTAATAATCATTCCATTGCCAAACGATTGAGAACAAAATTACGGTTACAAATGCAGGACCTGCAAGAGGTACCATAATTCTTAAGAAGGTTTTGAATGGACCACAACCGTCGATACGAGCAGCTTCTTCAAGGTCTTTAGGCTGACCCATAAAGAACTGACGGAAAATGAATATGTACAAACCATTTCTAAGGCCTGCTGCAAATATTGACGGAAGAACAAATACCCAAGCCGTGTTAAGTAGGTTAACAAACTTGAATCCGGGAATCAGCTTTAATAATCCACCGAAATCGAAGAAATAGAAATCCAGATACGTGGACATAATAAGGGTCTGAGGCGGAACAATGATTGTTAAAATAACAAGAATGAATATAACGTTCTTTAAGGGGAACTTGAAACGAGCAAAACCGTAACCAACCATTGAGCAGGATACTATAGAAGCCGCAGAACTGAAAATAGTAATAATCATAGTAAGCGGTGCAGTGTTCTTAAAGTCCAAGAATTTCCAAGCAAGGGTTATACCCTGCAGAGAAAGTTTCGGAGGTACCCAGATAATTGAAGGGTCTTTTACGGTGTCGGGGCTTTGGAAGGTGGTAACAATCATATATATAAGTGGGAAAAGGAAGAGATATGAAAGACCAATTATAAACAAAAGCCTGAACAACTTAAAAACGAAGGATTTACTCTTTTGTTTTAAAATATATGGGTTCTTATACTTTTTGTTTTCAAAGAACTCTCTTGTACTGTCAAACATTGGTTAATCCTCCTTTCTTAAGATGTACGTTTTGTTATTGCGTTAAATATTAAGATAACCAATAACAGAATTATACCGATGAACAAGAAATAAATCCAAGCAAACGCAGAAGCTGTACCTAATGTACTTGCGCTACGCATGAGGTTACTGATCTGATTCATGATACTATTTGAAACATCGGTAAACGAGTCAACAATCGTATAAACAAGGTTCAGCAAAATTGTCGGTGCCAACATAGGAAGAGTAATCTTCCAGAAGTTTTCCCAAGAAGTTGCACCCTCGATAGAGGAAGCCTCGTAAAGGGCGGGAGAAATACTTTGTAAGCCGGCCAGGAATATAATCATCTGAATACCCGAACGCCACACCATATTAAACAGGTTGTTAGCAATTCTAGTGGCGTAAGTAATTATATCGGAATTGAATCCGGCGTTAACAAGTAAATCTCTAAGAGCTGTTGTCTGGTCAATTTCACCAGCAGAAACAACGCTACCTGCAATTGCACTACCTGCAACGGTATCGCTCTGAACAATTTGAAGAGCAACACCCGAAGCAAAAATTACAGGAAGGAAGAAGATTGCACGAACCAATACTCTGCCGTGGAATTTCTGGTTAAGTATAAGTGCCAGGAACAAGCTGAGAACAATAATAACCGGAACCTTCCAGGCCATTTCACCAAACGATTTTACAAGGTTGGTGGTAAACTCTGTATCCTCTAAGAATGCAGTGTTATAGTTTTTAAATCCAATATTATCGAGCTTATAGCCTACTGTTGCATCAACGCTAACCATACTTAAGCTCATTCTGAAGGATTCAATCAACGGAGAAAGGAAGAAAAACCAAAATCCGAGGTAAAAAGGTAAAATAAATACTTGAGCAGTCCAAGCACTTCTGGTTGCAAGACTCATAGGTTTACGTACCATTATTTTACCTCCTTATAGTTAAAGCTCATAGGTTCAATTTTTAATCCATCAACCTTAACAGCTTCGTTATTATAGTTTACATATACCTTCATGTTCTCGTATTCTGTAAGTGTTACTTCAGGTAATACTTCCTTGTGGTTTACAATAGGCTTATCGTAAATCTTTTCAAGTACATTCTTATAATACTCGTTGTACTTTTCAACCGCATCGTCGCGCCATAAGGTGTACTGAGAACCATAAAGATCGTCGTAAATAGTGTCGCTTAATTCTTCTGATTTTTCGTGGATACCACTCCATAATAACTCAATACCAGACTCAACACACTTAAGGTATGTTACTTGAGAATCGGTAGACTGTACCATAGCTTCACCGGTCATTGGTATATAACCGTGAAGAACTATCTGGTAGAATGGTATTTCAGAGTCTATCATAGTGTAGCCACTGCTATAGATTGGTGCCATATAAATCTTATCGCTATATTTGAACGCATAAGAATTTGCCTTTTCGGTTGCAATTGTTAAGTTTTCTTTATCTGCAAGCTTAAGCACCTTTTCCGCTTCGGTAACATACTTAGTTCTGTACTGAAGCTCCCCTCTTTTAAGGTGAGAGTAAACATTCTGCGCCAAGTCTGAAATAGAAATGTTATTGCTCTGCTTTTTGAAGGAGTTAATATATTTTTCAGCATTGCCGTAAATATATTTGGGGTTGAGCATCATTTTTGCATAACCGTTAAGGTCGTATGCATAAACAGAACGTAAGTACTGATATTTATTATAAACCTCGGCATAGGCAGTTTTTGAAGCATACTTGGATTTACCACTGGTGAATGTTGTAAGCTCTACATCATTAAATACCTCAATGCCCTGCTTTTTAGCATATTCGGTAAAGTCTTTGTAGTCGCCAGAGCCACCGAGCAGGCCAATAAGCTTAGCTTTGGTCGCTATTCCTTTGTTGGTAATACCATTATTAGCCCAGCCCTTGTATCTCAAAGCAAGATTATCTACGCCGGCAGCTTTTAAGGATTTAGCAATTTCAGTTGCTTCTTCGTAGGTGGTAAGAGCCTTAAGCTTTCTATAGGTGAAGCCTAAAACATTGGCCTTAACATCGATAGCACCATACAGGTCAACGTTCAATGCAGGTTTCTTCATATCAACCTTATTAAGCATTTCGTTGTCTATCAAATGCTGACGATATTTGTTTGCCATACCAACATAGTTTGCATTATCGCCGTTGAGCATATAGTAGTCAACTTTGAATGATTTGAAATCGGTAGGATTCTCAGACAATCTGAAAATCTCTTGTTCGGCATTGCTGCCTCTGCCTGCGAACATCTTTGTAAAGGATGTAAGTCTGATGTTAGCCTTAGCGTTAGCGGTACAATATACCTTCTCTTTAGTAGAAGGAGAAGCCAATATAGAACCGGCGGCTGCACCTTCATCTATAACGCCTAAAAGAGCGTTATCCTGGCCGTTAATAATACCGAATACCGGCATACGAATGGTTTCTGTTGCCAAAGATGTTAAATCGGAATCGATAATAGACATATCATCGCCATACACAAACTCTTCGTATTGAGTTACAGCACTTTCAGAGGATGCCTTACCATTAAAGGAAATAAGAGCACCACTACCATCGGGAACAAAGAGATAACCCTCTTCAGTCCAAAGTCCGGCACCAAAATATGGTAACAAATTAATGTCAGTTACAATAATATCGCTGGAGAACTGAATATTGCCAATATCAACTTTTGCTGAAAAATGGTCGTTTTCAAGGGTATATTCAACGGGAATAACAGCCTTGGTGGGCTCTTTTTCCTCTAATACTATTTCACCGTTTACTTCTTTTTCTACAATATTCTCTAATTGGTATGTATAAACTACTTTTATACCATTCTCAATAGTTTGAATATCCAGGGTTCTGTTCTCGGTTTCGAAATAGTTAACACGGGCGGATTCAACTTCGTCTTGAGCGAAAACGTAGCCTACAATAATTTGAGACTGACAGAAACGCTCTTCTTCGCTTCCCCCTGCAATACCATCGTACGCAAGGGTATTAGGGTTGCTGTACCAAACATAACCATTGTTAAGATTTTTAACTGCAAAGTTACCTGTACCATCAGCCCTTAAGTCGGCGACTAAAGAGAGTGTATCCGAAGATGCAACCTCTTGATAATCTGCAGAAATTTGCATAAAGCTGTAATCACTTGCGCTTGCAGCAGGAGTTGCTTTGGTTACTCCGGACTTGCCCTGATTAGCAGAAACAGGGCAAATCGCAATAGCAACAAGCAACGCACACATAAATATCAGCACAAGATTACGCTTAGTTTTAGTCATCATTTTCAATTTTATAACCTCCACTTCATTAATCGGTGCTGAATCAGCGTAGCTTCAGTTCAGAATAAACTGAATATATGAACGAGTAACATTGCTGCAACAATGTAAAGAACAGTATGATTAACAGTGCCATAATTGCCATACCTAACACAGTTAAAATTACAGATCCTATTGTACCTCCAAAGGAGTACTGATGGATTGTATACAAACCAAGAAGAAGGATTATGGCTGCCCACAAGGTACCGACTGTACCTAAAATAGAGATGAAGGCACCTTCATCAAGTGTAAGAGAATTGCTTAAAACAATTGAAACGAGTGATGTAATTATAATGGGTGTGAGGGCGTAAGCCGTTACACATATAATCTCTCTCATTCTACCCTTACCATTAAGCAGTGTACATACTGCCCAGTTAGAAATTACAAACAGAACAAAAAGTGCAACTGTTGAAATAAGATTTGCAACTAAATCGTAGTCGATTGCACGGTTTGCGTTAAAGGCAAAACCTGTATTAAAGAATTTAAGTACATTAACAAGGAACCAGCAAATTACTATGCCAAAAGCCATAGGAATTGACTGAACGCCTCGATTTCTAAACTGCTCAAAACCATCTACAGGATGCATTAATACGTATAAGGGCATTCCAGCCTTTGTTTCAAGGGGAGAATATGCCTCGCCGTGTTTTGCAACCAAGTGCTTTTTAAGTATCTTAACTGCGATTATAATAGCTACAATAGCGGCTATAGCGATTAAGCCCATCCACCAGATGTTACCGGCAACATAGTCTTTTCTGTATTCCTTGAAAGCTTTGGAATATTCAGCCTTTGCGTGTGCAAGCTTAAAGTTTTCCATAGCCAATTCGTACTCACCCTTCATTTCGTAAGCACGACCCATACCATAGTAAGGGAAGCGGCTATTGGTGTTATACTTCAAAACATTGCGCCACTCTTTAAGGGCTGCATCTGCATCGCTGCTATCGAGCAATGCATAAGCCTTACGTAATTGGAGAGTGTATGGTGTAGGATCAAATATTGTTACAGAATTACTTTCTTTATCAAGAACATATATCTGCTCACCTACACTTTCGATGGCTACAGGCTCATCGAAAGTACCTACCTGATTAGAGTGACCACCAAATACCGTGATAAGGTCACCATCTTCAGAATACTGGAACACCTTACCTCTACCCGAGTCGATAAGATTGATGTAACCTTCTTCATCTATGTCAACATCACAGAAGGAAGTATTGGTAATTTTACCGCTTTGTCTATCCCATTCATAGTCACCAAATCCGGCAAAACTGGCTTCACTGGACTCAAATATGTTATCGCCCTGATAGTTCAGCTTTCTAATCATATTTGTAAAGTCGCTGTTTCTCTTTGACTGGTCGGCTTCGGTAACTGTATATACAAAACCGTCTTTATCAATATCGAAGTTAGTTAATGTAATAGGAGTACTTCTTTTAAGACCTTTGAGCTGTTCTCTGGTCATAAAACGTCTGCGAATGTAGTTAAGCAAAACGTCGGCAGTAGCCTGAACTGTGTTGGCACCAAAGAAGCTTTCAAATTCACCTTCCTGGTTGAATACAAACGCACCAAGGTTGATACTATCGCATATAACATATATCAAACCCTTGCGGTCTAATAAAACCTTTGTTGCACGGAATGGAGTATCCTTCTGATCGGCCAACTGTTCTTCGGGCTTATTGATAACAAGCTGAACGTAACCCTTGTTATCCATTTTATAAACCTTATACTGCTCTGTTGCGGTGATGTAGAAATTCTCATCATCGTCGACAGTAAAGCCTTGTGCTCCATAGAAAGATACGTATTTATCGGTTTTCTCGTTATAGAAGTTAGCAAAGATATCAACGATTTCGGTTAAATCCTTATCAAACTTAACTATACGTGAGTTGCCGCTGTCGAGAACGTAAACGTACTCGCCCTTATACAACATATCTGAAGGAGAACTAAAGGAAATATCTAAAGTGTCGATACTATCAACATATCCACCCTCACTGTTAAAAGAAACTATATGAGGACCTTTTTTGTTGCCAAGAGCATATAACAACTCTTTAGTGGTTGAAGAAGTGTGAATTATGGAAGTGAATTCCATTGAAGGAACATCAACATTATGCGGAACGGTGGAATCGTTAAGAACGGTGATTGTGCCCATATCAACTTTATACACGCCGCCATCACTCTTTGTGAGATAATGAACTGCGCCAAATGAGGCAGTAGCAACGTCTACAACTGTGCTGAGGTCGATGCCCATTCCATAAGGTTCAGATGCCATAACCAACGCTTCTTTACCTTCGGCATCGAAGCCTAAGTTATAAGAAAATACCATATTAACGTCTGCAGCGCCGTCTACAATCAGAAGTGCACCTTCGTAATCGGCGTGCAAAGCATTAAGCGATTTACCTACCGCAAAGCTTTTTTCCAACTTACCTGCAGGGGAATAGAAAGAAACAGTACCTTCTTTACCATCGCCGCCAACGGTTACCAAATAATCAGCTCCGTCAATAGTGCGATAAAAAGACATACCCTTTATTCCGGGTGCATTAATGGTTTTTGTAATCTCAGAAAGTGAGTTAATAACATATATTTTGTCATTATTATATACATAGAAATATGCGTTATCATAATCACAAGCAATATATTTTGAGCCTTTAAGGTTAACTACTTTACCTTTATTAGTAAAATTATCAAAAACTGCTTTTACATCAAGAGATTCGTCGGTTTTATAAACCACTCCACTCTTACCGTCAAGAATGAACATAGATGCATTATCGGAATCGTGAGGATCCTGAGCAATGTCGGTAAAGCTCTCTATTTCAACCATAAAGTTAAAGTCTTCGCCGGTTTTAGTAGCGCTCGCTGTGTAACCGATAGGTGCAGCGGTAGACTCTTTATAAGAGTTATATTCATATCCCTGATAGGGTGCGAACTTTGTAGAAACAGCAGATACGGTAATTGAAGCTACAATAGAAAGGCAAATTGTTATAACTAAAGAAATTTTTAAAAACTTTTTCATAATCTGCCTCCTTACTTCATACCCGAGTGTGTCATTGTTTCCATAATAGAACTTTGAGTTACCAAGAATACTATAATGGGCGGCAACATTGTAATAACGCTAACTGCCGCTGTAGCGCCCTGTCGGGCAATACCACCCAAAGCTATGGTAGAAAGAACAGTGGGTAACTGCTTTAAGCTTTCACTGAATATGTACTGTGAAGTACCTGCGCTGTTCCACAAAGACTGGAATGTGAAGATAACAGTGGTAAGCATAGCAGGTTTAATGCCAGGAATAACGATTTTTGAGAAAATCTTATATTCGCTTGCACCGTCTATACGAGCTGCCTCGAGTGTTTCGTTAGGAATCGACGAGGTAGCAAATTGTTTAATAAGGAATACACCCATTGAGCTTGCTAACGGTGGTAGCAACAGAGCCCAGTAAGTATCGATCATACCCAGCTTTGCAACAATGATATATGCGGGAATAACAGTAACTTCAGGACGGAACAAAAGGGTAAGCGTAACTGTCTGGCCAATGGCTTCCCTACCCTTAAATTTGCCCTTGGCAAGAGAGTAACCTGCCATAGAAGCAATTATAAGGTAGGCACCGGTAGAAACAACAGTAACAAATATACTGTTGAAAAGATATCTTGAGAAAGGTACCCAAAGATTACCAGCCAAAGCTACAACCTGTACGAAGTTATCGAAGGTTGGGTTTTTTACATAAAAACGAGGCGGGTAAAGGAAGATTTCATCAATAGGTTTTACTGATTGAATAAGTGCATAAACAAGGGGCAGGCCCATAAACAAGCACACAAGGAGCAGGAACAGTAATACGCCAAAGTTACCTGCATGAGATCTGGATAGAAGAACCTTCTTCTTTGATCTACGATTAAATTTTATGCGGCGCCACAAAGACATTTTTTCCATTACTCCACCCCCTAATCTGAGAATTTACTGAGTACTTTATGAACTACGATGTAGAACAAAAGCATCATTACAAAAAGCACAACTGCAATAGCAGATGCATAACCCATTTCAAAACGGGTTGTTGCATAGTCTTCCAAGTGCAACAGAATTGTATGCGTACTATAATCGGTACTTGGGAAACCGGTTAACTGTCTGTTAACGTTACCAACTGCGAATGCACCGGAAATGGACATAACCGCACCGAACATAAGCTGAGGTCCCATCTGAGGGAAGGTAACGTAATAAAGCTCTTGCCAACGGTTTTTAAGTCCGTCGATAGCGGCTGCTTCAAAGTAAGTACGGTCGAGAGCTTTAAGACCTGCTACGAAGGACAGGAAGCCGGTACCGAAGCTTAACCAAATAATAACTATCATTACTATACCAAAAGCATATTTGGTGTTTGAAAGCCATTCAATCGGGTCGGAAATAATGCCAAGTTTAAGTAAGAGGTCATTAATAAAACCACGGCTGTCGGAAGAGAATATGTACAGCCAAATGAAGAATATGTTACCGGCAATTGCAGGGCTGTAAACAATGAATGTAACAATTGTTCTTACGCTTCTGCCCAGCTCGTTAATAAACCAAGCAATAACGAAGCTGAGTACAAAGCCTACAGGACCGGAAACAAGTGCATAAATAAGTGTGTTCTTTAATGCGATAGTGAAAACTTCATCGGATAAAAACAATCTGATATAGTTGTCGAAACCAACAAAGTTGTTGATGGTAATCATATTAAAGTCGGTAAAGCTTAATACGATTGAAGAAAGCACCGGAAGTATTGTAAACACAAAGAAGAAGATAAGAAAGGGTGCTAACAATACTAAAAATGGACCTTGACTGGAAAGAGGGCGATGCTTAATAACAGGTTTTTCAGTTTTCATAATTTATCACCCTCCTATTTAATGTTGAATTCTTTACGCTTACGCATAATTTCATCGTTGATATCGTTATTATAAATGGTAAGTGCACGTCTGGGCTTGTTCTTGCCACTCATAACAGAACGGAATGCACTTGTAATAGATCTCTTCAAGAGATAGTTACCGGGGATTTCAGGCATAACGGTAACGGCATCCCACTGTTCTTTTATAACAGCAGCCTCTGCAGTAGTCCAGCCAAGCTGATCGAAAGCAACTTTGTTTGCAGGATTGTAACGTGCTGCAACACCAAGAGTTGCTTCAAGCTCACGAGCGTATTCTGCCTGAGTATCAGCGCTTACCCACCAGGTTAAGAAGGTAGCAGCAGCTTCCTCTAAGCCCTTGGTTTTTGCACTCTTAAGCATCATACAGCCGGTAACAACGGAAGTTTCGGAAATATTAACACTTCCATCTTTCTGCTTGGTTCCGGGAATAGGTGCAATAGTCCACAGACCGTTAAGTTCGGGAGCCGCAGTTTTTAACTGGTTATATGCGGTATAGCTTTGGATAGCCAATGGCATTTCACCGGTTCTGAAACGGCTGTAGAAGTCGAATGATCTGTCGAGACCATACTTTGAATAAAGCTCGGCCCACTCTTCGAACGCCTGATATGAAACCTCGGTTGTGAAGAGGGTCTTACTTAAGTCTTTAGTATAATATGTACCACCCTTCTGTACCAGGAACTTATCGAAAGTACTGATACCTAACGAAACACCTGCATTTGCAGAGTTGATTTCGGGGATACCAATCATAAGGTTGTCGTTCTGGAGAATTTCCATAACCTTATAGAA
The DNA here is from genome assembly GCA_045546235.1 of Acutalibacteraceae bacterium. Lineage (GTDB taxonomy): Bacteria > Bacillota > Clostridia > Oscillospirales > Acutalibacteraceae > UMGS1532. The sequence continues at coordinate 58,697 of JAZQCL010000036.1, forward strand.
CTCATCCCAGGTTTTGGGAGGCTCGATGTTAAGCTCTTTAAATACGTCTGTTCTGTAGAACATAACGTCGAAGGTTTGAGTTTCAGGTAAAGCATAAATGTCGCCCTGATAAGTGAAGGGAGTCCATACGCAATCATAGAACTGAGAAGCAAGCTCTTCTGTTTTGTATTTAGTAAGAGGTATCAATGCTTTACGAGCTGCTAATTCCATAGGTGTATTTTCACCTATCATAAGAGCACAGTCAGGGCCCTTACCTGCGAGTGTTGCTCTGATAAGAGTGGCACCCGTGTCAACCATACTAAGCTGAATGCTAATAGGCTTGCCGTCGGAAGTTTTAAGCTTATCGGGATTATCTTTAATAAGCCTGTTTATAATGTTAGCCTGGTCACGACCGGTGCTAACCCATACCTTAACTGCCTCAGAATCGTTTTCAGCACTTTCATCAACAGCTGTCATATTATAATCAACTGTGAAGGAAGAAACGAACTGCTTCCAAGAGAATCCAACGCTATTGAAGAAGCCCTTGCCCTTGGCGGGAATATCTTCGTCTACAGGTTGGAATATAAGGTAGTCGAGCTCTAATGCGAGCTTACTTACTGTGCTTACAAGGCTACCTAAGGTTTCTATAGCGGTTTTAAAGGAGGATAAACGCTCGGGGATAATGTAAGGATCGTCTGCTAATTGACCAACTATTTTCTGTACATAAACAATAGAAGAAGCCTGGGAACCGGCAGTACCGGTTACATCTTTAACTATTTTGGCAGTATATTTTAAAAACTTCTCTGCTTCTTTAAGGTCATCTTCCAATGTAGGAATCTGTTGCTCAAGAGTATAGTCGCGGAAAATGTCAGGCTGAGTAGAGGTAACGGCTATAATCTGACGGTAAATATCGTTAAGCTGAAGAACCGATTGCTGAATGTTACGAAGAACAACATTCATTTCACCGGTGGTACAGCTAAGGGATACGTGGTTTATACCTTCGTTAAGGTATACATAGTAATCCTTATCTTTTCCGTCGCCGACGGTGAGCATATACCAACCCTGACGATATTTGAAGGTGATTTCCTCTGCTTCTTTAAAAGGAACCTCTCCATTAACCTTAAGAGTTCGATAAGACTTCATACCGGCATTGAAGTTCTGCTTTGCACGGAAGGTAAGCTTATAAAGGCCAGCCTTCTTCGCATTAACTTCCCAAACAATCTCGTCTCCATTAGTGGCCCAGTTAGCCTGACCAATGGTGTTGAGCTTTGTGTATGCGGGATCGTTAGGTTCGGTAGAAGCACCGGACTTATCGTATGTAGGATAAAGAACAACATTGTTCTTGGAATATGTTTGTTCTGCTTGTACCTTTACAGCAAGGTCTTTGCCGTGGCTGGATTTAATCTCGGTACCTTTATGCTGAGCATAATATTCTTTATAACTGGGGGCTGCGTCAGCATTACCAAGTTTGATTTGGCCTATAGCAACAGCCTCTCTGTCAATCTTAAATCTGATAGTGTGCTTACCCTTGGTCAGATAGAACTGATAAGGCTCGCTGTAAGAACCGCGAATATCGATAAAATCTCTGGTGTTCCAAAGCAGTTTCATTTGCTGCTTGGGACGAAGGTCGTCTGCAGCACCATTAACAACATCAGAGCATGCGAAATAGGCCCCCTTAGGAACCTTGTCTGTTTCGATATTATCTTCCCAGAGGCGAGGCAAAGTCATTTGTTGTGCCTCAATGAAGGGTAACTTGCCGTCAATATTAACGGTAACCTCAATATCCTTGCCCTTGCTGGGAAGCTGGTAATACAAAATCTGCATTCCGTACTTTGCATCTTCCGGTACAGTTACTTCGTATTCCACCCACTGATGTAAATCTTTTTCGTCAGTATCTAAAACTGCGGCCTTATGAGAAACACCATTGATGTCTTTGTAAGTTTCAACCTTTTTAGAATCTGACTTTTTGATGTCGGCACCATTGATGGTAACAAAACCATTGTAGCTCTTTATAGATTCGTAGTGTATGTAGTAGTCGTAATACGAATTCGATTCCGAATCTACATCGAACGAATCGACAATAGCTTGAGTTTCTTTGTTTAACTCGGTACCTGTGTCTGCGTTCTTTTCCGCAAATGCCGTAAATAGTGTGGAGAAACAGCTTGCAATAACAAGTAAGCTCATCCCCAAGCAAATTAGCCTTTTGCGCATTGTTCAGCCTCCTAAATAAATAATCTTCGCAAAACTATTAACGATACTGTAAAATAACACTAAAGGTATATAAACAACCACCCGACGTTTATCAAAAATGCAATAAACATCACCGAGCTTTTTGGTTAATTTACACATTAAAAAGATATACTTTTACCAATATCGTAAATAATCCTAATCTATTTTATCACATTTGCACGAAAAATCAAGTGAAATTTGCAACAATATTTTAGTTTCTGAAAAATTTTTTAGGGGCTTTTGTACATTTTTACTATAATCTAATGATTTTTATACTTTTTAATATCTATCTTAACAATAGACCTGTCAATCGACATTATATTGACATTTAATTTCGCCTACAAAACACTCAATAAAACCATTAAAACTGCACAAATTATTCCCAATGCCGCAACTATTGAATAAGCAACTGCCCTCCTTCCCTTTTTAACACAAATATCCTGCTCTGCTTCTTGGGGATTTACGCACCAAAGCTCGGAATTAGAAATTTCTTTAATAAAATCGTTTGCAGAGCTATGAAGTTTGGATTCCGACATTTCGGCATATTCAGGACGTACATACAATACCGCCCGTTCGAATATTTTGTTTTCGGTTTCATTTATTTCTATGATTTGTTTATTCACACCTCTGAGCATATAAAGCGCCCTCCCTTGGATTTTAAAAATATAATTGGCATATTTTACTGCTTTATACAATTATTTTTGATGCAAAACTCAAACTTATGTGTTACAATGAATAATATGAGGTGAGAATATGGATATAGAAATTAAAAACATAAACTGCCTTAATTTGGCCGAAACCTTAGATTGCGGCCAAGCCTTCCGTTGGAAAGAAACAGAAGATGGCAGATGGTATGGAATAGCCCACGGTAAAGAAATAGAATTATCTCTTTGTGACGGCACCCTGACATTACATAACACCACCCAAGAAGATTTCAATAATATTTGGCTGAATTATTTTGATTTAAACCGAAACTATGCTGCTATTGAAAAGATTATAAGTGAAGATAAAACCTTAACCGAAATGTATAACCTTTGCAACGGTGTTCGGGTACTTAATCAAGAACCCTGGGAAACCCTGTGCTCATTTATTATCTCACAAAACAACAACATAAAAAGAATAAAGGGAATAATCGAAAGGCTGTGCGAAACCTATGGTGAAAAACTACAAAAGGGCTATAGCTTTCCTTCCGCCGACAAACTTGCCGCACTTACTGTTGAAGACCTGGCTCTCCTGCGTTGTGGCTTCAGAGCAAAATATATACTCGACGCCGCGAAACGGATTTCAAGCGGAGAGATTAATTTTGACTACATAAGGTCACTTCCAATAGACAACGCCCGAGATGAGCTTACAAAGATATACGGCGTCGGAACCAAGGTCGCAGATTGTACGCTTCTGTTCGGATTAGGCTTTTCCGAAGCCTTTCCTAAGGATGTATGGATTAAACGCGCGATGCCGCTGCTTTTCCCAAATGGTCTGCCCGATGGTTGTCGCGGTATTGAAGGCATTATACAGCAGTACATTTTCTCTTACGCCAGAAAAACAAAGTTAGATATATAAAAACAACCGTCCGATTTCTCGGACGGTTGTTTGCTAATCGGGTAATTGCCAATCGATTGGGGTTTGACCTGAAGCGGCAAGCAATTCATTGGCTTTTGAAAAATGCTTGCAACCGAAAAAACCGTTATAGGCAGACAAGGGGCTTGGATGCACGGTTTCCAGCTTGTGATGTATCGGGTTGGTTATAACCTTGGCCTTGGTTTTGGCATTTGCTCCCCAAAGAAGGAATACCACAGGAGTTTCTTTATTATTAAGTTCAGATATCACCCTGTCGGTAAAGTTTTCCCACCCTTTGCCTTTATGGCTGTTAGGCTGACTTTCTCGAACTGTAAGCACGTTGTTGAGCATCAGTACCCCCTGCTCTGCCCAGTGAGTAAGGCAGCCGTGAGAAGGAATTTTAAAGCCAACGTCACTTGCCAGCTCCTTATACATATTTTTGAGCGACGGTGGTGGCTCTATACCCTTACACACCGAAAAGCAAAGACCGTGGGCCTGCCCTACCCCATGATATGGGTCCTGGCCGATTATAACAACCTTAGTATCTTTAAATGAAGTATATTTAAGCGCATTAAATATATTTTTCATTTCGGGGTACACCGTGTATTTATGATACTCGGCACGTAGATATTCACGAAGAATCAAATAATAGGGTTTTTGAAATTCGTCTTTTAAGATTTCGTCCCAATCATTGCCCAAATTAACCATAACAGCCCTCTTCACAGTATTTATTTTAACAAAACTAACTCTTTAGTGATTGTAGTAAGCGGAAATTTCAACATACCTTCGTTAGTTGTAAAATCAAGCGGTTTGCCGTCAGCAATTACTTTTTTAATTTCAGTTGGCTCTTTTAAAGCAATAGATGCCAGCTTCAATTCACCGCCATTAATAATTACCTTTTCACTTTGTGATTCTCTTACATAATCTCCCCAACCGCTGCCAAGACTCCACATACATTTGAAATAGCCATCTGTAATAGGGCTAAAACCAATGTGATTGTTTGGCAGGTCGAATTGAAAGCCACTGAAAATCGGCAACAAAGCAAAACTGGACATTGGTCTTGCATAGTTGCTTCCGCACTCGATTTCGTTATAGGGATTTCTTTTTTCGCCGTCGTATCGGTCGCGAACAGCTTTTATAACCTGCAGGCCCTCCTGGATATAGCCCTCACTTATAAGCAGACCTGCGAAAGAATACTCAAAGCCGGTCATACACTCCTCACAATACGGTATGGGAATTACAGGCTTAGCCGAACCTTGGGGATAATCACACATAACGGTGCCGGCTTCGTCGTTAATGGCAAAAATTCGCCACATATTAGCAAAATCACGCATAGAAGATTTGAAATTGTTTTTAAACATATTTTCAAGTGCGGTTTTTCTTTGGCTTTTATCAAAAATGTCGCCAAGCCCTAATATATTAGCGTGCCATTGTGCCAACAGTTGGTCGATTATGCTGCCTTCGGCAATTTGATATTTTAACTGTTGCTTTTCTTCATTCCAATATTCAGGGCAGTTAAAATGATCGGTATATTCCTTATGTGTTATATCTACCTTGTGTATGAAGTACCTGCCGTTGAACAGTTGATTTTTTGTGAATTCATACCCTTTTTTAAATAATGATTCATATAATTCAAATTTAGAGGTATCGCCCAAATGGTTTGCCATTATAGAAGCGGCTTTAAGCGCTGCTAAATACATACCCTGAAGCCAAGAAGAAGGGCCAAACAGTTCCATATCTAACGTGTGATGTTGCCTTCCCTCAAGCACACCATCCATATCTCTATCCCATTCGTCTGGGTTTTCGGGGCTCCAGGCAAACTCAAGAATTTTGCAAATGTGCTGCCAGTTATCTTTAAGCCATTTATTGTCGCCACTGATTTTCCACTCGCGGTAAGCCTTAAATACAGTTGCCATTTGTCCGTCAACGCAAGGGCGATGTCTATCTTCTTCGAAACTTGTTCCGAGAGGTAAACGGGTTCGAAAATGTGTTCCTCCGGTAACTTCAGTATCATAGATAAACTCAGTATTTCTAAGACTTCTTTCAAGTTCAGGGAAAAGGAAACACAATGCATAAGCGTAGCTCCAAACGTGAGTACAGGTTCCTTCACAAGAGCCTACCTGTTCGTGAACACCTTCAAAGCCATAGAAGGTTCCATCTTCAAGCCTTAGCACGGTTGGAGATTTTAAAACAGAAAGCGTACTGGTTACGGCGTCGATTATTTCAGGTTCAAGTGTTGCTGTATGCAACGAGCATTTGAACTGTTTGGTTTCACCATATAGTTTATTATAGTTTTCAAAACAGTATTTAAGTGTATCAATGGAATTTTCAAATACTGTAGCGTAATAATTTTTCCATATTATTTCACTTACGTCCTGTTTATAATCCGCCCAATAGTTATATACATTAGGTACATTCCAAGACAGTATGAACCTAACTTCTTTATCTTCGTTACAGGTAAGATTAAATGCTGTACCTACTGTACAAACATCTTCTGTTGACGGTTGATCATAAACCCTGTTTTTTAGGTCACCGTTATTTATTTCAAACCAATAACTACTGACTATATCCTGCCACTGGCCCCTGTACCAATATTGCTGAATTATTCCATTGGGGGTATCAACTGCTACTGTTATATCTCCATAATCCTTATCGTTCTGCTCTTTATCACCACAACGAAGGGTTACGGCGGTATAACTGTCGGTAGACGTGTTCAAATTCAAAGAGCCACTAAAGGGGTTTCTAACCGAAAAAAGAATTGTATATTTAACGTTTTCACTTTTGTTTTTAATTTTAATATTAAAAAATGCAGCAGGAATTGATGAGTTATATGAATCGAGTGGAATAAAGGGGTTAAAGGCTGTTAACACAACCTCGGCGGGAAATTCACTATCGGAAAATGTTATTTCAGCAAATGGAAATTCACCCTTGAATGTAACGTTTTTAAAGTGAGGAAAGCCTGCCATTGTTCCCTTATCCGGGCCATATCCAAAGCCAACGAAGTTGCTTTTGGAGTACTGACCTGAAAGATCTTTAATATGGTCACCCTGCAGTATTTTAACCACACTTTTTCCGTTGGAAAATTCAGCTTTAATCGCAAAATGGCTGAAATAATTTATACTACCCTTGTTTGGACGGTTGAATATTTCCCAATCAAAAAGCTCACCATTGCCGCAAATGCCAATAGACCCGGTGCCTATTCCACCAATTGGAAAACATATTTCCTTTAGTTTTTTATCTTGGTATATCATAAAACTCCCTCCGAATCAATTTGCTTTGTACGCTTTATAAAAGTGAAGTATTTCCAAATCCTCAGGCATAGCGAGACCGTGAGAGCCGCAGCCACCGTCGATATCGTGGCAGCCGTGATCCATACAAAATCCCAACAATGTGTTGTGATTTTTCCAATTTTCTTTTATAAGAAAATCGAACATTGCAAATGCTTCGGAATTAGCGCGAAGCTCTTCCAATGCATTTATACTTTCGGTGCCGCAGCGGTGCATAACGCTATCGTAGTTTCCGTTATATACCACAACAAAATCATATTCATCCTCTATAATTATTTCGGCGGCTTTGGAATTAACGTCGGCAACACTTTCGTATATAAAATAATCCATATCTCGCTCTAAAAAAATCTCAGCTATACTACAATTCTTTTCGGCAATAATTACGGGTTTCTTACCGGCAGCAATGAGTTTATCAAAAATCGTTTCAATTTTTAATACAGGCTTGCGGTATTCCATAATTCCGTGCACCTCTGGCTGAACGCCGGTGTAAAAAGTGCCGAAGCATACAGGGGTTACTGATGGCATTACAGTTTCATAAGGAACTACACAGTCGCAAATGTCGGTAACCTCTCGTATCAGATGCGGATGCTTTTCTACAATCCACTGAGCAATAGCATCGGGATTATACATAAACACCCTATCAGCTTTGCCGCCCTCAAAAGCCTTGCTGACATATTCGCTGAGTTGCGGATTAGCATCGGCTGCCAATTCCGGCTTTTCAATTCCAGCAGCACCGCAAAGTGCGGCGCAAAGAGTGTCTAAAGATTTTCTATTAAAACTCATTATAATACCACCTAATTGTACTTTTGTATTTCGTTTATTACATAATTGCAGTTTATAAGCTTTTCTAAAAGATTGGTTTTGTTGAAGTAGTAGTGATTAGCGGCCTCGTAGCCGAAAAGGGAGGATTTACACATAAGGTCCAGCATAAGCTTTGCGTTACCCTTCTCTTCTTCGGCAATGCGCAATATTTCGGCTGTATCTCCGCTTTCACGGGCCATAACAAAAGCCGATTGATTATACGATGAACTAAAGACAGAATACACACCATAGGAAACATCTTTAAATTCACATTCCGGCATATCGGCAATTAACTCTATTCCCTGCCGCCAACCTTCGTATAGCTTTTTAAACTGACTAACGTAAACTTCCCGTGGGTATATGGAGCGCCAGGAATCTATATCGTCGAAGGTATAGCCGGTCATGGTAGAATTAATACCTGTGGGTTTATGGTAAATAAGATTTGCGGGGCCGCCGTTTTGAGGGCCTTGGTATAGAGAATCTATGTGGAACGGGAACTCCCTGAAGGCCGAAGAAAATACCGACGAAGCTTTCTCTACTAATTCAGCATACTCTCCATAATTTTGTTTTAGTAGATTTTTGTACGACTCCGGCGATGGATCCTTTAAGCACTCCGAGGCGATTTTAAGATTTATAGAAGGATACCCACCTAAAGTCCAGCTAAGCATAAGGTGTTTTACATTGCATTCCTTAAGGCCGGTCATATGCTCTCTGATGAGATCAAAAACAGGAATGTAAGGAACGGTACTGCATTCCCAGGTGTCGTTAACCTGTACCTTAGCAGAAACCTCGTGTCCACATTCTACCGCATGTTGCCAAATAACTTTTGCTAAATCTGAAGGGCCGGGTATTGACATACTATAGTCATCTACCTCGCCTGAAATGCCGCCGATGGTGAATTTACTTTTAGCCTCGCTGTTAGTTTGAATGATAATACCTTTAGGTAAAGATGAAATACACTCTTTGATTTCGTCTATAGACATAAAATCGGTCCAAGCCCAGGTCCAGGCAATGGTTTTTATGTTTTTATCAACCGCTGTGGATTCGTTATAAATTGCAGTTAATATTTCGGAAATTAAGCCACCTGTGGATTTTCCTTCACATCTTTTGCAAGGTGTTATGCACATATTCGATTTGCAGTGGGTAAGATATTCCGAACAGGTAATGGCAAAAAAACCGCCTATTCCCTTTACAGATTCACAAAGGGTTCTGACCGCATATTTTAAATATTCGAGTACCTCGGGGCGATCGGAGCAAAGAGCACCATACTGATCCCTTGTAGTGCCAAGTAATTGGGGGTGTTCATCGAAGAAAACCAAGGGCATACAGCGTGGCTCGTTTAAGTAAAGAATTACCTTGATTCCGTATTTATCGGCAGTTTTTATAAGCTGACGTAATCTTTCCTGCCGCAATTCGTAGCCTTTTGAATAATGCTCGTCGAAAGGAAATGGCACCATTTGGTAAAGCACAACCGGCAGCCATATTGCGTTAACACCGGCATCACTATACATTTTTAAAAGGCTTTCGGGGTAAGAAAGAGATATATCCTGCTCAAGTACATTTCCGTAAAGTCCGCAGTAGGAATATATCATACGTAGGCCGTTTGTATCCGAAGTAACGCCGCCTTCAAAAGAATTATCTGTAGTGAAAAAATCAAATGGTGCAGCACATTCTGAAAAGCTTTTTAAGTTTTCGGTTACAATGGTCTTTATTGTATCAAGTTTAACCATTTGTTCGGGAGTAAGTTCGGTATACTTAACCTGCTCTAAACGGGGCTTATAATTGCCAAGCTTCACGCATAAAAAATCTTCCTCTTTAAGGGCGTTGGCCAGCCTCTCTTCACTCCAGCCCAGAGCCTTAACAAGCTGATTGTAAGGTAGAATGTGCCAGGCGTTTTTTATGGTGGTTATATAACCGCGTTTATCCCAAATATCGGTGTGCTGCTGAGGGGGCAGACCCATAGCTTCAGCAGCCTTTTTAACAACATCGCAGGAAACCTCTAACGCAGCGGCGATTCTATCTGCCGGAACGGTTTCCCACAAACGAAAAACTGCAGCGTAAAAACTGTTGGGAAAATACCCTAAATCGGGTAAATCGATGTTCTTTATTGGTGGTAATTCGTATTTTGGCATTTCAACTAACCTCTTAATCTATTGCTCGCGGAAGATTATCTTTCCTGTTTCATCGTCCATACCATCTACTATGGCAAGAGACTCTAAGTGATAGCCAAGGTTTCTTATAACCTTACCGCCAATCTGAAAGCCTTTTTCAATAGCAATACCAAGGCCTTCTACCGTAGCACCTGCTGATTCTGATATAGATATAAGCCCCTGTAAGGCACAACCGTTTGCAAGGAAATCATCAATAATAAGTACGTGATCGCTGGAATTTAAAAATTTTTTAGAAACCATTACCTGGTTTTTGTTTTTATGAGTAAACGATTCTACTTCGGCAACATACATATCGCCATCGATGTTAATAGATTTAGCTTTTTTTGCAAAAACCATAGGCACCTTGAATTCGTTTGCCACGGCATAGGCAATAGCTATACCCGAAGCCTCGATGGTAAGTACCTTTGTTATTTTTTTATCTGCAAAACGGCGGTGAAATTCCTTTCCCACCTCGTTAAGCAAGGCCACATCCATTTGGTGGTTCAAAAAGCTGTCAACTTTTAGCACGTTGCCTCGCTTAACAATACCGTCTTTAATTATTCTTTCTTCCAAAAAATTCATATTAACACCCCTTATGTTATATTATTTATAACATATTTATTCCGTTTTGTCACTATATTTTGACATAATTTGAGAAATTAAATATTTCTATTTACAGTAAGGTTTATTTATGATAAACTTTACTAAAATGAACCGAGGTGATTTAAAATGGAGTTACACGAATTAATGGAAATTATTATGGTGGTAAGCTTTGGCGCTTCTTGGCCGCTTAACGTTATGAAGTCTTACAAAGCAAGAACCGCTAAAGGAAAAAGCATTGGTTTCCTTTGCCTTATTTTCTTTGGATATATTGCAGGAATTACATCTAAATTTTCAGACACAAACTATATGGCAAACTTTTCTCAAAAATGGTACATACTGTTGTTCTATTTCCTTAACCTTATAATGGTTGGAATAGATATTTTACTTTACATCAGAAATAAACATCTTGATAAGAAAGCAGGAGTATAAAATGAAGGTTTTTGAAAACATTCCCTACTGCAACGACGCCACAGAAAGACAACATCTTAAAATTTATCTTCCCGAAACGGAAGAATTTGACGTGTTTGTATACATTCACGGCGGCGGACTGACCGCAGGCTGGTATAACGACTGCAACAACTTTGCAGAGAAGCTTTGCGACAACGGCATTGCTGTTGTAGGGCTTAACTACCGCCTCTACCCCAGCGCCGAATACCCCGATTTTATTAAAGACTGTGCCGCAGGTGTTGCCTGGGTTAAAAAGAACATTGAGCAATACGGAAAGATGAAACGTTTGTTTGTGGGTGGCAGCTCTGCAGGCGGTTATATTTCTATGATGCTTTGCTTTGATAAGCGTTGGCTGGGTATGCACAACATAGCCCCCGACAGTATTGACGGCTACGTTCACGATGCAGGTCAGCCCACCTGCCACTTCAACGTGCTGAAAGCACGCGGCATTGATTCAAGACGAGTTATAATCGACGAAACTGCTCCCCTTTACCACATCGGCACTCAAAATAACCTTTCCCCTATGCTGTTTGTTGTATCTGATAACGATATGGAAAATAGATTTGAGCAGACCCAATTGGTTTTATCTACCCTTAAGCATTTCAGATTTGATATGAGCAAGGTGCAGTTAAAGGTTATGCACGGCACCCATTGCCACTACATAAGCAAAGAACCCCAATTCGACGATATTGTGCTTGAATTCTTTAATTCTTTAAAATAGTCCGTACAAAGTTAAATCCCTTAGTCGCTGACTAAGGGATTTGTTGTTTCTTATTTGATTTCTGTAATATCGTAGGGGGTGGTTTGGTAAACGAAATAGTTGAGCCAATTGGAATAAAGCAGGTTTGAGTGGCTACGCCAGGAAACTATGGGAGCCTTCTTTGGGTCGTCGCCGGGGAAATAGTTTTTTGGAATTTCAATGGGCTTGCCCTCCCCTACGTCGCGTAGATACTCGTCGCGAAGGGTGGTGGCATCGTATTCCGAATGGCCGGTAATAAATATCTGCTTTCCGTTCTTTGTTGAAACGGCATAGACACCTGCTTCTTTTGAAGATGCAAGTATTTTAAGCGCCTTTTCGGCCTTAATATCCTCTACCCTTACGGTGGTGTGGCGGGAATGAGGCACCATAAACCTATCATCAAAGCCGCGAAGCAGCATTGAGCGTTTATAGTCTGCCTTATGCTCGAACACGCCGAAAAGCTTTTTCTCAAGCGGATACTTATCAATGCCAAAATGGTAATATAGCCCCGCCTGAGCCCCCCAGCAAATATGGAAGGTGGAATGCACGTGGGTTTTTGTCCACTCCATAATTTCACAAAGCTCTTCCCAATAGCTGACCTCGTGGAACGGCATCTGTTCAACGGGGGCACCTGTTATAATCATACCGTCGAAATTAAGGTGCTTAACGTCGTCGAAGGTTTTGTAGAAAGCCAGTAGATGTTCGGGTGCAGTGTTCTTGGATTTATGGCTTTTGGTGTGAATAAGGGTGAGTTCAACCTGCAAGGGTGTGTTACCTAAAAGACGGGAAAGCTGTGTTTCGGTTTCAATCTTTTTGGGCATAAGATTAAGAAGTAAAATTTTAAGAGGACGGATATCCTGCGTTATGGCCCTTTTTTCGGTCATAACAAAGATATTCTCATCATTAAGAGTTTTGACCGCGGGTAGGTCGTTAGGTATCCTTATGGGCATTTTAAATTACTCTCCGTTTAATAATTAGAAATTAACCTTATCGAGTGCCTGCTTAATATCGGCAATCAAATCGTCGGCCGATTCAATACCGCAAGAGAAACGAACCAAATCGGGAGAAACACCTGCGGCGCGAAGCTCGTCGTCGTTCATTTGCCTGTGGGTTGCGCTGGCAGGATGCAAACAGCAGGTACGAGCATCGGCAACGTGGGTTTCGATTGCGGCGATTTTTAAGCCCTTCATAAAGGCTTCGGCATTGCGTCTGCCACCCTTTACACCAAAGCTTACAACGCCACAGCTACCATTTGGCAGATATTTCTGTGCAAGGCTATAATATTTGCTGGATTCCAGGCCAGGGTATTCAACCCAGGCAACACGATCGTCGGCCTCTAATGCCTTAGCAACTGCCAAGCCATTGGCACAATGCTGCTTCATTCTTAAATGCAGGCTTTCAAGACCTAAATTAAGAAGAAATGCATTTTGGGGCGACTGAATGGAACCAAAGTCGCGCATTAGCTGTGCAGTAGCCTTGGTTATAAATGCGCCTTCAAGGCCAAAGCGCTCGGTGTAGGTTACGCCGTGGTAGCTATCGTCGGGGGTGCAAAGTCCGGGAAATTTATCGGGGTACTTTGTCCAATCGAATTTGCCCGAATCTACAATACAACCGCCAACGCCTGCGCCGTGACCGTCCATATACTTTGTGGTGGAATGGGTTACAATATCTGCTCCCCACTCAAAGGGGCGGCAGTTTACAGGTGTTGCGAAGGTGTTGTCGATAATAAGGGGAACGCCGTGGGCGTGGGCTGCATTGGCGAACTTTTCGATATCAAGAACGGTTAAAGCAGGGTTGGCAATAGTTTCGCCAAACACCGCTTTGGTGTTGGGGCGGAAAGCAGCGTTAAGCTCTTCCTCGGTGCAGTCGGGAGAAACGAAGGTAAAATCAATACCCATACGCTTCATTGTAACTGCAAAAAGATTATAGGTTCCGCCATAAATTGTAGAGCTGGAAACAACGTGGTCGCCGCAAGAGGCAATATTAAACACGCTGTAGAAGGAAGCAGCCTGACCGCTTGAGGTAAGCATTGCGGCGGTACCGCCTTCAAGCTCGCAGATTTTAGCCGCTACGGAATCGTTTGTAGGATTCTGCAAGCGGGTGTAGAAATAGCCAGAAGCCTCAAGGTCAAAAAGCTTGCCCATATCTTCGCTTGTGGCATATTTAAAGGTTGTGCTTTGTACAATGGGAATTTGGCGGGGTTCACCGTTGCCGGGAGTGTAACCGCCCTGTACGCACTTGGTTTCTATATCAAAATTCATAACATTCACTCCAGGTTCAGAATTTTTTTAGCGTTCATATTTAGTATACACTGATATTCGGATTCGTCAAGCCCTAATTCGAAAATCGCACGAAGCTCGGTTTCGGCCGAACGCATTGGATAATCGGTGCCGAACAGCACACGCTCTGCACCCCACTTACGAATAAGCTCTTTTGCTTTTTTGTGAGACATAAAGCGGAAGCAAGAGGAACAGTCTACATAAAAATTTTTAAGCCTTGACATTTTTTCAGCCGCTTCGTCCCAAACTGACCAACCGCCCAAATGCGCGCCTATAACCGTTAAATCGGTATATATTTCCATTATGGGCAACATACGGTTAGGGTTTGAAAAATCAAACCTTCTATCGCCTGTGTGCATAAGAATGGGAACGTTATCTCTTTCGCAAAGCTCGTATATTTTAAGGCAACGATAATCGTCAATTTTAAATCGCTGAATATCGGGATGGAGTTTTACACCCTTCAGCCCTAAAGACTTAAGATGCTGGAAATCTGCACTGATATCGGCGCTATCGGGATGGAGTGTTCCATAACCCGTAAACCTGCCGTTAGATTTTTCCACCTCGGCTGCAATAAATTCGTTGATGCTGCCAACCTGCTTAGGGGTTGTAGCAACAGACTGCACAAGGAAGTGGTCAACGCCATATTTCACCCCGTTTTCCAGCAAATCAGCCGCTGTACCCTTACATTCGGAATGCAAGCCGTAGAAGGTATCTGTACCCTCTACGGCTTTTTCGGCAATTTTTTCGGGGTAAATGTGACAGTGAAAATCTACAACAGGGTATTTTCCGTCAATCATACTTTACTCACCCGTCTAATCCTAATTTCTTTGCGGCATTCTCGCGCATTTTGTACTTAAGAATTTTGCCCGCTGCATTCATTGGGAAACTATCAACAAAGTCGATATATCTCGGCACCTTATGGCGAGCCATATGAGCCGCGATGTAAGACTTCATTTCTTCCTCGGTCATACTCTCACCCTCTTTAAGGATAATGCAGGCCATAATCTCCTCGCCGTACTGCTTATCGGGAACGCCGATAACCTGAACGTCGCTTACCTTATCGCAGGTGTAGATAAACTCCTCAATTTCCTTGGGGTAAATGTTTTCACCACCACGGATAATCATATCCTTAAGTCTGCCTGTTATAAGATAGGTGCCGTCGGGGCGGCGACAGGCAAGGTCGCCTGTGTGAAGCCAGCCATCTTTATCGATTGCCTCGGCTGTTGCCTTGGGCATTTTATAATAGCCCTTCATTATATTGTAGCCACGGGCAACGAACTCGCCATTAACACCATCGGGGCAATCCTCCCCTGTTTCGGGGTCGATAATTTTGCATTCAACGTTGGCGAAGTCGCTACCAACGGTTTCGGTACGAACCTCTAAAGAATCATAATAGCTGCTCATTGTGCAGCCGGGGCTTGCCTCGGTCTGTCCGTAAACAGATACAATCTGCTTCATATTCATAACCTCGGTAGCCTTTTTCATAAGGTCTGCCGGACAGTTTGCTCCTGCCATAATGCCTGTACGGATATAGGAGAAATCGGTTTTCGGGAAATCGGGATGCTCCATCATAGCGATAAACATTGTGGGAACACCATTGAAACAGGTAATATGCTCGTTATGGACACAGGAAAGGGCCGGCTTCGGTGAGAAGTAAGGCAACGGATACATTGTTGCACCGTGGGTCATAGATGCAGTCATAGAAAGTACCATACCAAAGCAATGGAACATAGGAACCTGAATCATCATTCTGTCGGCGGTGGACAAATCCATATGGTCGCCGATGTATTTACCGTTATTCACAACATTATAGTGAGTAAGCATAACACCCTTAGGAAAACCGGTTGTACCCGAAGTGTACTGCATATTGCACACATCATCTTTGTCAACAGCCGCCGCCATACGCTTAACCTCGTCGAGAGGAACCTGAGAAGCTCTGTCAATAGCCTCGTTCCAGGTAAGGCAACCCTTTTGCTTAAAGCCAACTGTAATTGCATTTCTAAGGAAAGGCAGACGCCTTGCGTGAAGTGGTTGGCCGGGTTTAAGGGCTGAAAGCTCGGGGCAAAGCTCGGCTACAATTTCGCCATATTTACAATCTTTGCCACCCTCGGTCATAATAAGTGTGTGGGTGTCGGATTGGCGAAGCAGGTACTCAACCTCGTGGATTTTATAGGCGGTGTTAACGGTTACCAAAACCGCACCGATTTTAGCAGTAGCCCAGAAGGCTATATACCACTGAGGAACGTTTGACGCCCAAACAGCAACGTGTGTACCAGCCTTTACGCCCAATGCAATAAGCGAACGGGCAAAGGTATCAACGTCGTCACGGAATTCGCTGTAGGTACGTGTGTAATCAAGGGTTGTATACTTAAATGCATACTGGTCGGGGAATTCTTCAACCATACGGTCGAGAACTTCGGAAAAGGTTTCATCTATAAGCAAATCCTTTTTCCACACAAAACGGCCTGTGTGAGACTCGTTATAATAGAGAGTTCTCTCGTTACGTGAAGTATCGTTATACTGCTTCATATAATTAACAAACTGAGAGAAAATTATCTCCATATCGTCAAGCTCTTCACACCAGGTAGGATCCCAAACCAAGGAGATAAAGCCGTCGTAATTAACAGAACGAAGGCCAAGCATCATTTCACGTACGGGAAGGTCGCCCTCGCCCGCAAGGCAATATTCCAGTTTGCCATCGGACATAACGGCATCGTTTAGCTGTACGTGTTTGATGTACTTACCCAAATTCTGAATAATCTCTTCAGAAGTTTCTCCGCCATAGAAGTAGGCAGCAGACATCTGCCAGAGTGCCGCAAGATTATCGGAAGCAAAAATGTTAAGAAATTCGCGAAGCTGTTTGGTTTTAGCATACATACCCGAGGTTTCAATAAGCAGAGTTACCCCTTGCTCTTCTGCTTTAGGAAGCACGGCTTCAATAACACTTTTTACGGTTTCTTCGTCGCCGTTTTCCATAGCGCGCATACGAATGAAGGGTATATGAAGATTGGCTGCAATTGACATACAGCGGTTAATTTCGTCGATAATGGACTCTGAATTTCCTGCTTCACCTAAATCGAGAATTGCGTCGATACAAGGAATTTGTATTTTCTTTTCGTACATACTGCGCAATGTTGCGGCAGCGGCGTAATCGTGGAATGCACCATCCTTATCGGTAAAAAGACTGTTATTTATATTGTGCAGCTCGATACCCTGAAACTTAAGGTCTGCTGCAATATCCAAAAACTCGCCAAAGGTGTTATTATGCCAGCCTTTGGTGGAAAATGACAGTTTCATTTATTACGCCTCCTCGTAAACAATTTTATTTACTGCATTAATATACGCACGTATGCTTGCGCCGATAATATCGGTAGAAATACCATTGCCGGAATAAAGTTTTCCGTCGCTTCTGAGCTTTACAACCGCCTGACCCATAGCCTCTTGACCCTCGGTAACAGACTGAATCTGGAAGTCGTCAAGCTCGTAATGATGACCGATAATCTGCTCAACAGCTAAGAATGCAGAATCGATAGGACCATCGCCCATGCTGATGCCTTGCATAATCTGGTCGCCCTTTTCCAAGGTAATCTGAGCGCTTGCGGTAATTATGTTACCACTGTTTACAACGTAGCTTTTTAAACGATAGGTTGCGGGCACCTGCAAGGCAACGCTGGCAACGATTGCATCTAATTCTTTGGCGCCTACATTTTTCTTTGCGGCCACTCTCTGAAATTCTTCGAATACCTTACCACAATCCTCCTCTGATAAATCGTAGCCCAGTACGTTTACGGCAGAGATTACGGTTTGCTGATTATCGTTAACGTCGAGGTGGATTCCGCTGTCATCGGCCTCTGCCACGGTAACGGCAGATTTTTGATTGCTTGCGTTATCGGAAATCCACATAATTTGCTTAACAATTCTATGAAGCTCGGTATAACGAACTGCACTGCTAAGCTCGAAGTTAACTCCGCAATTTTTAATTAAATCGGCAAAAATTTCAAGTGAAATTCCATTGCCACCTATATCGGTTTTAACAACGCTAGCACTCTTTCTAACGGCCAAAACGGCAGAGGCTACTGCCAATCCGTTTTTATTATTACACGAAACTCCAACCGGAACAGAGGTGTTTGCGGCTATGTTATCAATAAATTCTGCAAAAGCGTCGGGCAGCATACCATCGGCAGAATCACAAAGTGAAACTCTTGTGGCGCCTGCTTCAACTGCGGTTGCTACAGCACTTGCAAGAAAATCGGGCTCGGCTCTTGTAGCGTCTACTGCGCAGAATTCAACAGATTTACACTTTTCCTTGGCAAAAGCCACAGCAGATTTAATCCATTCCAGCATTACGGGGGGCTTTTTGTGGCAGGTATATTCCATACCAACAGGAGAAACAGGAAGCTCTATTCTAATTTCAGGTTTCTCGGCACCGCTTAATGCTGTGGCAGCATCTTCAATACTTTCCATACTGCTGCCAGCGGCAACGGAAATACAACTGTTCTTAACAAAAGAAGAAACTGTACGCACAAAAAGTGTATCTACCCTTTTATTGTCAATTTCCGGAAGTTCGATAATATCTACATTAAGCTTTTCAAGCTGACGTGCAATTTCAAGCTTTTCTTTAAAAGAAAATGCACTTCCATCCATACAAAGTGTTGAGTCTGCGATTTTTACCTGTTTCATAAAATCAATCCTTTCTGATTTTAGAGAGCTAAAATTAGGTGATTATAAACAAAAAGCCCCGAAGAAGCTATATGCTTCCTCAGGGACGAAAATTATTCCGCGGTACCACCCTGGTTGCTGAAAACAGCCACCTTACTAAAAGCTCCACTAAGCTTTTTGCCTTGATAACGGGGCAAGCCGTGACCGCTTACTGAAATTTCAGCAGCCCTGCTCAGGAATGAGACTTGACACTACCCCAACGCACTGCCTTGCACCAAACGGCAGCTCTCTGAAGCGCACACGAGGATATGCAATAATTCCATCAACGCATTTATAATATGCGAATATTATAACACCGCAAAATACCTTTGTCAACAGTTTTTTTAAAATTTTTTAAGCAGGTAAATTACGGAGAATTCACCTGCTTGAAGTTAATTATTTAATTAAAGATGTCCAGCCGAATTCGTCGGGAATATCGCCCCACTGAATGCCGGTTAAGGTATCGTAAAGGTGCTGTGTTACTTTACCAATTTCGCCATTGTTTACCGGGTACTTCTTACCCTTGTAGCAAAGCTCACCGATTGGAGAAACAACGGCTGCGGTGCCGCAACCCCAAGCCTCTTCAAGAATGCCCTTTTCCATTGCATCTTCAAGCTCGTCGATACTGAGAAGTCTTTCGCTAACGGTGTAGCCTTCCTTCTTCAGCACCTCGATACAGGATTTACGGGTAATACCGGGAAGTATAGAGCCTGTAAGTGCGGGAGTTACTATCTCGCCGCCGATTTTGAACATAACGTTCATAGCGCCAACCTCTTCGATATATTTACGCTCAACACCGTCGAGCCAAAGCACCTGAGAATAGCCCTGCTCTTCTGCTCTCTGGCCTGCACGGTTACTTGCTGCGTAGTTACCGCCGCATTTTGCGTAACCTGTACCGCCGCGTACTGCACGAACGTCTTCAGATTCAATCATAATCTTAACGGGGTTAATGCCTTCTTTATAATAGCTGCCTACGGGAGAAGCAATTATCATAAACCTTGCATTGTGAACTGCGTGAACGCCCAGAGTTTCATCGTTACCATACATAAAGGGACGAAGGTAAAGTGAAGTACCGGGGGCGGAAGGTGTCCAATCCTGCTCAAGACCAACGAAGGTTTCAAGAATTTCCATTGCAATATCCTCGTCAATTTGAGGCAGACAAAGTCTTTCGGCGGAATTGTTCATTCTGCGAATGTTTTCAATAGCTCTGAAAAGCTGAACCTTACCGTCTTTTCTGCGGTATGCTTTAAGACCTTCGAATATTTCTGAGCCATAGTGCAAAACGGTGGATGCAGGGTGAATCATAAATTCGCCAAAGGGTACTATGCGGGCATCGTGCCAGCCGATATCCTTGGAATAATCCATAATAAACATATGGTCGGTAAAAATCTGGCCAAAGCCTAAAGTTGAAGCTTCGGGCTTAACCTTCAGGTTGGAAACCTTAGTAATTTTGATATCCATATTAAATTACTCCTTCAATTAATTATCTTTACCCAATTTCAGAGCATTAAGGTTTACCTCAAGCATATCTGCATGCTTTGCGGAAATAACCTTTTTAAGGGCGGCGTCGATGCTATTTTCATCGAATTGGCCCATTTCTGCCATAAGCTTACCCATAATAATCATATTAGCAAGCTTGGGCATATTATTGGTGTTTGCAAGCTGGGTTGCAGGAATGTAATGTACGGTTACGTCGGTTCTTTTAACCTGACGCTCGATAAGAGAAGAATCAACAAATATAGTACCACCGGGCACAACTGTATCCTCGTATTTATCAAGTGAAGGAAGATTCATAACCACAAGAGTATCGGGGTTAGAAACTATGGGAGATCCAACCGGCTCATCGCTTACAATAATACCGCAAGATGCCGTACCACCGCGCATTTCAGGGCCATAGGAAGGAAGCCAGCTTATCTGCTTATCTTCAATAAGACCTTTATAGGCTAAGAACTTACCGGCAAAAAGTATACCCTGACCGCCAAAGCCTGCAATAAGAATCTGTTTTGTCATTATCGCTTCCTCCTTATTCCTTATTTTCCGCAGAACGGTCTTTATAAACACCTAAGGGATAGTGAGGAATCATTTTCTCGTCGATCCACTGGAGTGCCTTCTCGGGAGTCATACCCCAGTTTGTGGGACAGCTTGAAATAACCTCTACCAAAGAGAATCCCTTTCCGTCTACCTGGTTCTGGAAAGCCTTTTTAATGGCCTTTTTAGCGTTTTTAACGTTTTTAACGTTGTTTACTGCAACACGCTCGATATACTCAGGACCATCTAAAGTAGCCAGCATTTCGGCAACCCTTATGGGAAAACCGCAATGGTTTACGTCACGGCCATAGGGCGAGGTTTGGGTAACCTGACCGGGCAATGATGTAGGAGCCATCTGGCCGCCTGTCATACCGTAAATAGCGTTGTTGATAAAGATAATGGTGATGTTCTCGTTTCTGGCAGCAGAATGAACGGTTTCTGCCATACCGATAGAAGCTAAGTCACCGTCGCCCTGATATGTAAAAACTATATTATTTTCTGGGTCTGCACGCTTAACACCTGTTGCAACTGCAGGTGCTCTGCCGTGGGCAGCCTCAATCATATCACAGGTGAAATAGTTATATGCCATAACAGAACAACCAACAGGTGCAATACCTATTGTTCTGCCTTCTATCCCTAATTCGTCTATAACCTCGGCAACAAGGCGGTGTACTATACCGTGGGTGCAACCGGGGCAATAATGCATTGGGATATCTGCTAATGCTTTGGGTTTGTCAAATACTACCATTATTTTGCACCTCCGTTATTTATAGCAGCCAAAATCTGCTGAGGGTCGGGGATCATACCGCCGGCTCTGTTACAAAGCTCTACGGGAGCTTTGCCTGCAACCGCAAGCATAACGTCCTCTATCATCTGACCCATTGAAAGCTCTACAGAAATAAAGCGCTTTGCCTTTTCTGCCGCTTTTGCTATAGGAGCATAAGGGAATGGCCAAAGGGTTATGGGTCTAATCATACCAACCTTAACGCCGTTTGCTCGAGCTTCGTTGATAGCGTTCTTGGCAACGCGGGCGGCAATACCAAAGGCTACAATGCAGATTTCTGCATCTTCCATTAAGTATTCTTCATACATAACTTCGTTTTCTTCTACGGTTTTATATTTCTCGTAGCGGGCGAAGTTAAGCTGCTCTAATTCCTCGGGAACAAGAGAGAGTGAATTTGTAATATTGTGGAAACGCTCACATTTTGTACCTGTGGTAGCCCAGGGCTTTTCTACAGGGGGAGCAATTTCAAAATCTAAAGATACAGGCTCCATCATCTGACCCATTGTGCCGTCAGCAAGAAGCATTGTGGTCATACGATATTTATCGGCAAGGTCGAAGCCTTTTACCGTAAGGTCGGCCATTTCCTGAACCGAAGAAGGCGCTAAAACTATCATATGGAAGTCGCCGTGGGCACCACCCTTAGTAGCCTGGAAATAGTCGGCCTGAGAAGGCTGAATACCACCAAGACCGGGACCGCCACGCTGAACATTGATTACAAGTGCAGGAAGGTCAGCACCTGCCATATAGGAAAGTCCCTCGCCTTTTAAGGAGATACCCGGGCTTGAAGAAGATGTCATACATCTTTTACCTGCAGAAGCGGTGCCATACACCATATTGATTGCGGCTACTTCGCTTTCGGCCTGCAGAAAAACACCGCCAATTTTGGGCATTCTTTTTGCCATATAAGCGGCAATTTCGGTTTGGGGGGTAATGGGATAGCCATAGTAGTGACGACAGCCTGCAATAATTGCAGCCTCGGCTATAGCCTCGTTACCTTTCATTAATACTTTATCTGCCATTTATATTCACTACCTTTCAACCTTTATAATACAGTCGGGACACATAGTTGCGCAGAAAGCACAGCCGATGCAGTCCTTTTCGTTTACTGCTTCTACAGGGTGGTGACCCTTTTTGTTGATTTTGTCTTTGTTCAGTGCCAGAACATTTTTTGGGCAAACATTTACACAAAGTCCACAGCCCTTACAATTATCTGACTTGAAGGTTAATTTAGCCATTTTTACACGCTCCTTAAGGTTGGTTTAACAAATTTTGGTTTGTAAGGTCAAGGGTAACAGGTTGGGAATTTTGCCTTGAAGCGCTTCCGCTAAATCACTCTTGACCGACGTATACTTGATTGGTAGCCCCGTTGCTTTTGAAACCTCTTCGGCATACTTTACCGATGAAAGAATATCTTCGGGGGTGGTTTCGTTACCTAAATTCGAGTTGTTTACTATTGCAGTAAAGGGTATCTTCCCTGATATTTCAATTTCTCGCATAACCTCTAATGTGGATTCAACGTCGGAAGTTAATGGGCGGTAACAGTTTATAACAAAAAGCATATCGTAATTGTTTTCTGCCATAATCTCGGGGCTAAGCCTGCCAAGCGCTAAGGCTCCGCGGTCGTCGCCGCCAATATCCATTATAACAGATTGAGACTTATTGTCGGTTATGGCATAAATCTCAGAAGGTAAGGCGGGAATATCTAAATTAGTGTTGGCGTAGTCGGAGCAAATAAGCTGAATTCCTGCCTCCGCAAGCTGTTCGGCGCTATCCTTGGTTCTGAAATAGGGGTTTACGATGTCTACATCGGCAACCGCAACCTGCCCTCCCCATTCACGAAGTTTGAATGCAAGGTTTAAAGCCACGTTGGTTTTGCCGCTACCATAATGCCCCGAAAGCATTGTTATTCTTTTGAATTCCACATCCTCACCTGCCTAAAAAACTATGCTTAAAGCTTATTTCTTTGAATTTTACCACTTGTGGTTTTAGGAAGTTCATCTCTGAACACCACAATTCTTGGGTATTTATAAGGTGCTGTTTTAACCTTAACGTAATTCTGGATTTCCTTCTTTAGTTCTTCAGTGCCTTCGGTGCCGGGAACAAGCACAATGCTTGCCTTAACAACCTGACCGCGAACTTCATCGGGAGCGGCGGAAACGCCGCACTCAAGAACGTAAGGGAGCTCCATAATAACACTTTCGATTTCGAAGGGTCCGATTCTGTAGCCAGAAGACTTAATAACATCGTCTACACGGCCAACGTACCAATAGAATCCGTCTTCATCTCGCCAGGCAGTATCACCTGTATGATAATATCCATCGCACCAGGTTTCGGCAGTTTTTTCGGGATTATTATAGTAACAGGTGGCAAGACCGCAAGGAAGACCGTCTTTAATATTAATAACAATTTCACCGGTTTCACCGGGAGCCGCGGATTTGCCTTCGGAATTGATAATATCGACATCGTATATAGGTGCGGGTTTACCCATTGAACCGATTTTATGGGGTGCGCCCACCATATTGCCGATAATCATAGTGCTTTCGGTTTGACCGAAGCCTTCTAAAATCTGTAAGCCTGTTGCTTTTTCAAACTGGCGGTAAACCTCGGGGTTAAGGGCTTCACCGGCCGTAGTCATATGCTTAACAGAAGAAAAATCATACTGAGAAATATCCTGCTTTACCATCATTCTTAGCATTGTAGGAGGTGCGCAGAAGGTAGTTATTTGATATTTAGCAAACATAGGCAATATGTCTGCCGCATCGAAACGGTCGAAGTCGTATACAAATATTGCGCCCTCGGCCAGCCACTGACCATACAGCTTACCCCACATAGACTTGGCCCAGCCCGTGTCGGAAATTGTATAGTGCAAGCCATCGGTGTCAACAGTATGCCAATATTTGGCGGTATGGAAGTGACCCAGAGGATATTTATAGTTATGAGCCGCCATTTTGGGATAGCCCGAAGTGCCTGAGGTGAAGAACATAAGCATAAGATCTTCTCCTGAGGGAGCGTCGGCTGTGCGATTATAATGGGTACTGTAAAGTGTGTACTCGTCGTCGAAGCTTCTCCAACCCTCGCGGCTGCCGTTAACAATAAGCTTGTTCTTAAGGGTTCCGCATTTAGCATCGGCCAGCTCTACCTGATGGGCAACGTCGCCGTCGGCGGTACAGATAATTGTTGAAATACCTGCAGATTCAAAGCGATATTCCAGGTCGTGCTCAACTAACTGGTTAGGGGCAGGTATTGCTATTGCACCCAGTTTATTAAGGGCAATCATAGAGAACCAGAACTGATAATGACGCTTCAGAATAAGCATTACCTTATCGCCCTTTTTAATTCCAAGGGATTTAAAGTAGTTAGCGCATTGGTTGGAATACTTCTTTATATCCTTAAAGGTAAAGCGACGCTCGGTTTTATCGCGGGAAATGTGCAGCATTGCAAGCTTTTCGGGCTCGCGGTCGGCCAAAGCATCTACCAAATCAAAGCCGAAGTTAAAGTTTTCGGTGTTTTTAAAGGTGATTTTGGTGGGTGTGCCGTTTTTATCTTTAGTAATATCTATGTACTTTCGATAGATACGTTCTTTAGTGTCTTCCTTAACGGGGGCTACAGTCTTTGCAGGAGCTTTTACGTTAGTGTGGGTAAACTCAGAAATATCCTCGCCTGCGGTGTTAAGAACTATTGCGTAGAAAAGGCAGTCTGCACCGTTAACGGCAATCATACCGTGAGGTGTGGCACTATCGTAATATATTGTATCTCCGGGGCCTAATACCTCGGTGTGTTCGCCAACCTGAACCTTCAATTGACCTTCAATAACGATATCAAACTCTTGCCCTGTATGGGTGGTAAGCTCAATATCCTTATTCTGAGCCGCTTCGTCGTAAACACTATGCACGTAAAGAGGCTCGGCAATTCTCTTTTTAAAGGCCGAAGCCAGATTGAAATAGGTCATACCGTGGGCCTTTTCTATTCTTTGACCCATACCTTTTCTGGTTACAACGTAGGATTTAAGCGTAGGGCTTGTACCCTCGATAATATCTGTTACGTTAACGTTAAAAGCAAGTGCACAACGGTAAATAAAGGCGAAGTTTAAATCCCTTTCGCCGTTTTCGCAAGCAAGATATTCTTCGGCGGATACGGCAGTTTTGCTTGCCATTTCCTCAACGCTTAAGGCTTCGATTTCGCGAAGCTCTTTAATACGCGCCGCCATTTCTTTGATTTTGAAATCAAGACCTGTAATTTGTTCCATGGTTTTTCTCCCTTTCGTTTTGGTTGGGGGAACGAAAAATAAGCTCGCCCCAAAGTACGACTTTGAGACGAGCTGTTAAATATTTACCAACCCGCGGTACCACTCAAATTGCAGCAGAAAGCCGCCACTCTTGGGGTCTATCAACCCCTATGCCTTTACGCAGCAATCACGGAGAGGTTCTACTAAGCGAATAACACGCCTTTCTTCCCCTCGGCTCGGAAGCTACAAACAACGGCTTGTTCCACCGACTCGCACCAACCGTCGGCTCTCTTAAGGACTTTATACCGTGAACTCTTCTTCAACGCCTTTAATACTCAATGATGATATCACATATTAACCCAAATGTCAAGAGAAATATTAAATTTTGCAGTATTTTACAGCTTGTTTCTTTGAATCTTACCGCTAATGGTCTTGGGAAGCTCATCCTTAAATACAACTATGCGGGGATATTTATATGGTGCAGTGTGTTGTTTAACGTAATTCTGAATCTCTTTTTTTAGTTCTTCTGTACCTTCAGTTCCTTTAACAAGCACTATGCTTGCCTTAACAACCTGGCCACGAACTTCATCGGGGGCGGCAGAAACACCACATTCCAGAACATAAGGAAGTTCCATAATAACACTTTCGATTTCGAAAGGTCCGATGCGGTAGCCTGAGGATTTGATAACATCGTCTACGCGGCCAACGTACCAGATAAAGCCATCTTCATCGCGCCAGGCGGTATCGCCTGTATGGTAGTATCCGTCGTGCCATACCTCGTCTGTTGCGTCCTGGTTTTTGTAATAACCCGAGAACAATCCACAGGGCACCTTGTCGCTGGTTTTAACAACGATTTCGCCTGTTTCACCATCGGCCACAGGATTACCGTCGGGGTCGAGAATATCAACATCATATAGAGGTGTGGGTTTACCCATAGAGCCGAGTTTGTGGGGGTTGCCCATAAGATTGGCGATAACCAGGGTCAATTCGGTTTGGCCAAAGCCCTCCATAATCTGAAGACCTGTTGCTTTTTCGAATTGTTTATAAACCTCGGGGTTAAGGGCCTCTCCTGCGGTAGTCATGTGCTTGATTGAAGAAAGGTCATACTTAGAGATGTCTTCCTTAATCATCATTCTGAGCATTGTAGGCGGTGCACAGAAGGTTGTTATGTTGTACTTTGCAAACATAGGTAAGATTTCAGATGCATCGAAACGGTCAAAATCGTAGGTAAAGACAGAGCCCTCGCAAAGCCATTGACCATAAAGTTTGCCCCAAAGAGCCTTACCCCAGCCGGTTTCAGAAATAGTGAAATGCAGGCCGTTTTCGTCTACACCGTGCCAGTATTTTGCGGTGATATAGTGACCCAAAGCGTATTTATAGCTGTGAGCCGCAATCTTGGGATATCCGGTTGTACCTGATGTGAAGAGCATTAACATAAGGTCTTCACCGCAGGCAGTATCCTCAGTGCGATAGAAATGAGCGCTGTAAAGGCCGTATTCAGAATCGAAATCGTGCCAATCTTCTTTACAGCCGCCAACAAGAATTTTAGTTTTAAGGGTGGGGCTGTTTTTTTGAGCCAAATCAACCTGATTTGCAACATCACCATCGGCTGTACAAACGATTGCGCTAACATCGGCTGCGTTAAAGCGATAATCCAAATCGTGCTCTTGCAGAAGGTTGGTGGCAGGAATTGCGATAGCACCAAGCTTGTGAAGTGCAAGAATTGTATACCAGAACTGATAATGGCGCTTAAGAATAACCATTACCCTATCGCCCTTTTTAATTCCAAGGGATTTAAAGTAGTTGGCGCATTGGTTAGATGCGCGCTTCATATCGTTATATGTGAACTTTCTTTCCACCTTGTTTTTATCGATATGAATCATAGCAAGCTTATCGGGATTCTTCTTTGCCACCTCATCTACAATATCAAATGCAAAGTTGAACTCGTTCTCATTTTTGAAATTGATGCTTTGAAGCACGCCGTTCTCGTCTTCTACTGTTTCGATAAACTTATCAGATACAAGGCTTCCCGAGGTTGAATTAGCAGTAACTATGGTGTCGCGAACAACGTCTTCGTTCTCGTTTTCACCGGGAAGCACAACTGCAACAAAAAGACAATCTTCACCGTCTACTGCTACCATACCGTGT
This sequence comes from Acutalibacteraceae bacterium, assembly GCA_045546235.1. GTDB lineage: Bacteria > Bacillota > Clostridia > Oscillospirales > Acutalibacteraceae > UMGS1532. The sequence goes on from JAZQCL010000036.1 coordinate 86,651, forward strand.
GGGGTAGAACTATTATAATAAATGCTGTCGCCTTCGCCCAAGACTTCAACATTATCGCCAATCTGTACCTTTAAGCGACCACTGATGATAAAATCGAATTCCTGACCTGAGTGTTTAGAAAGGTTTATGGGCTTATTTTGCAGTTCGGGTTTATATTCATATTTAACCCAATAAGGTTCGGCAATTTTCTGACGGAATTTAGGAGCAAGATTTTGAATATCTATTCCCTGCTCTTTTGCAGTTGCCTGACCCTTGCCTTTTCTTGTTATTGTATACGAGGAAAGATGGGCACTATGGCCTTCAAGCAAATCTGTAATATCAATCTCGAATGCAAGAGCGCATTTGTGAATAAAGCTAAAGGGGAAATCCAGTTTGCCGGCTTCGTAAGATTCGTACTCTTCCAAAGTTACTTCGGTTTTAAGAGCCATATCGGCAGCAGATATGCCGCATATCTCACGCATTTCCCTAATTCGTACTGCGACCTCTAATAATTTTTCGTTTTCTACTGTTGCCATTTTAATTCCTCCATTTCTAAAAAGTTTTGGCAATAAAAAAACCGTCTCAAAGAAAACTTTGAGACGGAATTAAAACTTAATCCGCGGTACCACTCAAATTGCAACCCGAAGGTTACCACTCTTGGAGTCTATCAACCCCTATGCCTTTACGCAGCAATCACGGGAGGCGCCTACCTGCAAAAAGCTCTCAGACCTCCGGCTCGGAAGTGATGGGTTGTGAAGAACACTTGCTATCGGCTTACACCAAACGCCGACTCTCTGTGAACAGTTATTCTAAACCGTCTTCGTCATAGCCTTTATTAATTTTTGTACATTATAGCACCGAAAAAAGGCCTTGTCAATACCTATTTTTAAATAAATTTTAAAAATTTTGCGGTTTTTCCTGGAAATACGCCTGCGGCTTTTTGCATATCGGGCAAGCCATTGGTGCAGCCTTGCCCACATGAATATGCCCACAATTGCGGCATTGCCATACCACATCGCCATCTTTCGAAAATACAACACCATTTTCAAGGTTGCTTATCAGCTTGCGATATCTTTCCTCGTGCTCCTTCTCGATTTTTGCTACACCCTCAAAAAGAATAGCAATATCCTGAAATCCCTCTTCCCTGGCTTCTTTAGCCATACGAGCATACATTTCGGTCCATTCAAGGTGTTCTCCCTCGGCCGCGTCGGTAAGATTGGGTAAGGTGGCGGGCATTTGGTCGTCATGAAGGATTTTGAACCAGATTTCAGCGTGCTCTTTTTCGTTGTGCGCGGTTTCCTTGAAAATTGCAGCAATCTGCTCGTAACCATCCTGCTTTGCCTTTTCGTAATAATACTTATACTTGGTATGGGCCATTGACTCCCCTGCAAAGGCCTCGCGAAGGTTGTGCTCGGTTTTTGTTCCCAAAAGATTTCTCATAATATAACTCCTTTACTTGATTATATTACGAGTATTCCCTAAATGTTACCAAAAATGCATTTTATTTAATATTATCCTTTAACCAACACAGTATATCGCTGTAAACCACCTCTTTGTCGGTTTCGTGAAGTGGCTCGTGGCGGTCTTCTTTATAAAACTTAAGCTGAATATTCTTCATACCTGCTTTTTGGAAATGGCCATAAGCTTTTCTAACGCCCTTTTCGTAACCGCCAACAGGGTCAAGGGAGCCGCTTACGAATAAAGTAGGCAATTCTTTCGGCATATTGCTGAGATTTTCTTTATTGTAAAGGCTGTCGATACAATTGAACATTCCGTAAAACGCATTAAGTGTGAACCTGAAATCACAGCGTTTTTCGGCAATAAATCTATCGACTGCGGCCTCGTCCTTACTAAGCCAATCCATACGAGTTCTTGCGGGCTTGAACTTTTTATTATAGGTGCCGAAGGCCATAATCTCAATAAGGCCGCTTCTGTGCTTATCGGTTCTGAATAGGCCTATAATCTTTGTTAAGGCTTTACCAAGCTTTACAAGCGCCCTTGCCTGACAGCCCGTTCCCATAATTATTGCGCCGCTTAGTTTATCACCATAGTGGCACAAATATCTTCTGGCAAAGAAGGAACCCATACTGTGCCCCATAAGGAAATAAGGAACATCGGGATATTCGCGCTTTACCAAAATAGTTAAGGTGTGTATGTCCGATAGTACGGTTTCGGTGGGATTATCTTTAACAAAGTAGCCGTATTCTTCGGGAGTTTTAGCTGTATCTCCGTGGCCTCGATGGTCGTTTCCCACAACCATAATATTATTTTCGCAAAGGAAGGCGGCAAAATCTTCATACCGTTCAATAAATTCCACCATACCGTGAGAAATCTGAAGTACTGCTGTAACTTCTCCGTCGGGAATATATTTCAATGCGTGAATTTTCTGTCCATCAACCTTTGATTCAAAATAAAAGCTTTCCTTTTTCATAAAAATCACCTTTCACTTAAAGCAGGCCGATGCGTAACAGCATCGGCCCTGGAAAATTATCTGCGTTTTTTAGGCTGCCATTTACCGCCCATTTTTCGCATAGGATTACGTTTAGAGGTATTATTGCTTTTGTTTGCAGAGAGATTCCCCTGAATAAGACAATTATATCCATTACCAATAAGGTCGGTTCTGCCCGCTTTAATAAGTGCTTTTTTTACAATATCTTTATTTTCAGGCTTAAAGTACTGCAGCAAAGCTCGTTGCATTTGTTTTTCTTCGGGAGTTTTTGGCACGAACACCTTTTTCATTGTATGCGGGTCAAGCCCTGTATAATACATTGCTGTTGAAATTGTACCCGGAGTTGGGTAAAAATCCTGCACCTGTTCGGGGCGAATTTTTTCCTTTTTCAGAAACAGCGCCAGCTCTACAGCGTCACGCAGGGTGCTTCCCGGGTGGCTTGACATAAGGTATGGCACAAGATACTGCTCTTTGCCTTGAGATTTTGTGAAATTATAAAATTCTTTGGCAAAGCGTTTGTAGGTTTCTATATGGGGTTTACCCATTTTATCAAGCACTGCGGCACTGCAATGCTCGGGCGCAACCTTAAGCTGACCGCTTACGTGGTGGGTTACAAGTTCGCGGAAGAAATCGCGGGACTCGTCCTCTAAAAGGTAATCAAACCTTACTCCTGAGCGAATAAATACCTTTTTAACCCCCTTGATTTTACGCATTTCCCGCAAAATTTCAACATATTCGCTGTGGTCGACCTGAAGATTTTTACAGGGTGTGGGAGCAAGACACTTTTTACCTTTGCAAAGTCCGTTTTTTAGCTGTTGTTCACAGGAAGGCAAACGGAAGTTAGCGGTGGGACCGCCAACATCGTGTATATAGCCCTTAAAGCGGGGATTTCGGGAAAGCTTTTCGGCTTCTCTTATAACAGATTCTTTGCTTCTTACGGTTATCTGCCTGCCTTGATGGAAAGCAATAGAGCAAAAGTTACAAGCACCAAAGCAGCCGCGGTTGTGGGCTATGGAAAATTCAACCTCCTCGATTGCGGGAACACCACCAACCGATTCGTAGGAAGGATGATAATAACGCTGGAAAGGCAGTTCGTAAACTGCGTCCATTTCTTCGGTGGTAAGGGGCGGCATAGGTGGGTTTTGCACAAGATACCTGTTGCCGTGCTGTTGTATAAGCCGCTTGCCTCTTACCGCATCCTGTTCATCGTATTCCACTCTGCAGGCTTCGGCATATTTTTCTTTTGATGCAACACAAGAAGAAAATGAAGGCAATGTAATGCCCTTTATTCCTGCAGGATTATCTGTAAGGTAGCAGATACCTTTTACATCCCTTAAAGCCGCTACATCGCCACAATCTCGCAGAATATCGGCAATAATAACGGTTTGCTTTTCGCCCATTCCAAAGGAAAGAATGTCTGCCTCGGAATCGACAAGCACCGAGGGCATAACGGAATCCGACCAATAATCGTAATGAGCAAAGCGGCGAAGCGAAGCCTCTAACCCGCCGATTATAATGGGAATATCACCAAAAATGCGGCGGATTGCTTTTGAATAAACCGTAACCGCCCTATCGGGGCGAAGGCCTGCTTTATTACCTGGTGAATATGCATCGGTGCTGCGCTTACGCTTGGCGGCAGTGTAATGAGCCACCATAGAATCAATATTACCTGCATTCACCATAAAGCCGTATTTTGGAGTACCCAGCACCTTAAAGGCTTGGTCGTTTTTCCAATCGGGCTGAGAGATTATACCAACTTTATATCCCGCGTTCTCTAAAACACGGGATATTATGGCGGTGCCGAAGGTGGGATGGTCGACATAAGCGTCGCCCGTAACGATTATAAAATCGCATTGTTCCCAGCCGCGAGCTTTCATATCTTTTTGATTTATAGGAAGAAACATAAATCTACTCTTCCACCTCTACTACATCGTCGGTGCGCGCCTGCATTTCCATAAGCTGAGCCTTGGTTAAAAGCACAGCACGTGCCTTTGCGCCTTCGTATGGGCCAATAATTCCACGCTCTTCCATTTCGTCCATAATGCGGGCGGCACGGGCATAGCCCAGCTTTAAGCGGCGCTGTAAAAGTGAGGTGGAGGCCTGTCCATTTTCAACTACACATTCGATTGCGGCATTAAGCATCGGGTCGGCATCTTCGCCCGAGGATTCGGCACTGCTCTTTGAGCCTTTGCCATCCTTAGAGGCTGCCGCCTGGCGCTCGATTTCGTCCATAATGTCGCTGTCGTATTCGTCTGTTCTGATACCCTTGATAAATTCTACAACCGCCTCGACCTCTTCGTCGCTGACGAAACAGCCCTGTATTCTGCGGGGCTTGATTGCGCCAACAGGGTTAAAGAGCATATCGCCCCTACCCAGTAGCCTTTCTGCACCGCCCACGTCTAAAATGGTACGGCTATCAACGGCAGAAGAAACAGCAAAGGCAATACGTGAAGGAATGTTGGCCTTGATAATACCTGTAATAACGTCTACAGACGGACGCTGTGTTGCAATAAGCAAATGCATACCTGCGGCACGAGCTTTTTGGGCAATACGGCAGATAGAATCTTCTACCTCGTGGGGAGCGGTCATCATAAGGTCGGCCAACTCGTCGATAATTATAACTATGTGGGGCATTTTTATTAGGCTGTCGCTTTTCTCGGCTAATCTGTTGTAGCCCTCAAGATTACGTACGTCGTTTTCGGCGAACATCTTATAACGCTTTTCCATTTCGCTAACAGCCCAGCCCAAAGCACCTGCGGCCTTTCTTGGGTCGGTAACAACGGGAACAAGCAGATGGGGAATGCCGTTATATACGCCCAATTCTACTACCTTCGGGTCAATCATTAAAAGCTTAACCTCATCGGGTGTGGCGTTATAAAGCAGACTCATAATAATTGAGTTAATGCAAACAGATTTACCCGAGCCTGTAGCACCTGCAATAAGTCCGTGGGGCATTTTGCCGATATCGGTAACAATAGGCGCACCTGCAATATCCTTACCCATTGCAACGGTAAGCTTTGACTTAGAGGTGGTAAAGGGCTTGGAATCGATAATTTCTCTGATAGTAACGATGTTTGATTTTTTATTAGGAACCTCTATACCTACGGCGGGCTTATTGGGAATAGGTGCCTCAATACGCACACCTGCGGTGGCAAGGTTCATAGCAATATCGTCGGAAAGGCTGGTGATTTTGCTGATTTTAACACCTGCTGCGGGCTGAAGCTCGTAACGGGTAATAGACGGGCCAACACTAATGTTGATAATCTTTGTTTCTACACCGAAGCTGCGTAGAATATTAACAAGCTGTTCGCCTACAGCCTCGTGGTCGGAAGCACCTGCAGAGCCCATACCACTACCCTGTTGCAAAAGGTTTAGGGGCGGGAAACGATAGGCTTCCTCGTCTTCGGGGATTTCGCTTAAGGATGCACCTTTCGGGAGAATGGGCACAATCTTTTCGGGCTTTGGTGTTTCCTCAGGCTTTTGCTCTTCGGCCTTAACGTTTTCAAGCTCCTCTTCAATTGTAACCTGGTCGGCAGAAATTACGGGAATTGGGGATTCTTCCTTGGTTTCGGTTTCCTCTGCAGCTTCTTCGGGTGCGGATTCCTTATCGGGCTGAGCTATGGCGTCTTCGCCGCGATAGGCGGCAATAACTCTGCGGCGCTTGTCGGCAACGTTCAGGGGCTGGTCAACAACCTCTTCTACCGATTTTCCGCGCTTTTCACCCGGCATTGGAATATCAAGCTCGGGCTGAGGCTCGCCGTTTCTGCGACTTTCCCTTTCTTCCATACGGTTTTCTATAGCCTGACCTACGCTTTTAACAGGTTTAGAAAGCATTCTGTAGGCGGCAATAAGGGTGGTACCTGTAACCAGCATTAACATAACAACAATAAGTATTACAACGGTAATTTTGGCACCGGTTGTTCCCATTGCCTTATCTAAGGGGTGGCCAAGTAAGGCGCCGAACACACCACCGTATACCTTTTTGTAGGAATAAGCAAGGGAGATATGATCCCAGAAATTAAGACCCTCGGTAACGCTGGGGAAAATATCCATAGCGGCGGCAATAAACCAGATAAGGAAGCCTGATTCTGTTAATCGAACGCCAAACCTTTCGTACTGCTTGTCTGAAGCGCATTTAACCGCAATTGCACCCAGAAATATGGGCACAACGTAGCCTGCAACACCGAATAAACCGAACAAAAGGTTGTGCAGCCCATTCCACACGTTTTTTTCTTCGGATTTAATAAGGGCAACAAACATTAAAAGCACAGCTATTGCAAACAGAATGATTGCACGTAGCTGACTTTTGCCCGATTTTTGCGGGCGGGATCTCATTTGCTCTATTTCGGTTGCGGTGGCACTGGAGGGCTTTCTGCCCTTTTGGCTACTGCTTACCTTGGCTTCGGTTTTTTTCTTTTTTGCGTTTTTGGCTGCTGCCATTTATGTAACACCTCGATTAATATGTATAGGTGCCGATGGCACCTTATTGAAAAATATTGTATTCCTTTTTTAAATAATCCTGCGGGTTGGTAGAGTTAATGCGGCGAACAAGCATTTTGCCCTCTACCATTTCGCATTCGGCAAAGCCGTGCTTCAGTTTATAGTATTTATAGGGGCTTTCCTTTTCGGGAAAAATCATTGCTTCGGGGACAATGGAGTGAAGAATCATTTATCTTCACCGCCCTTCGGCTTTTCGGCTTCTATCATTTCGTAAAGGCAGGATAAAGCGTCTGACAGGCCGCCGAGATTATCGATAAGACCTTCCTTTACCGCCATTTCCCCTTCTAAAACCGAGCCCATATCGGTAACAAGCTCGCCAACGTTCAGCATAAGCTCTTTAAAACGCTTCGGGGTTATGCCCGAATTGTCGGTAACGAAGCGGATAATTCTATCCTGCATTTTATCGAAATAATTAAGCATTTGCGGCACACCCAACACAAGACCTGAGGTGCGAACGGGGTGCAGTGTCATGGTGGCGGAGGGGGCAATAAAGGAACGCTTGGCAGATACCGCCAAGGGAACACCTATTGAATGGCCGCCGCCAAGCACTAACGATACTGTTGGGGTTTTCATACCTGCGATAAGCTCGGCAATGGCAAGGCCTGCTTCAACGTCGCCCCCCACTGTGTTGAGAATTATAAGCAGTCCATCGATAGACCTATCCTCTTCTATTGCCACAAGCTGAGGGATTACGTGCTCGTACTTGGTGGTTTTGTTTTGCGAGGGTAATATAAAATGCCCCTCTATCTGCCCCACCACGGTTAAGCAATGTATTGTGTGCTTGCCGCAGGTGGTGGTGACCGAGCCCATTTTTTCGATGGAATCAAGTTGCTCGTCGGTTTGGTTTTCGCTATCTTCCCCTATTTTCTTTTCTTCCTTTTCGCTCATACAAAATACCGCCAATCTTAAAAAAGTTCACGATTATAGTATGAGGAAAAACTAAAGAAAATATGCAAACTGGAAATGCATATAAATACACAAATACATTATAGCATTTTATGTTAACTATTGCAAGAGCAATATGCTTAAAAAATACAATATTTTGTGGCAAAGCAAAGACACCCCCATACAGAGAGTGTCTTCGAAGTGAATTATTTAATTTTTATTTTTTTAGCAGAAGTATATGCGCCATAGTACTTCTTGCCCTTAACGGTCTTGTATGCACGAACCTTTACGTAGTAGGTCTTTTTAGATTTAAGGCTTTGGAGTGTTTTCTTTTGGGTTTTATAAGAGGTTATCTTAACAGTCTTTTTACCCTTTGTGAATTTACTGTTGGTTGCATATACAATTTCGTAGCCGCTTACCTTAGAATCCTTCCCCCAGGATACAGTTAACTGCTTTTTCTTAGAGGACTTAAGCTTAAGGCTGGATACCTTTTTAGGATTAATCTTAAAGGTAAGGCTCTTTGTACCGGAGTAGTCGCCCTTGAAGGTAACCTTTGCGGTGGCGGTGCCGATGTTCTTGTTATTGGTGTACTTAACGGTGTAGTACTTGGTTGAAATCTTATTACCCTTAGAATCCTTAATGGTAACTGTGGGTTTCTTGGAAGAGCCTGAGTAACTGTAGCTGGTGGTGGAAAGTTTAATGCTGCCAATTTTATTGATTGTTAAGCTACTTGAGGTTTTGCCGCAGCGGGTACACTTGGTAACCTTCTTACCGTTCGCCTTGGTTGTGGCCTTGGTAACGGTGGTTTTGTAAGAGTGACCTAATGCGGCGCCTGTAGTAGCCTTACAAACCTTACAGGTTTTGGGAGCAGTACAGGTTGCAGCAGAATAGCTGTGACCTGCCAGGCGGACATCACCACATAGATTGCAGGTAGCGTCACTACAGTTTGTGTATAAATGACCATAATGCCAGGTTGCATCGATAAGATTATCGTTGTATAGGCCTATATCGATTTGCGACCTAAGCGTTGATGTGCCATTATGATAATAGACATTTTTTAGACTTAAGCAATTATAGAACGCATCTTCGCCTATTGATGTAACGCTATCTGGAATTATGATGCTTATAAGTTTTGAGCAATCATTGAACGCATCTTCGCCTATTGAGATTACACTATCTCCGACGATTACGCTTGTAAGTTCATAGCAACAACCGAAGGCATAACTTCCAATTGATGTTACACCATCTCCTATGATTACATTTGTAAGTTTATAACATCCGCCGAACGCTTCACCACCTATCGAGATCACGCTATTAGGGATGGTTATGCTTGTAAGACCAGAGCAGTTATAGAATGCGCCATCTCCTATTAAGGTTACACCATTACCGATTGTTATATCCATAAGTCCGTAACAAGAACTGAATGCATTATAACCTATTGAGGTTACGCTATCAGGGATTGTTAAACTAGTAAGCCCATAGCAACCACGGAACGCAGAGTTGCCTATCGTTGTAATACCGTTTCCAATGGATACATTTGTAAGACTAGTGCATAAACAGAACGCAGAATTACCAATCGTGGTTACGCTATCCGGAACAATATAGGTTGTGCCTTTCTTTCCAGCGGGATAGCATATAAGTACTGTTTTACATTTATCAAACAGCACACCATCAAGAGAGCAATACGAGTTGTTATTCTCATCAACATATATGCTTGTAATACCGGAACAATTGTAGAACACATCATCACCTATTGAGGTTACACTGTCGGGAATTGTTATACTTGTAGCAAGACCTGTGCAGTTACGGAATGCAGAATCGCCTATCGTTGTTACGCTGTCGGGAATTGTTATATTTGTAATTCCGGAGCAATTATAGAATGCCCTGAGACCTATTGTTGTTACGCCATTGGGGATATTTACGCTTGTAAGACTAGAGCAATTATAGAAAGCATGAACGTCTATCAAATTTGCGCTATCAGGAACGGTTATGCTTGTAAGAGCGGAGCAATTATAGAAAGCATTATAGCCTATTGTGTTTACACCGTCAGGAATATCATAAATTGAATCGTTCTTTCCGCGAGGATAACATATCAACGCGGTTTTATCTTTATTAAACAATACGCCATCAAGACAACTATACGAACTGTTATTCTCATCAACATTTATGCTTATAAGGGCTGAGCAGTAAGAGAACACATCGTTACCTATTGAAGTTATGCTGTCGGGGATGGATATATTTGTGAGACTGTCGCAAAAACAAAACGCACCATCACTTATTGTAGTTATACTATCAGGAATTCTAACACTGATGATGTTAGTGTTAGAAAATGCATAATCACCTATTGAGGTTACGGTGTATCCGTCAATTTCTGATGGGATTGTGAGCTCAGTTGCAGAGCCGGTATAATCGGTGATTTCGGCAGTTCCATCTGATAACACAGTATACTCATAATCACCACTGGTTGCGGCATTAGCGGTTATGGAAAAACCACCTATAGGAAAAGCGGAAAAAATTAATACAAGGGTTAGTAAAAAAGATAGTGTTCTCTTTTTCATAAGCTACGCACTCCTAAAAACAAATGCTTTATAGCGGGAAGGTATTCCCCATTGGTATACATTTTCACATCTATATTTTACCATATTACAGCACAAATTTCAATATAATCAAAGAAAAATACAACCCGACCGAGGGGTTATGCTTACTTCGGTCGGGCAATTGAAAAATTATTTAATTTTAATGGTGGCGATTTCGAAGTTTTTAAGGGGGAGGATTATTTCGCCGTCGCGAATTTCAAGCTCGCTTATTTCGTTTTCAAGCATATCGCAGAGGTAGGCTTTTTCGAAATTGAAGCCGGGCTTCAGTTTTACTGTTTTTCTGCAATCGAAGGAGTCGAAAAGGCGGGCTACAATACCGCTGCCATCGTATGCCTTTTTAAGGGTGTCGATGGTAACGTTTTCGCTGTCGCAAGAAAGGGCAGAATAGCTGTCGGCAAGGGTGCCGTTTGCGTTGTTGACAGACTTTGATACCATCGGGTTATTAAGGGCATAGGCCTCGCGCTGAACACCGCCTTCACGGAAGTCGCCGCTATGGGGCAGCAAGGAATAGGTGAACCGGTGGTGGCAACGGTCGGCAAACTCGTTAGGATTGGTTCCGCATTTAAGAACGGTTAAGGAAACTGTGCTGCCATCGGTGTTGAAGCCGTATTTACAGTTATTAAGCAGAGCCACGCCGTAGCCGTTTTCAGAAACATCTACCCACTTATGGGCGCAAACCTCGAACTTTGCCGCATCCCAAGAGGTGTTGGAGTGGGTGGGGCGCTCGATATTACCAAACTGAATATCGTAGGTTGCCTTGTTGGTGTGAACGTCAAAGGGGAATGCTATCTTTAAAATCTGATGGTCCTGCTTCCAATCGATTTCGGTTTTGAAATCAATTCTTTTGCTGTTGTTATAAAGCTGAATGGTCTGGCTGATTTTGGAATCGAGATAATCCCTTTCTACCACAAAGCCTGCGCCAACATTATTGGTGAAGGGCTTGATGTCTGCTTTAGAATCAAGAACCCACATTTTTTCGCTGTAGTAACGGGAGATTTCCCAGTTATCATAATCTTTGGGTAAATCCTCGAAAATGCGGAATTCGTTGCCATAGGCACCTGCAATAAACACCTCTCGGCCATTTACCTTATCGTAAAGGGTTTTAATTCGGCCTGCTTTATCAAGCACTAAGGTGTAATAGTCGTTTTCAAGCATTGGGCCTATTACCTGCACGCGGTTTTGGGCTTCAGCCAAATCTACCACCTTATAGCCATAGGCAGGGATTTCGGGGGTTTCGAAAAGCCGGCCGTCTTTCTCTACAACGCCTGCCATTTTATAGCCTGTGGGGTTGTAAACAAGCTCTCCCTTACCCTTAACGTTAGCGGCAATAGCGCTAACGGCTGTTTCGATTTCAGAATTTGCGGTTTCTCTGATTCTTGCGTAATCAAAGTCGCAATCGTCGTAAACCTCTTTAATAGAAGAGCCAGGAAGAATATCGTGGAACTGATTAAGCAAAAGGGTCTGCCAGGCGGAGTAAAGCTTTTGGTCGGGATAATCGGAACGCATACCCATTGCGGCGGCAATAGCGTTTATGCTTTCTGCTTTTTGCAGTAGAAATTCGCAATCGCGGTTGTTCTTCTTGTTCTTGGCAACCGAAGTATAAGTACCGCGGTGAAGCTCAAGATAAAGCTCACCCACCCAACGAGGTGTGCGACGAAGCTCTTTACAGCTTTTTTGGAAGTTTTCGCGAACCCTACTGAGCCACTCGGCAGAGGTGCTGATTTTGGTTTTGGGAATACCGGGGATTCCGTAGCTAAGGCGACGCTGATTTTCAAGCATCCAAGTGGTAGGACCGCCGCCGCCATCACCGTAGCCGTATGTCATTGTAACATCCTTGTTGTAGTCCTTTTGCTGATAACGGTTCCAGGCACCCAGCACCTGATTGGGGCGCAGAAAGGCATTGTAGGTGGTGTAATTTTCGGTAGAGCCATCGGAATGGCTATCTTGAGCGGTTAAGAAGTTAGAGAATATTTCAGTGCCGTCTATACCCTCCCACATAAAGGTATCGTAAGGCATGGTATTCATTTCGTTCCAGCTAATTTTAGAGGTAACAAAGTTATCAACACCGCACTTTTTAAGTATCTGAGGCAATGCGGCACTATAGCCGAACACGTCGGGCAGCCAAAGGGTTTTGCTGTCGACGCCAAATTCTTCTTTCATAAAGCGTTTGCCGTGGATAATCTGACGAACCATACTTTCGCCGCTGATAAGGTTACAATCGGCCTCAAGCCACATTGCACCCTCTACTTCCCATCTGCCCTCGCGAACCTTTTCCTTTACTTTTTCGTATACCTCGGGAGCAGACTCCTTTAAGTAGGCGTAAAGCTGGGGCTGGCTGGACATAAATTTATATTCGGGGTAACGCTCCATAAGTCCCAGAACATTAGAAAAGCTACGTTGGGTTTTTTCAACGGTTTGTGCCAGGGTCCAAAGCCAGGCAACGTCTATGTGGGTGTGGCCAATACAATGGACGGTTATGTCGCTATCTCCACAAGCCTTGCCGTAAAACTCGGTTGCCATATATTGGTCGGCTTCTTTGATTGAACGATAAAAGTCCTCGTTATAGGGGCTTCTTAAATCAATCATATTAGTGGCAATCTGAAGATGCTTAAATATATCGAAGCGGTTTTTATCGTTTTCTGCAAGGCAATTTGCAGATTCCAGCGGAACCTTGATATCATAGTAAAGCTTTTCAACCGCTAAATCTACCGTATTAAGGCTTGCAACTAAGTTAAAAATGCCCTCTACCCTTCCGCTGTATAGGTAGAAATAGATATCATATTCGCCAGCCTTCAAGGGGTATTCGTGGTGGTTCGCATCGGCGCCGCCTATAAGCTCGCCATTGATATACAGAATACCCTGGGGATTAATAGCGTCCCATTCATTTTCCTTGCCTGTAACAAAGAATAAGCGAACCTCTTTGCCCTCGGCACACTGGGGTACGGTAACCTTAAAGTGCAACCACCAATGCTTGTCTATCCCGGAAAAACAGAAATCGTCGGTTAAAGGGCGGTAACCGCAGGCGGGCGGAGTATGACCTTTTTTATAACCTGCTTCCTGAAACTCTATATTGTCGATTTTTTTGCTTTCTACTACAATTTTTTCGCCTAAAAATTCAACTATGGAATTTATTTTTTCTTTAGTGAAATATGTATCCATTTACATTACCTCCAATCACATTTTGATTTTATCATTTCGACCAGATTTTGTAAAGATAAAAATTCGGTGATTTTTTCAAAATAATTCAAACTAAAACGGCACCTGCTTTCGCAGATGCCGAAGTTCTTATTCTTTACGGGGGCCGGGCTGAATATAGGGCATTACACCCTTGAATTCAATTTCGCCAAATATACCCTTTACAAAGGCCTCTTGTGCTTCACGGCTAAGACTGTAGGCGTGGGCAAAAATATTAAGGTTACTATAGAAATCATAGTAAACGTAAGGAGAACCCAGAGAAACACCAACCGACTTTTCAATGCCATGGGTAAAGGCAAAGAAGAAGGTGGCACATTCGTCGCCATAGAAGCTGGAGGCACCCATGGGTGCGTGGTGGAACAGATATCCGGCATAAATTATAAGGTCGCTGCTGTCGGATACTGCCTTCATATCGTCCATAGAAGCAATGCGCCTTTGAATGCGAACCTCCATTCCCCTTTCCTCTAAGGCCGCCTTCATATGGCGAAGACCCTCGTAAGCGCGGTCAACGTGGGCAGAGCAAACAATGGTTACCTTCTTAATCTTTGTGGGGTCAAGTGGGAGCTGATTTTTCTTGTCGCATTCAAGTGTTACGGCAAGCTCCGAAACCTTGCGGTTATGCTCGGAAATTTCGTTAAAAAGGGCTTCGTCCATAATGGTAGGCTCCTGCTTTTCACCGAACAGACCCAGTTTTTCCTTCATATCGAGAACACGGCTACAAGCGTCGTTAATACGCTCTTCACTTATTCTTCCGTCCTTAACTGCCTTTTCAATCATATCTATGTAGTTCAGATCTCTGACACCAAGAAGGATATCGTTACCTGCATTGAGAAGAGCAACGAACAGGTCCTCGGGGTTGGGGTATGCGGCATAGAGCGCTGCCATATCGATTCCGTCGGTGATAACGACACCCTTAAAGCCCATCTTCTTTTTAAGAAGCCCTATAATTATTTTGTCGGAAAGGGTGGCGGGAATGTAGCTGTTGCCAATCATTCTGTCATCTACTGCGGGGAAGCCCATATGAGCAATCATAACCGACATAACGCCTATATCAAACATATTCTGGAAGGCCTTGCCCTGCAGCTTCTTCCATTCTTTAAGGCTTGAGCCGATTATCGCAGGAGAGAAATGAGGGTCTCTGTATTCTGTTTGGTCGGCACCGGGGAAATGCTTAACCGTGGCGGCAACACCATTATCCTGCAGACCCTTTATCATACCTGCCGACAGGTCACGGAGTTTCTTGGGTTCGTCGGACATTGCGCGCATAATGGAAATTGCAGAGAATCTGGAGGGAATATCCATAACAGGAGCCCAATAGTAGTTACAACCGCCCGATTTTGCCATTTTTGCCTGCATAACACCGTATTCATAGGCAAGCTCTACCGAGTTGGCTGCAGCAACCGTGGGTGCGGTTACAAGCTCGGGGAAATTGGTGGCAAAGGTTTCGCCCATAGGGTCGGTGGCGGAAAGCACGGGAATGGGCAACATTCCGTCAATTTTTTCTACCCATTTGCGGTAGTATTCGCTATCTTGCAAATTTTCGCCCACAATACCTGTAAGATTAACAATTGTCATTGCCAGGTTTCCGCAGTTCCAGATATTGCCGATGGGGTTATCTTTAAGATATTCTTCGATGTTTTCGTGGTTAATAAAATCAGCAATCTGCACAACTGCCGTCTGACCTATTTTTTCTCGAAGTGTAAGTTCTGAAAGTTTGGGTTTTGTTGTAAATCTTCTCATACTTCAACAACCTTTTCTTAATATATTTCTTTTTGATTTTAACACGCTTTTTTGCACTTTTCAATACTAAATTAGTGTATAACTAAAAAAACGACGTCGGCCGTTAAAGACAGACGTCGTTTTAAAAGTTTTTAGTACATACCACCCTGGGCGGCTGCTGCGGCGGCTGCGGCATTAGCAGCGGCGGCATCCTCTTTCTTCTCGGCAACCAAGGTCTCAGTAGTAAGAACCATTGAAGCTACCGAAGAAGCGTTAAGAAGTGCAGAACGAGTAACCTTTGTGGGGTCAACAATACCTGCATCAATCATATCGGTATATTCCTCGCGATAAGCATCAAAACCGTAGTTAGCCTTACCGCTTGAAACAATTTTATCGATAATTACAGAACCTTCAAGACCGGCATTTGCAGAAATCTGACGGATAGGTGCTTCCAAAGATTTAAGAACAATGCATACACCTGTTTTCTCGTCGCCCTCTGTTTTTTCAACAAGTGCTTTAACAGGTGCCATAGCGTTAATAAGGGCAACACCGCCACCTGCAACAATGCCCTCTTCTACAGCGGCCTTTGTTGCAGCAAGCGCATCTTCGATTCTGAGCTTCTGCTCTTTCATTTCAATTTCTGTAGCAGCGCCAACCTTAATAACTGCAACACCACCCGAAAGCTTAGCCAGGCGCTCCTGAAGCTTTTCGCGGTCGAATTCAGAGGTGGTAGACTCAATCTGAGCCTTAATCTGACCGATTCTCGCCTTAATTTCGTCGGAATTACCGGCACCGTCTACAATAATGGTATCCTCTTTGCCGATCTTAACCTGACGTGCAGTACCAAGCTGCTGGAGCGTGGTTTCCTTAAGTTCGAGACCTAGCTCTTCGGAAATAACCTCGCCGCCTGTAAGAATAGCGATATCGCGAAGCATTTCCTTACGTCTGTCGCCAAAACCGGGAGCCTTAACACCAACACAGGTGAAGGTGCCGCGAAGCTTATTCATAATAATTGTGGAAAGGGCTTCGCCTTCAATATCTTCTGCAATTATAAGCAGCTTTTTACCTGCCTGCACAATCTGTTCTAATAAGGGCAGAACCTCTTGTATATTAGATATCTTCTTGTCGGTAATAAGAATTAACGGATCATCAAGAACAGCTTCCATTTTTTCGGCATCGGTTGCCATATAGGGGGTGATGTAACCACGGTCGAACTGCATACCCTCAACCACCTCGGAATAGGTTTCGGCGGTTTTGGATTCTTCAACGGTGATTACGCCGTCGGCGGAAACCTTATCCATAGCCTCGGCAATAAGCTTGCCAATAAATTCGTCGCCGGCAGAAACTGTGGCAACACGAGCAATATCGTCGGAGCCTTTAACAGGCTGAGAATTTGCCTTGATAGCCTCTACAGCGGTATCTACAGCCATCTTCATACCCTTTTTAACAACCATAGGGTTAGCGCCTGCGGCAACATTCTTCATACCTTCGCAAATAAGGGCTTGTGCAAGAACTGTAGCGGTAGTGGTACCGTCGCCTGCTACGTCGTTAGTTTTTGTGGCTACCTCTTTAACAAGCTGAGCGCCCATATTTTCAAAGGGATCATCAAGCTCAACCTCTTTAGCGATGGTAACACCATCGTTAGTGATAAGGGGCGCACCGTATTTTTTATCGAGAACGGCATTTCTGCCTTTAGGGCCTAAGGTAACCTTAACTGCGTTGGCAAGCTTATCTACACCTGCCTGCAATGCTTTTCTGGCTTCTTCTCCAAAAATAATATCTTTAGCCATTAGTAATTCCTCCTATTATTCTACAATTGCAAGAACATCGGACTGACGGAGTATGCTATACTCAACGCCGTCGAGCTTAACTTCTGTGCCTGCATATTTGCTGATAAGCACCTTGTCGCCTACCTTCAAGGTCATCTGAACCTCGTTACCGTCTACAATACCACCGGGGCCAACTGCCACTACTTCGGCAATTTCAGGCTTCTCTTTAGCTGAGCCGGCAAGTATAATTCCACTTTTGGTGGTTTCTTCTGCTTCGACCATTTTTATTACAATACGGTCGGATAAGGGTTTAATAGTCATAACTATTCCTCCTAAGATGATATTTTCGGGTTGTTAGCACTCTAACACCCCGAGTGCTAATATATATAATATACCTCTTTTCAAAAAAAATCAAGTAGTTATATAAAAAAAGTTGTAAAAAATTTTTTAATAACTACTTGATATTATGTTTTTCATGTATGTATTATGATTCTGCCATATCAGAATAAATAACGGGGGTAAGTAGTTTTCCGTGGGTTTTTGCCACACTTTTTGGAAGCAATAATTTAACCGCACGAGGCACAATTTTGCACACTACCTCTTTAAACTTATACACCTCGCCATCGATATTAAATGCAACGGGAGTATCGGTTTTATATATCATTTTCTCGCATTCCCCGTGATAACATATCTTAAGCTTAGTATGAGTTCCCTTTTTGTACCTGCCAAGTATTGTAAGTGTTTTTAGCTTAGAACGCGTGGCAAGTATGCTGTAGTTCAGCTTTCTGTCAGAGGGGTTGGCATCGGGAGCGCATTTATAGCCACCTCCATAATACGGGGCGTTGGCGCAAACAGCAAACAAACTGGG
Source organism: Acutalibacteraceae bacterium (assembly GCA_045546235.1). Classification (GTDB taxonomy): domain Bacteria; phylum Bacillota; class Clostridia; order Oscillospirales; family Acutalibacteraceae; genus UMGS1532. Next base: position 104,612 of record JAZQCL010000036.1, read on the forward strand.
AATGCCGCTGTATTCTTTGCCGTCGATTATAAAATCCATTTTTTTGCCGAACTTCTGAAAAAGAGTTTTTACAATCGCCAGCTCGTAAGAAAGCTTATTAAGAAAGGGTAGCTTTTTAAACAGATTTGCATTTTCGCAAACCATTGCATCCATACCGGCCGAGCAGGAGTTAAGACTATAGTAATCTTTTCCCTCGGAAGTGATTTTGATTAAATCAAGGTAGTATTCTTTTCCGTTCAACTGGTCGGATATATCAAGAAAAGCCGCATTGTTTCCGAAGAACTTAAGAAAATCGTTTCCCGTTCCACAGGGCACAATACCCAATGTAACATTAGGCTTATCTACAATTCCATTAAGCACTTCGTAGTTAGTTCCCTCGCCACCGCAGGAAAAAATTCGTACCTCTTCCCCGCTTTTAGCAATTTCTGAAGCCAGCTCTTTGGCGTGGCCGGCATATTCGGTAAAACGATATTCAATTCCCATTGTATCAAGCTGAGATTTAAGCTTGCTCTGTACCGTTTCTTTTCCTGCGTTTGGATTTATTAAAAAAACAGTTTTCATAGCTCCTCCGCCATTTATTTAAAATACATATATAATTGGCACTTAATCATACCATTATAAAGCTTACGCCGTTTATCGGCAGGCCTGCCGTAAAGCTTTTCAAAATCGTCGTGTGGACTGATTATATAATACTTCTTGCCCTGCTCTTGCGGAAAGGTATTCCCCATTAGTTTATAAAGCCGTTCTGCTTCTTCTATATCCAGCAAGCGTTCACCGTAAGGAGGGTTGGTTATAAGCAAGGTTCTGCCCTCCGGCAATTTTAGGTCTGCAACATCGGCAACCTTAGCCGAAATATACTTACCAACCCCTGCTTTTTGAGCATTCTTCAAGGTCAGCTCTACACAAGCCGGATCAATATCGGAAGCGAAAGCGTGAAAATCTATATTATGACGAATTAAATCCTGTGCACGGGTGCGCTCGCTTTGCCATACTTCCACAGGAATAAAATCGAACCTTTCGGCGGCAAAGTATCTGCGAAGGCCCGGGGCAATATTGGCAGCCTTCAGTGCCGCTTCAATAACCAATGTTCCTGAACCGCAAAATGGGTCGAAAAACTGCGTATCGGGATATATTCTTGCAATGTCGCACATTCCTGCAGCAAGGGTTTCCTTCAGCGGTGCATCGTTAGAATTTCTGCGATAGCCACGTTTATGAAGTCCGTCGCCAGAAGTGTCGATAGTAATAGAAACCTCGTCTTTATGAATTGAAAATCTTATCGGCATTACGGCTCCTGTTTCCTCGAACCAAGAAATTCCGTACTTTTCCTGAAGCCTTGAAACGATTGCCTTTTTTATAATAGACTGACAATCCGGTATGCTGTATAGAGCAGAATCAATACTCCAACCCTTAACGGGGAAAGCGTTAAGTTTGCCGATAAAATTTTCCCAAGGCAGTGCCTTTACACCGTCAAAAAGCTGAGTAAAGCTGGTAGCCCTAAAGTTACCGAGTTTTAAAAGTATTCTTTCGGCATAGCGCGAGCCAATATTTGCCCTTGCAAGCATATTAAGGTCACCGCAAAAATCAACTTTACCATTAAAAACCTCAACCTTTTCGGCATCCATTCGGCGAAGCTCGTCGCCCAGAACCCCTTCTAACCCAAACAGACAAGGGGCGCTGAATTTCAATTTATCCATTTATTTCTCCAATTATTTTATAATTTCGGTTTTGTGGCGGGTTACGTGGCAGCCTATGTTCACCGCCAGAGGGAGGCCCGCAATATGTGTTGGGTATTTTTCTATATTAACCGCCAGTGCAGTGGTGTCACCGCCAAATCCTTGGGGACCAATCTTGGTTTTATTTATTGCAGAAAGCATTTTCTCTTCCAGCTCTTTATAGTAACCGTGAAAATTCCTTTGGGAAACCGGTCGGCAGAGTGCTTTTTTTGAAAGCAAAGCGGCCATTTCAAAATCTCCGCCAATACCAACGCCAACCACTATAGGCGGACAGGAATTACCCCCCGCCTGGCATACAGTATTAACAACACATTCAATTATCTGTTCTTCTGTGGCAGCAGGAGTAAGCATATAAATACGACTCATATTTTCACTGCCAAAGCCCTTTGGGGCAACCGTTATTTTAACCTTGGCACCCGAAACAATAGTCGTGTGTATTACGGCGGGAGTATTATTATCGGTGTTGCCCCTTAAAATAGGGTCGGCCACAACAGACTTTCTTAAAAGCCCATCGGTATATCCCTTTGCTACACCATCGTTTACTGCATCTTCAAGCAGTTTTCCAACCAAATGCACGTCCTGTCCAAGTTCTATAAACACAATCGCCATACCTGTGTCTTGACATATTGGTATGTCAAGCTCTTTAGCGGCTTTCAGATTAGACTGCAGCTCGCATAAAATATCCTTGGCTAAGGGATTGCTTTCACAACACTTACTGTTGTTTAGTGAACAACATAGGTCATCGGGTAACACCTTATTGGCTTCAACACATAACCTTGCCACGACATCTTCTATTAACTTGGTGTTAATTTCTTTAATCATAACAGCTTGTCCTTGATTCATAATAAAACAAATAGCGGGATATTGACCTATCCCGCTAAAAAATTCGATTTAGAAGAATTATGCCGTTCAACCCTCACCCGAGCCACGTCTTGGGCGACGAGTTTCGAAATTCTTGCGTTTCAAGTCTGAAAACTTTTCGTCACTGGTTTGCTTGAATTTGCTTAACATATCTTCAAAGCTTGCAGATTCACTTTTCTTTGCGGTCCAGACATAAGACATATCCGGCTTAGTATCACCGGGCTGTCGGGGCTGACGCTTTTCGCGAGGTTTCGGTTCTTCTGCCTTTTTCATTGAAAGGCTTACCTTACCCTCGTCAGATACAGAAAGTACCTTAGCTTTAACCACATCGCCCTGCTTTACAAAATCGCTGATTTGACTTACATAGGTTTGTGCCACCTCAGAAATGTGAACCATTCCGGTTTTGCCTTCTCCTATATCGACGAAAACGCCGAAATTGGTGATGCCGGTAACCTTACCCTCTATGATTTCTCCTACTACTAATTGCATAACCTAAGGTTATCCTCCCTTAATATCACATTGCCGACATCAGTTGCCGGTAACGCTTTTATACACTTCTTCATCGGGAAAAACAAAACCGAGCCTTTCCCTTGCGGCATCTTCTATAAAATCCGCATCGTCGCCGTTTTTAATAAGATTAGCCATTCTTTCGTTATCCAGTTCAAGCTCGGAACGATACTCCTGCTTTTCCTTTAAAACCTTTTTTTGATTAATTAGCTCTATTTGGAGCTTTACACAATTTATAACCAGATAACAAGCAAAGCCCAATAATGCAAAGCGAAATATATAACTTTTCATATTTCTTTACCTATACCTTTATATGTAACGATTGTTTGCTTTAACAATATTTAATTTCTTTTTGCATTATACAACATTGATTACTACAGTTTCAAGGCTTTTTTGCAACTTTTTTATAAATTAATGAACTTTTTTCTCTTTTGTTCGCCTCGGATTCGATTTTTTTGTGACTTTGAGTTGATTTTTTGCTTTTTTCTGATTTTTCTTGTAATCAATTTAATTTTCTTTCGAAAAAATATTGTAGTTTTATTCAATGCCTTTTTTGAATGCTTTTTAATTATAACAAGTAATTTTTTTAAGGGAAACAGTATTGCTTCTACTATTTTATTTACTAATTCTCCACAACCAACCCATAACCTGCGCCAAAGGCTTGAAACCGTAAATCTGAATATAACAAAACCGAGGGCTTCACCCAAGAACACGTAAACCCTTATCATCCCCTTGAAAAAAAGAAGGAAAAATACAAAGGTTATAATACCGCAGGTGCATAAAAACAACACGTCAGATAAAAAAACCACAACTCCGCCGGGATTTTGTTTGTGAAGAATCACCCTTATTAAATCGTACACTGCACAAAACACAGCACCTATTACTATCGATAACAAAAAGGCTGTTAACTGCTGAGAATTACTAAAATTAAGTCTCATACTATTTAAACACTCGCTTCAGAAAGCTTTGAGGCTTTGTGGACTTTGTATAAACCATAGCATAAATATATCCCTCTGCTACCATATCTCCAAGGGCGGTATCAAACGAAATAATGTGAAGACCGTTGCCTCTTATTTCCAGGCGCCCCAACTCGGTATCAAGGCTGAGAGCCTCTTCATCGAAGCTTAGCACCTCGTTCACTCCGCTAAGCACCAAATGCTTACAACCTTCTAAAATTAGATTCTGCGGTTTTGTCAGTCGTTCTTCAGGCATAAAAACACTCCCCATTATAGTTTTACTGTAAATACTATGACGGGGAGTGAGTTTTTATTAAATTATTCGCTTAATATTTTATACATAAGTGGTGCGTCTTCTTTCCTGGCATACTCGCTAACGCTTAAAATCTGAGCCTTTACGGTATGTGTTCCGAAAGCAATTTCCAGAATGTCGCCCTCTTTAACGGAATAAGAAGCTCTAACAGGCTTACCATTTACAGAAACTCTACCTGCGTCGCAGGCTTCGTTTGCCACGGTACGCCGTTTAATTATTCTGGACACCTTTAAATATTTATCTAATCTCATTTGCTTCTCCAAAGTAAAACCGCCCTTATATTAAGGGCGGCTAACCTGATAAATTTAATTATTTAATAGCGTCTTTGAAAGCCTTACCTGCTTTGAAAGCGGGAGCCTTAGAAGCAGGGATAACGATGGTTTCCTTGGTCTGGGGGTTACGGCCGGTTCTTTCGGGACGAGCCTTAACCTCGAAGGTACCAAAGCCAACTAACTGGATTTTGTTACCAGCTTTTAACTCAGCAGTTACGGTGTCGATAAAAGCAACGATTGCATCGCCGGCATCTTTCTTGCTAAGACCTGCTTTTTCTGCTACTGCAGCAATTAATTCTGTCTTGTTCATTTTAATATCCTCCTAATTTTAAACAGCACCGAAGTGCTTATTTTTGCTTGCATTAAGCACAATAAATTTATACCACAATTTGTTAATAAAATCAAGTACTACAACAAATCTTTTGTTCATACGACGAAATTTAAGGTATATATTTGTCTATTTTGTACAAATAAATAGCGGTTTTTATAAGATTTGACGAGTTTTTGCGCTTATCTTTTAACCTAAAATTCTGCTTTCAATTCAGAAATACCCGCCATAACAATGTCTATAAGGCAACTTTCGGCAAGGCTGTTCATACTGCGGTAGGCAGTTTTTGCATCGTCGCCCGCATCGTCAGATATGCGTCTTACGCCCACAAAAGGAACATTGGCTATATGGCAAAGATATGCCACAGCCGCCGATTCCATATCGCAAGCTACGGCACCGAACTCGTTTTTGAGCTTATCGCGCAGCTTGGTATCGCTGACAAAACAGTCGCCGGTAACCATTGCGCCCGATTTGATTTCGGGATAAATCGCCCTATAGTGAGAATTTAACTTTTCACTGGCGGAGTATATATAATCCTGCCCCGGTTTTTCGCCCAGCTTATAGCCCAGGCACATCAAATCAAAGTCGTGCTCGGATAAAGTGGTGGCCAGAACTATATCTCCGCGCTGCACTCCGGAAATACCGCCGGAAAGTCCGGTGTTTACAATAATGTCTGCGCCTCTGTCAATAAGAAAAGCGGTGCCTGCAGCGGCGTTAACCTTACCCGTGCCGCACAAAAGGCTTTGAACGTGGCACAATCCACCGTTTATCGGCATTGTAAAGCTGTGACCCGTAAGGCCGAATATATCCGCCGCTTCTCCACCATACTTTTCTACATAGGCGAGTATGGGAGAATATTCATCCTTATCGGCAATAACAATGCCGACGTTTATTGTTTTTTCCATTACGTTACCCCTATATTACAATTCTTTGCCGCAGCCGTTACAGTATTTAGAGCCCTCTTTGTTAGAAGCTCCACAGCTACAGGTGGTATAGCCCCTATATAAAGCCAGTTTTTCCTCGAGAAGCATAATTTCTTGCCTTTTATCGGTGATTACAGAAATAAGCTTTGCGGCTTGCTCGGCATTCTCATCGCCATCCACGGCGTTTTTATAGGCATAGCGACCAAGCGTTGCGTATACCTTGCTAAGAGCTGATTTCTTTGAAGAAATTTCAAATCTGAGCTTTTGCACCTTAATTGCTTCTTCGGCCATTTTTCCGGTTTCGCCAAAAAACTCCTTAGCCTTTGTAACGGTATCTTCGAATTTACCCATAGTTTTGCACACTTCCTTTTATTCATATTTGCCGCCCCGCATAAATTCACGAAGCAAGGAATTTTGCGGAACATAATCTATACATAAATTATTTGCCTTTTCCATTGCGGAAACAATAGCCTTAACGCTATCGTAATTTTCAACAGTTTCGGGAAGATTCTTAAATACATCTTCTACAATTTCCTTAAATACGCATAACTCGTAATCGTGAAAAGAAGCGAGTTCAAAATCGGCATTACTTCTGTGAGGGCAAAGATACTTATCCTCTCCCCTTACCACACTACTCCAAAGCTCAAGGCTTTTTTCGGGAGACGAATTGCGATAAATCATATCTCTTGAAAGCCTGCGCATTAATCGAATTCTGCGGCTATCCAACAGCTTTCTACCAGCATCGTCTACATAACAGCCCACAACGCTTACGTACAATTTTAAAAGTGCGTTACCCGGCAGATTGTCGGCAATAATAGGATGCAACGCGTGTAAGCCCTCAACAATGATTACGTCGTTTTCCCCAAGCTCTATTGTGCGACGGTAAGACTCGCGGGCTTTGGTTGCAAAGTTAAATATAGGCAGGTCGGCTTTGCGTTCCTTAAGTAACTTATTAAAGCATTCCACAATCTCGTCGGTTTCAAGAGAATGGACACTTTCAAAATCCATTTTGCCAAACTCGTCTATTGGCATACGTTCGTGGGGTTTGAAAAAATCGTCTAAAGAAATTATTTCGGTACGGTGACCCATTTCTATAAGATAATCCCTTAAAATATGGGCGCCTGTTGTTTTGCCCGAGGCAGAAGGCCCTGCTAAAAGAATAATCTTTATATGGCGGTTTTTATCTACTATTTCGGCAACGTTTTTGATTCTTTGATGATACTCGTTTTCAACTTTATTTACAAACGCCTGCGGATTAAGGCTTAATAATTCATTTACTTTAGAAATATTATTTATCATAAAAAGTCAGTATACGCTCCTTTCTGCTTAATTGCTCTTCAAAACGATTGATATATTCGTAAGGATATTTAAAGTTATATATTCTTTCAATATAATTCTCGCCGTATTTTCTGAGCTTTGTAACGGCAGATGCGCCGCAAGCAAGAATGGTGTGGGTTTCGTCCATTATATATACGTTATAAAGCCCCTCGTAGCCTTTTTTTGAGTAACCAACGTTTTCAAGATTACCCACCATTTTACTTTGGCGGTACATATAATAGGGCTGCATTCCAATTGAGGCCAGGGTATCCCTGCCGTAAGAGAGCATTTTAGATGCTTCTTCCCCCATTTTTAACTCGGGCCGTTTGCCACTTTGGTTAAGGGTGGCCGAGCGCTTCATACAAAGGGTATGTATTGTTACACTTTCAGGATCCAGCTTTAATATTTCGTTAATGGTGTTTTTAAAGCTTTCGAGATTATCCGTGGGCAGACCTGCAATCAGATCCATATTAATATTGTTAAAGCCCACCTCTCTTGCAAGGCGGAAGGCATCGATGGTTTCCTTGGCGGTGTGACGTCTGCCTATTACTTCCAGTACGCTGTCGTTCATAGTTTGGGGATTTATGCTTATTCTTGTGGCACCGCCTTCGAGTATTGCCTGCATTCTTTTGCGGGTTATGGTATCGGGGCGGCCTGCTTCTACAGTATATTCACGAATTCCCTTTAAATTGAAGGATTTTTTAACGGTTTCCATTATTTTTGCAAGCTGCTGGGCAGTAAGGGTTGTGGGGGTGCCGCCACCGATATAAACCGTTTCTAAATTGAGGTTACATGCTGCAGCAATTTTAGCTGTTTCTTCAATTTCGCGGCAAAGAAGCTCAACGTATTGGGGAATCAGCTTTTTTGCCTGCTCTACAGAATGGGAAACAAAGGAACAGTAAGAACAACGGCTGGGGCAAAAGGGTATGCCAATATAAAGGCTGAAGGAATTATGCTGTGACAAACAGGTAATTTCACCTTCGCCGGAGATTGCCTTGCGGCACAAATCAATTTTTTCTGAAGAAACAAGCAGCTTTTCTCTGAAATAGGCCTCTGTAGCCTCGACTCCGATTTGCTGCGACATATTGGAAAAAAGCTTTGCAGGTCGCACTCCGGTGAGTATTCCCCAACGAGAGGAATAGCCTGTTAATTCCACAAAGCAACGGTACAAAAGCACTGCCAACGCCCGCTCACTCTCTTTGTCGTCGCAAGGGGACGTACTTTCTGTAAGCTCATAAAATCCACCATCTAAACGCAAAGCCGCATATAAAATGTACTTATTACCTTTTTCGATGGTAAGTGCCGCATCCCACTCTCCATCAGTGACAAACTCAATCTTTTCGAAAGGCAAGAAAATGCGGCAAAGCTTTTCGGTTTCGTATATAAAATTATGTCCGTTAATATAAACTTTCATTGCTACATCCTGAAATATGGATTATTTTCTATTTCGGCACGAAGGGTTGTTGCCATTTCGTGACCGGGGTATATCTTGTAATCTCCCTGCAAAGAAGCCAGTTTCTTTAAAGAATTTAAAAGGGTTGCGTAATCTCCGCCCGGAAAATCTGTTCTGCCTACAGTTCCACAGAAAAGCGTATCGCCACTGAAAATCACATCACAAACCTTGTAGCAAGCACCGCCAAGGGTATGTCCCGGCGTATGTATTAAGGTTACAGTTTCTCCTCCAAGGGTTAAAGCATCACCGTCGGATAGCATAAGGTCTGCCGAAATTTTAGGGTTTGGCAGGCCCACCTGGTTTGTGAGAGTATATGTGGGGTTAGATAGATTTTCAGCATCGAGAACCTGCATTGCAAGCTTTGCATCGGTTAGCTTTAAAACATTTTCCACACCGCATATATGGTCGAAATGGTTGTGAGTAAGCAGAATATATTTGATTTTATCCCTGTTACTATTAACATATTCCAACACCTCTTCCGAAGCGTCGCCTACGTCGATAAGGGCTGTTTCATTGTTTATTTCAAGGGCATAACAGTTCGCGCTAAACCCTCTCGGGGCAAAAAGTTTAACATTCATATTGTTTACCTTTTCCAAGTATCTGTATCCAAAATTATGGTAACAGGACCATCGTTATTAATGCCACAAAGCATATCGGCACCGAATTCACCCGATTGCACGTCTGCAACACCAAGATTTTTAAGCTCTTGCATATATCTTTCGTAAAGGTCGGCAGCCATAGGCGGCTTCATAGCATTTATAAAGGAAGGGCGGTTACCTTTTTTTGTATCGGCGCAAAGGGTGAACTGTGAAACAACCAAAGCACTGCCCCCGATTGATAACAGAGAAAGATTCATTTTATCCTCGCTATCACAAAATACCCGCAGATTTGCGGTTTTTTGAGCCAGCAGTTCGGCTTCCTTTTCGGTATCTCCCTCTACAACGCCAAGCAGTATGAAGAAGCCCTCTTCTATGCTTGAGGTCAGTTTACCATCTATGGTTACAGAGGCATTTTTTACTCTTTGAATAACAGCTTTCATATTAATCCCCTTATGAATTTGAACGGTCTACAGTTATAACGCCCTGGATTTTTTCAAGGCGACGGCAAATATTCTGAATATGCTCTACACCCTCGGTGCTTACAGTGAGGTCGATTACGCTATTGCCTGAGGTGGTTTGCCTTGCGTTAACGGTGTGAAGCGGCACACGCATACCCGCAATTGCAATTGATATATCGGCAAGAAGTGCCGGTCGGTCGACAGCATGAATCTGCAGGTGACACTTAAACACGTCGGTGTGGCCTTTATCCCAATAAGCCTTGATCCAGCGTTCAGGCTCTTCACATTGGGAAATATCCCGCGGCACATTGTTACAATCACGCTTGTGAATTGAAACACCGTGACCCCTTGTGATAAAACCGATTATTATATCTCCCGGAAGTGGATCACAACAGCGGGAAAGCTTGATAAGGCAATTATCAATCCCCTCTACAACCACGCCCTCACTTGAGGTGGTGCGGCGGTTATTTGTAATCATTTCGTGAATGTTTACAGGGGCGGCTGCCTTCATAAGCTTGTTATAATCTTCTTTAATGCGGGGCATAATTTTTTGAAGTATTATTCCGCCAAAGCCAAGTGATGCATAAAAATCTTCAACGGTAGAGCATTTCTGACGCTTGGCAATATCTTCAATAAAGCTTTGCATTTTTTCGCTATCCAGACGGATATTATTTCTTGCAAACTCACGTTCAAGCTCTGCTCTGCCGGTTTCTATATTCTCCTCGCGGCGTTCCTTTTTAAACCAGGAACGGATTTTATTCCTTGCCTGGCTGGTTTTAGCTATATTAAGCCAATCTCGGCTGGGGCCGTGACCTGCCTGATTAGTGGTTATAATCTCGATTATTTCACCAATATTGATTTTGTGGTTAATGGGTACAATTTTTCCGTCTACCTTTGCGCCAACCATCTTGTTACCAACGGCTGTGTGAATGGCATAGGCAAAGTCAACAACGGTGGAGCCTACGGGCAGGTTGATTACGTCGCCCTTTGGTGTTACGGCAAAAACGTCTTCCTGAGAAAGGTCGTTCTTAATTGTCTGAACAATATCTTCGGCATCGTCGGCCTCTTTCTGGGCATCAAGAATCTGACGAATCCAGGCAAGACGGTCTTCAAGGTTCTTATCCTGACCCTCTATTCCCTCTTTATATTTCCAATGGGCTGCGATACCGTATTCGGCGGTGTGGTGCATATCCCAGGTTCTGATTTGCACTTCGAAGGGCAGACCCTCACGGCCGATAACTGTTGTATGAAGCGACTGATACATATTGGGCTTCGGCATAGAAATATAGTCTTTAAATCTGCCGGGAATGGGCTGGAACATATCGTGAATAACACCCAGAATATTGTAACAGTCGGCAACTGTGCCGGTTATTACACGAACTGCATAAATATCGTAAATTTCTTCGAAGCTTTTGCCCTGAATATACATTTTACGATAAATTCCGTGTATTGATTTTACACGGCCTGTTATGGCGATATCGGGTACAAACTGCTTAACCCTTTCTTCAATTCTTTCCCGTATGCTTTCAAGATATTGCTGACGGTGGTTTTTGCGCGAATTCAAAAGACCCTCTATTTCGTGATAGGCAACAGGGTCAAGATGGGCAATGGAAATATCCTCAAGCTCTTCCTTAACGGCGCTAATACCCAAGCGGTGAGCTATTGGTGCATATATTTCCAGAGTTTCGTGAGCCTTTTCTCTTTGCTTATGTTCGCTTTGGGCATCGATGGTGCGCATATTGTGCAAACGGTCGGCAAGTTTAATAATTATTACACGAATATCTTTGGCCATTGCCATCATCATTTTGCGAACGTTTTCACTAAGCTGCTGTTCGTGGGTAACCAACGGCATTTTGCCAAGCTTTGTTACGCCATCTACAAGTTCTGCAACATCGCCGCCAAATCGCTTAGAAACCTCTTGCAGACTGATGTCGGTATCTTCTACCACATCGTGCAAAAGAGCAGCAACAACCGTTTCGGTATCCATACCGAGCTTTATAAGTATGCAGGCAACAGATACCGGATGCATATAAAAAGGTTCACCCGAAAGGCGCTTTTGGTCGCCGTGGGCAGCAACGCAGAAATCGTAAGCCTCTCGAATAAGAGGAATATTATACTTCGATTCCTGCCCATTTATCATATTACTGATATTATTGAAACAATCCAATTAAACTCACCTACCTTCCATCGATTCAATGCTTTTTAACAATGCCGAATCACTAAGATTAACCTTTGCGGCATTTTGATTTATATAATATTTTGGATATCCGCTTTCCAGGTCTACAGAGACCAAACCCATTTCAGAGAAAACATCCAGCCCCACCATAACCTTACCCGAAGGAACGGAGGTGTGGTAAATTATGGCCTCTGCCAAAACAGGAGCACCTATTTTTCGCATATATGCAAATATCTGCTTAAAATCCTCCCTGTTTGGATATATAAGCCCAGCCTCGTTACCATTAATATTACCACTGTGTAGATGATTATATGCATTATAAGAGTCAAAATAAGCATCCTCGTCTATTCCGTGGGGGCGAATTTGACGAGCGTTAAGGGTGGCGCGTTTCGCGCCGGCAAACTCTCCAAGGTCAAGATTGAAGGCTATATCTATGGTGTCTCCCACAGAGAAAGGAAAGTTATTTACCGAAAACATAAAGCATAAAACGCTGAAGCTGTAGCCATCTCGCACCACGCCAAGCTTTACGTATTTTCCACCCTTTAATGGGGTTATGTTTACAATTTTGGCATTATACAAACCAAACAACGGCGCGGGATTACCTGCCCCATAGGGTTCAAGCACCTCTAAAAGCTCTGCCAAATCTATTCCTATAATTTCGGGGCGAAGCTTACAATCAAGAGTAATGGTAGGGCAAAATTCAGGAACGTCTGCAGAATAGGCGTCTATAAGGCTGCAAAAGGCGTCGATTTTCTGTGCATTTACCGTTACACCTGCGGCCAGCTCGTGACCGCCGTAAAATTCAGCCTCCACCGATGCTGCGGCAATAGCGCTAAACAGGTTAAATCCCTCTACACTTCGGCCGGAACCGCGGTAGTTTTCACCATCGCGAGAAAACACAATTGCCGGCTTTCCGTATCTTTCAACAATCTTTGAAGCAACTATGCCCACTATTCCGTGATGCCAGCTTTCACCGCGTACTGTTATTATGTTTTTAAAGGCTAAATCCGAAGAATCGATTATATCGCAAGCCTCTGACATAACCTGCTCACATAAGCTCTGACGCTGAACATTCAAAGCATCAAGTTCTTTGGCCGTTTTCAATGCTTCGGCATAATTGTTGGATATTAACAATTCCACCGCTTTGCGGCTGCTTCCCATTCTGCCTGCAGCATTTATTCTGGGAACAAGCTGAAAAGAAACATTTCCCACGTTAAGCGGTTTATCGCTGCTGCCTGCAGCCTCTTTCAAAGCAGCTATACCAACACAGGGAGAAGAATTTATAAGTGCAAGACCCTGCTTACATATTCCCCTGTTTTCGCCAAGCAGCGGCACAATGTCGCCAATCGTTCCAAGGGTAATAATATCTCCGTATTTCTGAAGCAACAGTTCCGGCTCGTTATTGTCGATAGCACACACCAATTTAAAGGCTACACCAACACCTGCAAGATTTTTGCAATAGCTTGTGTCGTCTCGGCGGTGTGGGTCAACTACGGCCACCGCTTCGGGTAAATCTCCCTGTGGAATATGATGGTCAGTAACTACAACATCTATTCCCAATTCGTTTGCGTGGGCTATTTCGGCTTCACAGTTAATTCCGTTATCTACAGTTACTATAAGCTTAACACCCTCGGCATAGAGCGTATCTACTGCCGAAGAATTCATACCATAACCTTCTTTAATTCTGTCGGGTATGTAATAAACAACATCAGCATTTCGTGATTTAAGGTAGGAAAACAGCAATGCGGTAGAAGTTACTCCGTCGCAATCATAATCGCCAAAAACAGCTATTTTTTCTCCCTTTTCAATTGCGGCGATTACCCTTTCGGCGGCAATATCCATATCAATTAGGGAATATGGATCTTCAGGGGTATAGTATTCACTTAAAAATTCTTCTAAATCATAAGGCTCGGTTATGCCGCGCTTTATTGCCATTAAAGCTAAAAACGAGTCGATATCGCATTCCTCTGCCAGCTCTTTTGCAAGTGCGGAATCGCCTGCGGAAATCTTCCACTTTTTCAAATTCATACTACCACCCCCATTTTAATTGATTTATTATATTATATTAACATAAATTTCAGCTTTTTACAACAAAATAATAAAAAAATATAACCCCAAAACAGGGGTTATATTATAATTTTTGCAGTTATACTAAATATTCTTTTTCAATTCCTCGGTTTTATTGGTTTTTTCCCAAGGAATATTAAGGTCGATTCTGCCCATATGTCCGTATGCTGCAAGCTGACGATAAATAGGATTGCGAAGCTGAAGTTCTTTAATAATAGCAGCAGGACGCAAATCAAATACTTTATTAACAGCGTTGGTAATCTTTTCGTCGGAATATTTGCCGGTGCCGAAGGTATCTACCATAACCGATACAGGGCGAGCAACACCTATAGCATAGGCAATTTGAATTTCGCACTTGGTTGCAAGGCCTGCAGCAACAACATTTTTAGCAACCCAACGAGCAGCGTATGCGGCGGAACGATCTACCTTTGTTGGATCCTTACCCGAAAATGCACCGCCGCCGTGACGTGCATAGCCACCGTAGGTATCTACGATAATTTTTCTGCCTGTAAGGCCTGTATCTCCCTCGGGACCACCTACAACAAAGCGACCTGTGGGGTTAATGTAAATCTTGGTGTTATCGTCAAGAAGACGCGCAGGAATTGTAGGCTTTATAACGTGGGTAAGAATATCACGACGAAGGGTCTGTAAATCTATTTCGGGGCGATGCTGAGAGGATACAACAATTGCCTCTACCCTTTTTGGATTACCGTTTTCGTATTCAACGGTTACCTGGCTTTTACCATCGGGGCGAAGATATGGAAGTGCACCACTCTTGCGAACCTCGGTAAGCTTTTGGGAAAGCTTGTGAGCAAGGGATATTGCCAAAGGCATAAGCTCTTCGGTTTCGTTACAGGCATAGCCGAACATCATACCCTGGTCGCCGGCGCCGTGCTCGTTTTCGTCGGTCTCAGCGCCCTGCTTTGCCTCGTAGGATTTATCAACACCTAAGGCAATATCGGGAGATTGCTTATCAAGCTTTACAACAACCTCACAGGTGTTACCGTCGAAGCCCTGAAGTTCGCTGTCGTAGCCAATATCGCAGACAACCTCTCGGGCGATTTTTTCAATATCTACATTGGCGGTGGTGGTGATTTCTCCCATAACGTTAATAAGATTTGTGGTTGCAAAGCTTTCGCAGGCAACACGTGAGGCGGGGTCTTGCGATAAAATTGCATCTAAAACCGCGTCGGAAATCTGGTCGCAGACCTTATCGGGATGTCCCTCGGTTACAGATTCGGAAGTGAATAAGAATTTTGCCATTTTGTTTATTTCCTTTCTTTTTCTACAAAATTCGTAAAAAGAAAAACCCACCGAAAGGCAGGTTTTATATTAACCTCATCTCTCGGAAATTCCGCAGGATTTGGCACCTTGCAAATGCAGGTTGCCGGGCGTCGCAGGGCCTGTTCCCTCAGCCACTCTTGATAAGTAGGTTATTCAATTACTGTAGTTATTTTAACACCTATCGCCACAAAGGTCAAGTGGTATTTCTATACAAATTAAAGGTGCCATTCATTGCAAGAATCAGCACTATTACCGCAAGAGCAATCAAAACAACAGAACAAATGATTATTATAATGGTTTTTTTGTTTAGTTTATATTCGTGATTAACACTTTGCGGCACAAGCTTTGCTTTTCTTAAGGCATTAACTATCGGCTTATACATAAGCATAGTTAATGATGCATTAAGAATTGCTTTGGTAAAGTTAAAGGGAATTATAAGCGGCAACAACAAATCGATTACTTGATTTACACTGGTACCCATATAAAACGGTGTAATCAAAAGATTGGCGGCAACCATTACGGCAGTCATAACGCACACACCGGATAACAGACCGAATATAGCCCCGGTTGAGGTTTTTTTAAATTTATAAATTATGGCCGACGGAAGTACAAAAGATAGGGTTGAAAGTATGTTCATAATAAGGCCGTACACACCGGTTGAGCTTACGGTTAAAAATTCCAAAACAGATACCGTAACGGATACTATTGTTCCCGAAACAGGGCCATACAGCAACGAGCATACAGCAATGAAGGCGTCTTTAGCATCGAAGGTCAGAAATGCTACGTGTATTCTGAAAACAAAGACACACACGTAAGCTATTGCACAAAAAAGTGCTGTGATAACAAGTTTTCTGGTATTTAATTTATTCATTGTTATACCCCACAAAAAGCCCCACACCAATATGGTATGGGGCAAAATTTTACAAATATCTGCTTTTCTCATCCGGACTATAACCGTCGGTTTCGGAATTGCACCGAATCAGCCGCAAAAAGCGGGTCGCGGACTATAACCGCCGGTAAGGAATTACACCTTGCCCCAAAACAGAAACTAAATTTACAATAATATTATACACCCTTATGGGCATTTGTCAACCAGGAGCTTTCGTGTTCGGCCTTACCCGGGCGGGTCATAAGCTTTTTAAGCACCTCGGCGGTGTCGTACTGCTTATAAAGCAAAGCGTACACACCCTCTGAAATAGGCATATCCACACCCTCGGCACTTGCCAGCTCTTTAGCAAGCTTTGCCGCGTGATAGCCTTCAACCGTTCCAACGGTATTAAGGGCTTCCTCTACCGATACACCCTTACCCACCAGATTGCCGAAACGATTATTACGACTGTGGCGAGAGGTACAGGTAACAATAAGGTCTCCAAGTCCGGTAAGGCCTGCAAAGGTTTCCTCGCGGGCGCCAAGCTTTACACCAAGGCGAGCCATTTCGGTAAGTCCACGGGTTATAAGTGCGGCTTTAGGGTTATCACCCAAGCCCATACCATCGCAAACACCGGCGGCAACGGCTATGATGTTTTTGAATGCACCGCCAAGCTCTACACCAACAATATCGTCGCCTGTGTAAATACGCAGAGTTTCGCTCATCATTACTCTTTGAACGAATTCAGCAGCCTCCATACTGCGGGAAGCGGCCACCAAAGAGGTAGGCTCCTGGCGGGCAACCTCTTCCGCGTGGGAAGGCCCGGAAAGCACAACCACCTTGGAATTCGGTAAATTTGCTTCAATAACTGTGGAAAGGCGCTTGCAATCCTTTGAAAGACCCTTGGCGACATTTACAACTATAGGTAAAGTTTTAAGGGCGCTAAGCTTAATTGCTGTTTCCTCTACCGCGAAGGAGGGTGTGGCAATTATGGCCATATCACAGCCATCGGCCACGGTGATATCGGTGGAAATAGCTATATCCTCGGGGATTTTTATGCCCGAAAGAAGCTTTGCGCTTTCGCGAGTTTCGGAAAGCTCCGCAGCCTCGTTTTCAAAAGGAGTCCATAGAGTTACTGAATTGCCGCAGGAATAGGCACTTAATGCCAGGGCAATACCCCAGCCGCCGGAACCAAGAACAACTATATTTGCCATAACAATCTCCTTACAATTTATGCTTTTCTGTCGCCACGCTCACGGATTACAAAACGGACCGGTGTACCTTCAAGGCCGAAGGTAGAGCGTATTTGGTTTTCAAGATAACGCTGATAAGAAAAGTGGAACAGCTCTGCTCTGTTGCAGAAGCAGACAAAAGTGGGCGGGCAGGTTGACGCCTGGGTCATATAATAAATTTTCAAGCGCTTGCCCTTATCGGTCGGGGGCTGTGTACGGGCTGTAGCCTCGGCCAGAATATCATTAAGCATACCTGTTGAAATGCGCATAGAGTTCTGAGTATGCACGTACTTTATTAATTCGAAAAGTCGGTCAAGACGCTGGCCAGTTTTTGCTGAAATGAAGATAATGGGTGCGAAGGACATAAAAGAAAAATCCTGCATAAGCTTTTTGCGGTATTTATCCATAGTGTCGCCGCTTTTTTCCACAATATCCCATTTGTTTACGGCGATTATACAGGCCTTTCCCTGCTCAAGAGCCAAGCCTGCAACCTTGGAATCCTGCTCGGTAAAACCCTCGACACCGTCTATCATAATAACGCAAACCTGAGCGCGGTCGATTGCCATTTGGGCACGAAGCACGCTGTATTTTTCAATTTGGTCGTCTACCTTGCTTTTTCTGCGCAGACCTGCAGTATCAATAAAATTAAATCTGCCGTACTTATTCTCAACCATTGTATCTATTGCGTCACGGGTGGTGCCTGCAATATTGGAAACAATGGAACGCTCTTCGCCGGAAATTTTATTTACAAGGCTGGATTTGCCTGCATTCGGCTTACCAATAACGGCAACCTCGATAACCTCGCTTACCTCATCTTCCTCGGCCATTTCGGGAAGATGCTCGAACACGGCGTCAAGTAAATCGCCTGTACCGTGACCGTGAACCGAAGACACTGCAATTGGATCACCTATTCCTAAATTATAAAACTCGTAAAATTCCATTGGAGTATCACCGATAGAATCGCATTTGTTTACACAAAGTACCACAGGTTTTCCGCTTTTTTGCAGAATTGATGCAACCTCATAATCGGAAGCGGTAACACCCGACTTTAAGTCGACAACGAATATAATTACGTTGGACATATCTATTGCAAGCTCTGCCTGGCGACGCATTTCAGAAAGTATAACATCACCGCCATCGGGCTCAATACCGCCCGTATCGATAAGCATAAAGCTGCGGTTGTTCCATTCGGCGGTGCCGTGGATTCGGTCGCGGGTAACACCCGGGGTATCGTCTACAATCGAAAGACGCTTGCCGCAGATTTTATTGAAAAGGGTTGATTTACCCACGTTGGGTCTGCCAACCACTGCAACAACGGGTTTTGCCATTTTTACTACCTCCCTAAAAGTTTATCTATTAAATCGTAGCCGTCGTTCTCGACGGGGGTAATTTTCACCTTAAGCTCTTTTTCTAATTCAGTTAAAGTTACGTCGTCTAAAAAGCAGTCCTCACCTTGACGTAACATAGATTTAGGAACAAACGCCTCGTCACCTAAATCAACGCCCTTTAGCTGTGCCAAAATATCTCCTGCGGTTACAAGCCCCGCAACGGTGATTTTAGGGCCGAAAAATTTGTTTTTAATCGGGTACACTTTGCCCGCAAAACCGCTGAATTTTCGAGAAACTTCGGCGGTGATTTCTTTTAGTAACGGCGCAGCAAGCTCGCCTGTTATAACGGAAACAGAACGACTGCCCTGCCAATTATTTATATCTTGAAGGGCGGCTTTAGCCTCGCTTTTAAGCAGTGCCCACAGACCGACTCCGTTTTCAAGCTGTAAAAAGTCGCCATAATATTCGGCAGAAGGAATTGGCTTTTCTGCAAGCAAATAAAATTCGTCGGCAGCGTAGCAAATTCTTTCGCCACGCTCTGCTTCAAGCTTATTGCCAAACTCCTCGATAATTTTTATAACCTCTTCGGCGGTTTCTTTATTGAAGGATTCAAGCTGCGGCAAGCCTTCGCGATGCTTGGTTAATCCAACAGGAACACAGGCAACACAGCCAACACTTGGATGCTTTGTTAAATCAAGAAGCGAACGGCGAAGCTCTTCCCTATCGTTTACCCCGGGCACCAAAACCAACTGGCAGTTAAGGGCAATGCCCGCCTCTGCCAAGCGATACAAAACATCAAGCGCATCTCCTGCAAAACGGTTGTTCATCATTTTACAGCGAAGCTGAGGATTGGTGGTGTGAACCGAAATGTTTATGGGGCTTATGTGCATTTTTATAATGCGTTCAACCTCGTGCTCGGTAATGTTAGTAAGGGTAATATAATTTCCAAAAAGAAATGAAAGCCTTGAATCGTCGTCTTTAAAATACAAGCTTTCGCGCATTCCCTTCGGCATTTGGTCGATAAAACAAAATATGCATTTGTTTTTGCAGGAATGCTGCTTATCCATTAAATAGGTGGAAAATTCCATACCGGATTCCTGATATTCTGCTTTTTTTAGCTTAATCTTTTTAAGCTTACCATCACGTTTGATTACAAGAACCAATTTCTTCTCATTCTGGTAAAAGCGATAGTCAAGCACGTCCATAATCTCGTTGCCGTTAATGGTAAGCAACTCGTCGCAGGGCTTTATTCCCGCCTTTGCTGCAGGAGAACCAACCTCTACCGATTTTACTGAAACCGACATTTCATTCCACCTCTATTCATAAAAATTTAAGAAAAAACGCCCAATACAATGTATTAGGCGTTTCGATTCGAAAATTAGTCTTCTACTTTGATAACTTCACGTCCGTTGTAATATCCGCAAGAAGGACATACTCTGTGAGTTCTCTTATATTCACCGCAACGTGAACATTTTACGATAGACGGAGCTGTGATTTTCCATACATTTGAACGCCTCTTATCGCGCCTTGCTTTTGAAGTTTTTCTCTTCGGTACTGCCATGTTGGCACCTCCTTAAATCATAAATAAATGCTGCGACGGTGATTTGGTAGTATCACTCATCATCGTTTAACAAATCTAAAAGAACCGCAAGCCTTGGGTCAACCTCCTTTTGGTTGCAACCGCAAGCGCCCTCGTTCAGGTTCTTTCCGCATTGCTGACATATACCCTTGCAATCTTCCTTACAAAGATGCTTCGAGGGAACATTCAGCACGACCTCGGTTAGTACAAGCTCGTAGAGATCAAGCTGCATCTCGGGCAGTACCAACATATCGTCGTTTTCTTCTTCGCCGGCAATTTCGGTAACCAATATGCGGTTAACCGGAATGCTGTAATGCTTAGTTGCGGGGGTTCCGCAACGATCGCAATCGGCAGAATAGTCGGCTTCAATTAAAGCTGACAAGGAAACAATTCCGGTTTTGCTCAGGATTTCGCCAGTAATCCTGACAGGGGTGTTTATCGGGAATACCCCAGAGAATTCAACATCGCTTAAGTCGAATTCAGCGTCGAGTGTTTTGGCCCCATTATTGCTGCCAAAAAGCTGTTTTAAATCGAGAACCATAAACTCACCTCAGATTGTCACGGATAATATTATATATAGTTTCACCGCAAAAGTCAAGCATTAATTTGAATTTTTGCAATATTTTATCTTATTTGCAAATACTCTCGGCTTTCCGACGTTTTTTTGTGTATTAACACAACACTTTTAATACAATTTAACACGAAAAACAGCAAATTTCTATTGACAGTATATATTCGAGATGTTATATTTAATATATATTTTTATATATATTTTCAGAAATCTGAGGAGGACAATTATGAAAACAAACCAAAAGAAAGGCAGACTTCGCCTGATACTGCTTATGGCAGTTATGGTAATTTTTGCAGTTACCTCGTTCGGTATTACCGCAACTGCAGAAGAACCTGCCGTAGAAACCATAGGCGCTGCTGTTACTGTGCCTAATTCTGATGGTGCTACCTTCACCTATATGGAGGATGATGCAGCGGTTACCTTAAGTGCCGAAAGCACCGACGATGCATTAAGCTTTTTCGATTCCTACGATGAAAGACTTAACGACATCACCACTATGAAAAATGCATAAGATACTGCCGAAGGTAAAGAAGCTGTTGAAAAAAACACACAAAGCTTTATTTCAACCGCCACTAAAGCCGTTCGCAAAAGCATTTCTCAATACGCAACCATCTGGGCGCTTCTGCCCCCTGTAATCGCCATTGTTCTGGCACTTATTACAAAAGAGGTTTACTCTTCCCTGTTCGTTGGTATTCTTTCAGGCGCTTTGATTTATTCCAACTTCAGCTTTACAGGTGCTATGGATACCATTATTGAAGGAGCAATTATACCTGCAATTTCAGGTACTGCCGGCATATTTATGTTCCTTGTAATTCTTGGCGTTTTAGTTTCTCTGGTTAACCGTTCCGGCGGTTCTAAAGCCTTTGGTAACTGGGCTGCTAAGCACATAAAAACTCGCTCGGGCGCAATCTTTGCTACATTTGTACTGGGTGTACTTATATTTATTGACGACTATTTCAACTGCTTGACCGTTGGCTCTGTTATGCGCCCCCTTACAGACAAGCATAAAATTTCCCGTTCAAAGCTTGCATACGTTATAGATGCTACTGCAGCACCTATTTGTATGATTGCTCCTATTTCTTCTTGGGCTGCTGCAGTTTCTGCTTATGCTCCCGAAGGCGAAGGCTTAGGCCTGTTTATTTCTGCAATCCCCAACAACTTCTATTCCCTGCTTACCTTCATATTTATAATTGGTATCACCCTTATGAAGGTTGACTTTGGCCCAATGAAAAAGCACGAATTCAATGCTATTAAAAACGGTGACCTGTTTACCTCGGGTCAGGATTCAATCGAAACCAACGAAGAGGAAGAAGACGTATCCGGCGGCATTGTTTTAGACCTTCTGTTCCCCATTATTGCGCTTATTGTTTGCTGCATTATCGCACTGCTTTATATCGGTAACGGCTACAAGTTCACAGGTATGAACATCGTTAGCGCATTCAGCGATACCGATGCTACGGTTGGTCTGCCCTGGGGCGCTCTTATTGCCCTTGTAATTACTATGGTTTACTTGGTTTTTCGTCGCAGAGTTTCCTTTAAGGGCTGTATGGATGCTATTCCCACCGGCTTTAAGGCTATGGTTCCCGCTATACTTATTCTTACCTTTGCAACCGCACTTAAAAACACCACCGCTTTACTTGGTGCAAACATATTCGTTGGCGAAGCAATGAAGAGCGCAGCTTCCGGACTTATGAACTTCTTGCCTGCAATTATATTCCTTGTTGCCTGCTTCCTTTCCTTCTCTACAGGTACTTCCTGGGGAACCTTCGGTATACTTATTCCCATTGTTACCGCTATATTCCCTGCCGGTCATCCCCTTATGGTGCTTGGAATGTCTGCCTGCCTTGCAGGTGCAGTTTGCGGCGACCACTGCTCACCCATTTCGGATACAACAATTATGTCTTCCGCAGGTGCACAGTGCAACCACATTAACCACGTTTCCACACAGTTGCCCTACGCACTTACAGTTGCAGCAGTTTCCTTCGTGTCCTTCATAATTGCTTCCTTTGTTAAGAACACCTGGATTTCTCTTGCTATTGCTGTTGCACTTATGCTTGTTACCCTTATTGGCATTAAGTTTACGGTTGGCAAAAAAGCAGAAGAATAAACAAAATAACTATTAATGCTTCGGGCGCCCTACCAACAATGGTAGGGTGCCTTTTTTGTATTTGTAAATATTTTTAAAAATTGCGTTATTTTTGTTACATTCTGTTTGACGGCAGAAGGTATTTGTGGTAATATATATTTTAAGAAAAGAGGTAATAATATGAATATTAATTCCACTAATATACCTTTAACAGGCGAAAAGCCGATTAACGGTTGGATAATTGTGGCAATTGTGGTTGCAGCGTTAGCTTTGGTTGCTACACTGCTTGCACCTAAAATTCCCGCAATTATAGACTACTTTAAAAATAAATTCAAAAAATAGTTGTATACACAACTTTTGAAAGGTCGCTTTAATTTGAAAATTCTAACTTGTATTACGGTTATTATCTGTCGGCTTGCCCGTTGGGCCCTTAGAAAGCTTGGAAAGGGCGGCACCAATGTACCCGGCACAATCGCGCTGAAGCTTAACCCCAAAATTCTGGCTCAGCTTTCTAAAAACGTTAAAATTATTCTGGTTACAGGCACAAACGGAAAAACCACCATTACCAGAATGATTGAGCAGTGCCTTATAGAATCGGGGCTCGGCTACTTTACAAACAAATCCGGCGCCAATATGGACACAGGCATTGTGGCGGAATTCGTTGTTAATTCTACCATCGGCGGTAAATGTAAGTACCCTTATGCACTTATTGAATGTGACGAGCTTGCATTCCAGAAGGTTAGCCGTTATGCCGATATTAGCTGTGTTGTAATATCTAATGTATTCCGCGACCAGCTTGACCGCTTTGGAGAAATCACCCACACAATTAACGGCCTTTACGAAGGTATTAAAAATATTCCCAATGCAAAAATCTGCATTAATGCCGACTGCTCACTTTCCACCTCTTTGAAAGACAGGATTCCTAACGAGGTTATCTTCTACGGACTTGATTGCCCTGTTTATAAAGAAAAGGTTAAAGAGGTTTCCGATGCTCCCTACTGCATAAAATGCGGAAACGAATACACCTACGATAACATAACTTACGGACACTTAGGCAGCTACCGATGCGAAAAGTGCGGCTATAAAAAGCCCGAAACAATAATTTCCGTAAAAGAAATACTCAAAAGCGACGTAGATTCCACTACGGTTAATATGGATATTGCAGGAGGAATTTCGGAAGTTAAAATCAATCTTCCCGGCGGCTATAACGTATATAATGCCGCTGCCTGCGCTGCAGTTGGTTATGCTATGGGATTTAACAGGGCTGCAGTAAGCACAGCTCTTTCCTGCTTTGAATGTGGCTTCGGAAGAATGGAAAAATTCACCATTAACGGCACCAACATTCGTATGATACTTGTTAAAAACCCTGCAGGAGTAAACCAGGTTTTAAGCTTTTTATGCAATATTTCCGAGCCTTCGGTTTTTGTTGTTGGTCTTAACGATAAATACGGCGACGGCACAGATGTTTCCTGGATTTGGGATGCCGATTTTGAAAAGCTTGCAGATATTGGTGATAATCTTAAGCAGGTAATTGTAACGGGTATACGTCATTACGAACTGGCTGTGCGCTTTAAATACGCAGGTATACCCGAAGATAAAATAACTGTTATTGCTGATTACGACGAATTGTTTGATACAATTGTTAGCCAGCCTGCTCCAGTATTTATTATGCCAACATACACGGCTATGCTCGAAATGCGCGAAAAAATCAGCAAAAAATACGACTATAAAGAGTTTTGGAAATAGGGGGAAAGACAATGAACAAGATTAAAATTTGCCACTTATACCCCGACACCCTTAACCTTTACGGCGACCGCGGAAATATTCTATGTATGCAAAAGCGCTTAGAATGGCGCGGTATTGAAGCAGAAATTTACGAAGTACCCGTTGGCGATACCTTCAATCCCGACGATTACGACATCTACTTTATTGGCGGCGGCCAGGACTTTGAACAATCCATAATGCTTGAGGATTTAAAAAAGCTAAAGGGCGACGCGATAAAAAAAGCAATTGAAGACGAAAAGGTTTTCTTAACAATTTGCGGAGGCTATCAGCTACTGGGTCAATACTACAAAACACCTAACGGCGAGCAATTGGATTATTTAGGCGCTTTAAACCTTTACACCATCGGCACAAAAAACCGTATGATTGGCGACTTTATGTTCAAATTAAACGATACCGACGGTGGGCAGAATATTATTGGTTTCGAAAATCACTCGGGAAAAACCTATTTAGGTGATAAAGTTAAGCCACTCGGAACAATTGTGTCGGGATATGGAAACAACGGCAAAGACGGAACCGAGGGCGCAAGATACAAAAACGTATTTGCAAGCTACAGCCACGGCCCGCTGCTTCCCAAAAACCCCGAGCTTTGCGACCATATTTTAAAAACCACATTACAAAGAAAAGACCCCAACATCTCTTTAGATGAATTAGAAAACACCTTTGAAAACAAAGCTTTTGATTATATGTACGCAAAATTAAAACCGTAAAACAATAGAAAAAACGACAGTCTTACGACTGTCGTTTTTTGTTAGTGTATTTAGATTTTAACGCACTCTGATAACACCTATTCCGTACTCCCCTGTGGGTAGTTCTGCTTTTACAACATAATCCGTTTTAACATTTGCGTCTGATACACCATAAGCGTGCCTGCTATCGGCGGTATAAAGGCCATCGGGTGTTATGGTGCCCTTGAAGCCCATATCGTAATGGCAATCGGGCAAGGACCAGGTAATAGGCTCGTCTGAATCTAATGCGTGAGCCTTAAGCTGCCTTGTCTCGCCCGGCTTCATATAAATAACAAAGTCGTCGATAACCACCTGCTTTACAGGGGGAAGGGTTGTGTACACAATCAGATTATACTCGCTGTCTACTGTATCGATTAGTTCGTCGGTTACATCAAACTCACCGCATACAGGCGGTATAATTGCATTAGGCTCGATCTCTGTATCCAAACGATATACGTGCTTTGTAAACTTCTTGTTTACGGCTTTCGGGAATTTGATGTTGATTTTTCTGTCGCTAAAGCCTGATTTGTTTACCTCTACAGCAATACTGTAGTTACCGTCGGCAGTTATTGCGGCAGTAGCGTGCATATCCTTTTGATTAAATTCAGCCGCAACTATTTTAGAGTGCCTTGGGAAATAATTTGTAAAAAGAGTATGTTCGTAATATCTTCTGCAAACCCCCTCGAAACCACCGCGGGAATCTGTGGGAAATTCCCAGAAGTTTGTATGAGGGCCACTAAAAAGTGCGTGCTCATCGATATGTACACCGGATAGGTTCCAGAACATCATAGCGGATACACCGCCGTTCATAAAGCCCATAATGGTGCTTTGGTTAGTTCTTTCGAAATCAAAATCGATACCGGGATTAGTGCCATAGAAAAATTCTCCGTATTCGGTAACACAGGTGGGGTGCTCCCCTGCCAATTTACCTGCAACATCGGCGTAATACATAGCCTCTTCATAAGAAGTACGGTAGATGTGATAAGAGGCATACTCGTATTGGTCGGGAGACTTTTTGTTAAAATAATCTACCCAATCTTCAATCGGCTCGAAACGGCAAATACCACCTGCTGTTTCTGCAGCCCAAATATTCAGCCTATCTCTAATGCCGGCTTTTTTCAGTTCCTCGTTTGTGCGAACAAGCATGGTATTCCAATATTCTTTAACATCAATACCTTGTGGAACGCAAAAATCTCCGCCCCATAAGGTGAAGCTGTTATTAGCTTCGTTATAAAAGGTCAGATGTTTAATGTTATCGTAGCCACGGTTTACTATAAGCTCATAAAGACAGTCAGCACAAGCTATAGCATACTGATTAATGTCTTTAGGTGCCGAATTTTTGCGGTTGAAAACATCGGGAAAAGAAAACCAGGATTGAATATCGTAGCCTACCTTCCAACCGAAGTTAAGCTCAACGTCTATATCCGCCTCTTTAAAAGCGTCCATTTCTTTATAAAAGGCCCTCATTTTTGGAGAATTGAAGCAGTATTTTCGATTATAGTAATCCGTTTCGTCCATAACGAACCAGTCGACCTGGAACCAGAGTCTTATTACCTGCGGGTGCATAACCACAAGCCTTCTTTTTTCCAATTCCATATGCTGCTCGTAAAATCCGTTCATTCTTGAGCTTTCAAAAAGATGGTTAGGCATAGCGTTTCCGCCTATACCAAGGAAATTATTGTTTATTACCTTTTCCTCGTTCAAGTTTACTGTATATGTGTCGGTGAAGGCCATAATCTGCTCGAGCTCACAGGGGTGTTCAAGCTCGATAACTGCTGAGTTGTTGGTGAAATCTACATTGTCGACAATATACAACAATGTATCATTATACAAGTTCCTTGCCTCGGGTGTACAATTTATGCCATTAACCTTAAGGTTTTCAATGTTTTTACCAACAAGGCAAAGCTTTCTGCAGGTATTAAGTTTATCGGCAGAAAACGTTATTTTTGCGGATTTTACATATACCTTAGAATATAAGTCGGTAATCAGGTTGTTGGTTAAAAACTCGGGAATTCCCTCGTACTCTCCCTCGATAATCGGAGTTGTTCCCAGAAGCAGACTTCCGCTAAGGTTGTTATTATATATAAAATTATTTTGCGCATTAAATTCTTCGCTGTAAAGGCAAACGTTTTTAATACGGGCAAAATGGTCTTTAGAATTCGAACTTAAATGCTTAAAAGCAAAATATCTTACTGTTAAGCCCTCGACATCATACAAAAACTCTGTATCGTTGGTGGGCTTATTTTCGTTGGTTGTGTATCTGTTATCCTGATATATAATTTTATTTTCAGGGTTAAAAAGTGTAGACCTATCGTTACTACCATATAACTCAAACTGACCGATAGAATAATCGGCAAACTGTTGATTAAAGCCGCCTATTAATATTCTGTCTATTTTTTTGGGATAGCCAAGGTCGTATACTAAGGAAAACTGATGGGTTGTAACATCGATATGCATATCGAAAAAGTAATCGTTCTCTCCGGGTAAAGTGAAATATTTTTTATCTCTGATTTCGTTCCACTTAGGTATTATTTCGTCGGTGAGCCCATCTTCTCTGATAAATTCAGGCATAATATCCTTGGTTATGGAAAAACCCAACACCTGTTTACTTAAGCGTTTTAATTCAGTATTTCTTGTAATTTTCATAGAATTTGCCCCCTGTTATTTTAAACAGATATAAATTTCGCCGGAGTCAAAAGTTTATGACTCCGGCGCCCACTTAGGGAGAAAGGAGAAAGATTTTAATCTATAAGTCCCGAGCCATCTACCTTGGCGTGCGTATCTCCATAGCCGCCAAGATTTGTGCCGGCAAATTCGGGTGCTGAAGATATGTTAAGCTCTGCACAATAGCTATCGTTTAATGTGCTATATACAACAGCCTGAGGTGCATTGTATGTTTTTTTCATTACTTCAACCTCCCTACTACTGTGCTGCGGAATTGCCGCAAAGATTTGAGAATATAATGCCGTTCTCGGTTTCAATGTATGCTTTAGCATATCTTATTTTTCCATCGGGAACAGGGCTTAAAGTGGTCATGTAATCTGTGGCTGCGGTAGATATTACGGCGTCCACAACGTAACTACTCTTGTTCTCGTTGAAGTTGGGCAATACAGCGCTGAGAGAAGCGTCATCCCACTCGGATTCGCCTATCATATTATAAACTGTTCCACTGGTAAATCTGGTGCCGCAAGACAGAATTTCTGCATTTGTGGGATTATATACCCTTACAAATGTTACAAACATATCTGCTTTTTCAGCATATCCGAGAATAGAAACAGTGGGCTCGGTAGGTGCTGCGTCATCACTCATAGTAATGGTCATATCGCCAAATACATAGAACGCAAACTCGGTGCCGTAATCTGCAAACTGGCCATTAACCTTCCAGGTTACGGGTGTATCGTTCTTGTAAATAAGCTTCTGGTCGAATGTAGACTGAGTGTTGTTAATAGTATAGGTTGTTTCTGTATCTAATTCGTAAAGAGCTTCAAATGTTACAGACTCAGTTATAGGAGCTGAAACATCACCGTTCCAAGCCTGAACGCCATCGCGAAGCACCTTGTTGTATCCAAATACTTCCGGAAGTTTAGCCGTAGCTTCTGCGATATCCTCTGCAGCTAAAGCGCCATCTTTTCCAACCTTTGCGGTGTGGACAACATTCTGCTGTTTATCAACAAAATATACGTTGTAGAAAGAGAACTTATCGTAAACAGCTACAAGAGCTATGGGAGCAGTGGGTGTATATTCGAAGCTTGCTACATTACTGCCATCAATGATTTCGCCATCAGCAGGTTTCCAGCCCAAGAAGGTGTATTCTGCATCCTCCTCGGTGAACTGGGTTTTATCTACAGTAAGGGTAGTTGTAACTGCACCTATTGGATAATTGCCGTTAGCATCGGCTACTGCGCCCACGAAATCAGTTTTTGCAGCATTTACCCCTGCGGTCTCGGTGGATACTGAGATATCGTCGTTACCAATTGCATTTACGTATACACCGTGAATATCCAGGTGGCCCATACGAGCTGTGGTGTAATTATTTGTGTAGGTCTCGTCGCCAATAATTGCACTTGAAACGCCGCAAAGAATTTTTATACCAATAAACTCGGCAGTAGTTCCTGCTTTAGGCTCAATTTTTGTAGAAAGTGCAGCTTCAGTAACTTCGGTATTTATTGCATTTTCACCATATAAATCATCTATTGCGTTTGCAAAGGAAACAATGTAGTGGCTTGCAGATGTTCTGAGTATATCTGACCAATAAATGTTAAGGTCGGAAATCTCTGCCTTGCCGTCTAACTGATAGATAACCTCGATATAGTTATCTTCTCTGTCAACAAGCTTTGTAACCTTTTCGGTGGTTCTTACACCATCATTACCGAAGTATACAACAACTCCGCTTCCGCCGCCTGTAAGCATACTGCTGTTATTGGTAGATTCAGAAGTTGTGTTGGTAAGATGTGCTTTGTTGCCCATTGAGTTGGCGACTGTGCCGCCCATAGAACGCGCATTGTATGCTATAGGCTCTTTTCCGCCTACCAGGTTGGCTTTTCCGGTTACATTGGCGGCAAGATATGCATCGAATCCGATATTAGCTGTGGTTACATTACAATCAGGTTTTTTAGCAGCGGTATAAACTGCAACAAGCTGTGAGGGACCCTGGGGAGCATAGTTAAAGCTCTCAACATTACTACCTTCAATAATTTCGCCATCTGCTAATTTCCAGCCTGCGAAGGTGTAGGTGTAATTTTCGTCCTCTAAAGAGGTTTTATCAACGGTGAGTGTGGTGGTAGCACCGCCTGCAGGGTATTTGCCGTTGGCATCGAGCATTGCAGCACCGATTAAATCGGTTTTAGCAACGGTTACACCCTCCATCTCGGTAGAAACTGATATATCGCTGTTGTTAAAGCCATTTACATAGGCTCCGTGTACATCAAGGTGACCCATACGAGCGGTTGTGTAGTTTACTGTAAGGCTGTTGATTGCATGTTCGGATATACCACAAAGTATTCTTACACCAACAAATTTAGCGGTGGTGCCTGCTTTAGGTTCAAGCTTTGCCGATTTTGCCGCATCTGTAACTTCAACATTAATAGCATTGGTGCCGAAAAGGTCGCTTAGATTATCGGCTAAAGAAACAATATAATGCTGGGCACAGTATCTCAGGTCATCATTCCAATACATGCTGATATCTGAAATTTCTACCTGACCATCTAATTGATAAGCAAATTCGATATAGTTATCTTCTCTGTCAACTACCTTAGTAACGGTGTCGGTGGTTCTTACACCGTCGTTACCAAAGTAAACAAGAACACCACTACCTCCACCGGTAAGCAAACTATCATTAAGGGTTGCTGCAGAGGTGGTGTTGCTGAGCTGTGCTTTGTTACCTAAGGAATTGGCAACATTACCACCCATAGAGCGTGCGTTATATAAAGCGGGCTCTTTACCGCCAATAAGGTTCACCTTATCGGTTACATTAGCGGAAAGATATTCATCAAAAGTAATATCAGCGGTGGTTGTATTAACGTCTTTCAAACCATAGATGCCATACACACCTATTCTCATTGCTCTTGAAGCATGGCCTGCAGACGGTTCGGAAACCGCAAGGACAATATACTTGTTCTTTAAACCCTCGGGGAAATGAAGTACGTGAGCAGCAACGTTTACATAATTAGCGTAATTGTAGGAATAATAACAATTTTCATCGCTTAAAATAGTTGTTAAATCGTCGCCGGCGTAAATTTTAAATGCACCTGTATACAGGTTATAAGCATTGAGTGTATTACCTACAACAATGTCGTAAACGGTTGTTTTTCCATCGAATTCATAAATAACCGCTTCCACTGCAGTGGCCGCATTAAAGGTGTTACCATTACCGTATGTCATAGATTTGATATAGGTGTTTTTAGTGGCTTCTTTAATGTGATTGATAGCTGCGGTTCCTGCTCCGGTGGTTTCGGCATAGCCTGTGGATTCGTCGTAGGAATAGTGTTTAAGCGTGGGGGCTATGTTGTAGTTCAACTGCTGAGGAACTGTATCCCCTTCTGAATAGTTTGCTGCGGGGAAGGTTGAAAGAGTATTTTCACCGGAAGCAGCCTCAGAAAGCTCTTTGCTAAGATAGGTTACTTCAACTGTTTTTCCGTTATAGGTTTCGGTAAACTCAACAGATTTACCACTGCCTACGTAAGGCGTTTCTGCGCTTACGGTGAATATTCCGCCCATTACCGATAAGATAAGGGTGGCGCTGAGGAAAATTGCCAATAGTCTTTTCATAATCATTCTCCTTATTTTATTTTTTTAAATGCATTTCTCTTGCTTAATGCCGTAAGGCAAAGCACTGAAAGTGCAAATAATGATAATGTTATTACCGCAAGAGGCGGTGTTTTCTCGCCTGTTTCGGGTGAGAATTGCGGATAGTTTGTATCCAGTGAATAATCCGGTTCGGTATATCCATCTGCGATATTGCTCTGACCATCTTCCAAAACACCCGGCGGTGTTATCTGTTCTTCCCCTTCGGGAACCACAACATTGAGGTTATCAAAGTAGGAATCTTCGGAAGAAGCAAAACTAACCAGCATATATTCTGTGCTTTGGAAATCTGATTTATCGGAATAAACAAGATCGTCGATAATCATAGAATCCAAAACTTCACAGTTGTTATTATTGACAGAAGCTATCATTGTGAACAGATATTTTTTATTGTCGAACGGCAATGAGATTCTATAATCTCTACCACCCAAATCGGTAATCACATTTCCAAGTCTGTCGGTAAATTGAACGTCGTAAACCGTTTCATCAATAACCTTAAGATAGCCGTGATTTGCAAGGGATTGCTTCTGCTTTAAGGTAACCGGAGCTTTTGTAACCTTAATTCCCGTAACTTCGGTGAATATGTCGTTATTATCGTATTTAAGTATATGAGCTTTAATTCCGGTGGCTTTGTCTGTAAATGTAAGCAGTGTATCGTTCTGCTCGTCGGTCTGAATACCAACAACCGAAGTTCCCATAATTTTAACCTCGTTAAGAGCAAAGCACATACGGTCTTCGTAACCGTCGTACTCTTGGTTACCACATACAAACCGTGCAACCATTATACGTGAAAACTGCGGCTTGAAATCAACCGAATACACGCCATTTTCCGGCAGAGTATCAAATACCTTAATAGGTTCGGTTCCCTCGGGAATACCGTTTGAGAATTCTGAATAATTTTCCGAAGTATAAAGCTCTAACTTTGTTGGGTTGTAGCCATCTAACATATCGGGGAAATACAGCGAAATATTGTCGATATTTTTAACATCATCAAAGGTGATGGTCATATCAATTGCAATTTCGTTATGCATGCCACCTTCTATACAAATACTGGTGTAAATATCATTATCAAACAGTTTATAGAAATAGGCATCGGAACTAATATAATTCCTTTCCTTGGTTTTGTAATTATACGTTGACAAGGAAATATTGCCATAGCTGAAGGTTCTTGATATCTGCTTATATTTCAGTAATTGATTGTCTCCGCCTATAACCGAAGCCTCGTAAATCTTCAATGGACTACTGAAATCAGTAATTTCAAAGCGAACATATCTATACTTTTTGGTGGCAAGCTTTCCGGTTAAGGCTTTGCCGTTGGTTCCCTGCCCGTTATAGCTATAAATCAGCGAGTCTTCTTCCCAGACATCACCAATATCATCCGAGGCATAAACCTTGTATTTCTTACCGCTGCTTTCAAGCTTTACATCGGTTAAAAGCACATCGTTACAAAGGTTATAAAGTAAATGTACCTTTGTGCCGGTTGTTTTAACAGAAGCATAGGTTTTGGAATCTCCGTCGGTAAGTTTTTTAACCTCTTTATAGGTCAAATTGCTGTCGGAAATTTCATTAAGCTTTCCGGAAGCACTTTCGGAATAAGCGGTTACGGGCATATTTACTGCCAGATTTGTGGGCAAGATTTCAATAACAGCCTTTTCACCATAAAGCGCGATTTCGGTTAATCTGGGTATTGGCCATACTGTGGCGGTTGTAACAGGATTAAGAATTCTTATACCAAATGCCATTCCTCGTGCTTTATAGTTATCGAAGGTAACATTGTGGCCGCGAACCGCACCGGAATCTAACCAGTTATATTCAAATACCATATTTTCAGGCAGGAACAGTTCATCCGGGTCTTCAGAAACGTATGCCTGATACCAACCTGTATAATATGCCGCTCCGGCAACATCGCTTGTGCCTATAAAGGTGAATCCGCTGAAATCGTACATTTCCTCAAAGCTATACATAACGTCAAGCTTATTGGAGCCATCTGTAGTAGAAAGCTTATATTTTGAGCCTGAATAGTCAGCGTGGGCATCTATTTTTCCGTCTGTAAGTGTTGGTGACTGTTCCACGTAAGCCCATGGTGCGGGAATTGAGGCGCTGTTATAGAACCATTTGGGAGCTTTGACACCCTTGATAAGGCTGTTGCCAAAGGCCTCAAACTCTTCTTGAGTTAAATTGATAAAGCCGTTTACGATATTAATCTTGTAATCAGGGTCGGTATAAGAGCCGAAAACCGCAAGATCACACAAACGAACAAAGGCTTCGTTAATGGTGTCCGTTACTGTTACTTCGCCACAGGTTGGGTCGGTGACCCTGACACCAAAGAAGCTATATTCTTCACTGCCTGAATACTCAAACAGATTTGTTTGAAGGTTAGAAGTATTATTGAACTCTTCAATCAAGGAAGTGCTTTCAAAAAGGTCTTCCCTGCTGTTTGATGCGTAGAAGGAATACTTATTATTCATTCTTTCGGGAATTGGGTGGTTGGTAAGAGAAACAGCATCGATATCTACTGTAGTTCCAAAGTCAAAGATAAAATCAACATATCTTTCGCCACTTTCGTGCAGAACAACCGAGTCGTTTTCCCAATCTGCAAATTTTACTGCCTCTACCTTGATTTCGTTTTCAAACACCTGGTCGGTAAGATTTTTATAATTACCTACAATCTGCTCGTATTTATTTCCGCTTTTGCCGTAAACCTCGGGAATTCTATCTTTAACGAGATTGTAGTCGAAGCGAGAATATAAATCATTGTATGGAGGGGTTGTAGTTTCGGGGATTACTGTGCCGAATGCAGCGATTTGAGACGCGCGTACGTACCGATTATCAGATGATACAGAGCTGCTTAAGGGTACGGGCACCAGATATTTTATACCAAAATATTTACCATTGCACACCTCTGAAAACTTAAACTTTTGCATTGTCTGAGAGGCGGTGTTGGTATAACGCTTTACAAGGCTATCCTCTTCAAACAAGGTAAGATTACTGTCGGAAACATATATCTCATAAGCATAATTCACAAGTGCCTTATTAGTATGGTTATATATCCAAACCTCACTAATCTCGGCCTCTCCGCCAAGATAATAGCTTATCGACGTGTAGGTTGAAACATTTTCGTAAGGTGGTGCGTTTTTTGGAGTGCCATCGCCATTAAAATATATTGAACCCGGGAAAAATACAGCATTATTTGCCACACCGTTTGTAAGTGCAGTCGGGCGGGTAAGCATATATCTTTCACCGTCTGCGGTGGTATCTACTCCGTCGGCATACTGAATAATTTCGTGATAAGCCTTATTATAAAGCAGATTGCTTGAGTCGGTAAGCTTAGAAATCACCGTTTCGCTTGCTGTAAAATCCTCGGAAACTACGGTTACATTAGCAGACTTTCGTACGCCAAAAAGCATAATCTCCTGAAGTCTTGTGAAGGCTTGTGCAACTGCTACGGTGTCAGATGCAACGGGGTTGAGAATTCGTATAGCGAAAAATCTTGCATTCTGAGGTGTGTCTAATATGTAGTCAATCTGCTCTTTATCACCCTCGTTAGTAATATCTGCCACAAGGCTTTGACCCTCGTCAAAAAGTGTTGACATTTTATTAGAAAGGAACACCTTAAAACGTTTTGTACGGAGTGAGGGGTTACTATTGTTTATTAAGGTGAGAGCGTTGACTTGTTGCGCCACTTCCAGGTCAAAAACCATATCCAGATAAACCTTACTGCCATCTTTATGGAATAAGTTTCCATCGCCGGTTTCTTCTGCAAATCTTGGTGTGGAGGTGAAAAATTCAGTAGCCGGGTCTCCATCGTTAACCTTTTTGAAAAGGCCATTGTCACGAAGTGCGGTGCGAGTGGTTCCGTCGGTAGAATAATAAACCGACATAGCAACACCCGGCAAAAGATTTTCACCCTCAATTACAGGTGGAGAAATTTCTTCGCCAAACAAGGAAATTTCATTAATACGTGTATAAACGTTGTTGACATTAGCTATTTCATAGGAAATAGGATTTAACACTTTTATGCCGAAATATTTAGCCTCTATCGGCTCATCAAAAGCAATAAGATTTTTCTGATCGTTACCGGTATTTACATAATCTTTAACTAAGCTTTTTGAGTCGTCAAACAGGTCGGCTCTGCTTTTGGAAAGATATAATTTATACCGCTTGTTTCTGAGCAGGTCATTACTGCTGTTACACATATAAAATGCGTTTATCTTTTTTGCTGTGCCAAGGTTGAAATAAAGGTTAAGGAACACCTTGCTGCCGTCGGTATAATAAACGTTGCTGCCGTTTATATCCTCAGCAAATTTCGGTGTGCCTAAAAAGAATTCAGTCGCCTCATCATCGTCGTTAATATTGCTGAATTTTGAGTTATCGGACTGGGGAATTATTGTTTCGCCGCCGTCTACGCTATACTCTGCAGACATCTTCAGCCCATCGAGCTGGTCGGCGCCGTAACGTTCCTCTAAGGTTTGAGCCTTGCCTAACAGCGCTACTTCAAGTATTCTTGTATAAACACTTTTTACATCGCTAAGCTGTGCAGAAACAGGATTAAGAATCCTTATGCCCAAATAACGCGCACTAATATCTTGATCGAAAACAATCAGATTTTCCTGCCGGCTATCGGAATTGGTGTAATCCTTAACCATATTTTCAGAGAAAAACAGATTATCGGCACCGGTAGATAAGTAAACCTGATATCTCTTGGTTGCAAGTAGCGAATTGCTATGGTTTAGCATATAAAAGGCCTTGGCAGTTTTAATTTCACCCATATCAAATTGAAGGTCGAGAAAAACCTTGCTGCCATCGGTATAATAAACCTTATTTCCCTCTATCTCTTCAGCGAAATATACGGGGTTACCTATAAAAAACTCGTTACTTAAATTACCGTCGTTTATAAGAGAAAATTTTCCATTATCTGCACAGGGTGTTCGTGTGCTGCCGTCTAAGCTGTAGTGGGCGGTCATACTAACACCACTTAGTAAATTATCGCCATAGGTATCGGGTATGGAGGCTGCAGATGCCAGGAAATTAAAGGGGCACAGCAATACCGTTGACACAAAGCTAACAGCTAATACTACAGAAATCAGTCTTTTAAAAATTGATTTACTCATTATGCTATATCCCCTTTCGTTAATTTATTTGCACAAGTGCAGTGGTGTAAACACCGGGGTCAGATTTAAGGGTTGCCCTTATGGAAACCATATCTCCCGAAGCAACACCGTCTGCCGGTGTATATACTGCCGATACGGCGCCTGTAGAGGTAATTGTACCGCCCTTTCCCGTAGCAGCGGAAATGCTCCACTCTATTTCTTCCGCTTCACAATCCAGCAAAGTTGCGTTGAAATTGAAGGTTTCGTTATACTTAATTTTCACACTATAATCGTTAAGTGCTATTTGCTTTAGCGGTTTTTTTGTGGTGTAAACATACAACGATGCGTTTTTACCATCGAGTGTATCCGAAAGCTTGGTTGTAACATTTTGGAAGACTTTGTTACAACCAGGCAAGGTATAATCTTCGGTAAGCTCTTCTAATCTATCGGTACTAAATCTGTAGAAGGTTTTGTTAATGGCTTCGGCAAAGCTTACATCGATATCGTACTTATCGTCGCCGCCCATTGTTTCTACAAGAACGGTGTAGTTGCCGTCACGAAGCCTTACGGCGGATACCCTTATGTCGTCACCTGTCCAATCACTCATCAATACATCGCAATGGGGGGTTACGTAGTTGGTTAACAAGCCAATTTCCTGATACGCCTGGCTTACCTTGGTTACGTTATCAACGTTGCCTTCGGTGTGGGTATAAATGAATCCGCCTATCCAGCCGTTTATGGGGAAACTCCAATAATAATCGCAGAAGCCCCAACAGCATACATTTTTAACGCCAACGTTCAATGAAGCAATTAAGTAAGATGAATAGGTATCATTCCAATCGGTGTAAATTGCCTCCTGACATTCTTCACCGGGACCACCGAATGCCTGCATTTCGGTGCTGCATATACGCTTGCCAAACTCGTTAATGAATAAGAGCATATCATTGAAATACTCATAATAGTTGTTTTCAAAATTTTCCTTGCCCTTGTAATAGCGGTGAATAGACCAATAGTCTATATCCTCCGATACACCATCGAAGGTAGCAAAATCTTTTAAATATGGGTAATACTTTATGGTGGTCTGACCTTGTTCCGGACCCCAAAGCTCAACATCTTCACGAAGACCTGCTTTTTTGAATTCTTCATCCATAAGCGATACCATTTTTGCGTACCAGGTTACACTGTCGCCAAGGGTTAAAAAGTCTTCTGAGTTCTGGGGTTCATTGAAAAATGTTATATACTTTACATTGTCGTAACCGCGGTCGATGAAATTTTCATACATCGCCACACAGGCCTTTGCATAGGCCCTTAAATCGTAAGGTGCCGAGGCCGTGGGAAGAAATACGGGAAGTGCATACCAGTTAGTAATTCTTGAATTGGTTTTCCAACCAAAGTCTACAAGTATTTCTGTACCCATTTCTTTATACTTATCAAGATAAGCATACATAGACTGCATATTTTCATTATCAAAACTGTAAATACCGTTGAGATAGTTCTGATAATCTTTATTGTTCTTAACATCTCTGCGGTAAGGGTCTTCCTCTTGGCTGGTAACCATATAATCAAGCTGAAATACAAGTCTGATAACCTGAGGATAAAGAACCTTTTCACGGTTCATATCAAACTCGAACATAGGCTCGTTATAATAAATTCTTTCCGGATCGACCATAGCACTTGTCATAACATTAGTGCCAAATCCATAGAAATCTTCCCATACAACCCTTGTGTTATCAATTTCGATTTTTCTTTTACTGCCGCTAACGGCATTGCCGGTGCACTGAATAACACTTTCGTATTTGCCATAGCTTAAATCCTCTATATCAGAGAGGTCATCGCCATATCCCGAATCATCTTCTGAGTTGTCGCTTTCTTCATCGGGAAGCTGAGGCTGTAATTCATCGTTATTCAAATCACCAAGATAACCGTCGCTGAGATTCCCCTCTCCCATATCTGTATCACCCATCGGACCACCTATATCAAATGGGTAATCACCTATATCGATAATTGAATCTAAATCGCCTAAATCAATCTCCTGATCTAAGGCAGAAACTGTATCGTCGGTTGTAGAAACGGTATCTTTAGGAGATGATGTTGAAGAGTTTGCTGCTTTTTTATTCTGCTTTTTGTTGCTGCCGCACATAGCAACCGAAAGGGCTATGGCGCAAATCAGTATTACGCAAACAGCAGATATAATTATTGCTCTAACCTTTTTGCTCATTCAAAGGCTCCTTTACTTTTCAAATTTTATAATTCCAAAGTCAAAACCATTTAGTTGCAGCTTAACTTCACCGTTTGTGCTGAGTTTTTCACCGCTATCAGCGTTGATAGCAACCGGTAAAGTGGATTTTATTGTTGCTACACCGTTGAAGGATTTATTATCTGTTGCAACAATGGCAAGAATTTCATTTTCCTTTTCGTAGCAGCTTACCCTTACTCCGTTGGTTTCGCAAACAACTCTGCCACTGGGGTTATAATAAGGCTTCCATTCAACCTCTGCACTTTTAAAGGAATCGAAAATATCCCACAGTTTCGACATGATTTCTAAAGGCTCTGCAATATCGTTTGGCTTTGGGAAAGAGCCGTGCAAAAGCATCATACCTATAGCGCTGTTGAAGGTCCAGCTTGGTGGATTGGAATAACAAAGTGCCTGCATTGGAACGCCTGTGTTATGATGGTCGAACTGTGCCCGTAGTAATTCGTCGGGCATTTCTTCTAACTCACCCTTTAACAGCATACTCTGAAAAACTTCGCCATCCCAAATGGAATCGCAAAAGCCCATCGCGGCAAGATTGTGGCTTCCGCCAAGATGAATGTTAACAATTCCGCCCCTTGAGGACACAAGCTTATATATTTTCTTCATAAATTCGCGAATTTCAAACACAGGATATGTTACTTGAAGCTCGCCATATTCATCTACATAACCGCAACCGTGATCTCCGCGACAACAGGGCGTCGGCATACAGGTTCCATCGAAATAAAAGCCGTCGAAATTATACTTTTCTATAAGGTTTTTGAGCCCCTCGTAAAAAATCTCGGGCCAATTGCTTCCCATACAAACAAAGAGTGCTCTTTGTTCCGGCGTTCTGTACCATTGCCAATGCAGGTCAAGACGCTCTTTTCTGTATCTGTAATACTTATCGCCGATTTTATTGTAAAGCGGCGAAAGTGTTGAAATTTCGTAGCCAAAATATGGAATAACCTTGATATCGCGTTTATGACACTCTTCAATTATATATTTAAGTCTGTTTGATGTGGCCGAAGTAAGCAAAAATGAGTTTTGTATATCGTTCCACTTTTCGTGTATGTACAAAACCTTTACGCCCAGGCGCTTGAGTCTGTCGAAAGCGATTTCGGTTTCACCTTCACTAATTGGGCGACTTAGGTATTCATCGTGGTTTTCTTTAATTCGCTTATAGCAATCGAAATGAAGGTTTCTTTCAACAGTAAGTTCTAAAGGAGCCGGTTTGATCGGAGTTACCTGCATACCGAACTTAAAGGTAATTGGGTAAAGCTCTTTCCATTTTTCATTGTTAAGGCCCTTATAGCGCCAAGAATAGGGTTCGGAATCAAAAATGTGAAAGCGAAGTATGTACTTATCTTCACAGTCAATTATTTCGAATGCCATATTACTGTCACAATAATTCCAGTTTTCATCTGAACGGAAGAAAAAACCAATGCCCACATCCTTCCCCGAAAGATAAATCTGTTCTTTAAAGCTGAAGTTCATACCACCTTCGGGTATGGTGGCAGATGTATGCAGATGGTCGTTTGGTATGTGCTTTTTCTTGCCATACATATTGCCGTTGTATTCACCGCAATCATATACCTGGAAATATTTTATATATTCTTTTTTAACAGGAACATCTAAGTGAAACTGATTAAGGCAAAAAACCTCGGCTTCCTCTTCACTTAATCCAAAAAATTCGCTGATTTTTTTCCCTTGAGGCGCAATTGTCAAATTGATTATGTCGCAACCATCAACTTCAACCGAATGGGTTGTGTTAACAATTAGCCGACCGGCCGAAGCGGTTGTTACCGCAGTTTTGCATTCTTCGGAATTATCTTCGTCTACAATATCGCAAAAATAAGCGTCGGAAAATTTTTCGGTTTTTCCGTTTATAACCACATTAAAGGTTATGGGCCCTGCCAGAATTTCCTTGCCGGCGCTGACTATAGAAGAAGGCATAACAGAATTCTTGTTAAACGTATATGTTCTATTCCACACAGAAAAGGTTAAGTTTTCGTTGGACATTGTAAGCTGTACCGGATCGTATACATTCATAATTTTTGCCATATAAACACCTCAAGTGAACACACATATGTTTGCTGATTAAATTTCTACATAATATATTATATCTTTTATACATTGTTATATCAATGTAAAATACAGCTATCTAATTGTAAAATACGATAGTAATTATTACCAATAAAAAAGCAACAGCACAGCGTTTGTCGGGTTGCTGTACTGTTGCTTATTTGTATTATTCAACGTATTTTTTTATCTGAAGCGTATTGGCTTGGAGTTAAGCCACACTTTTTTGCAAAAAATTTAGAAAAATGACTTGCATCAAAATACCCTAAGCTTTCTGCAATATCATT
Organism: Acutalibacteraceae bacterium; assembly: GCA_045546235.1. Taxonomy (GTDB): domain Bacteria; phylum Bacillota; class Clostridia; order Oscillospirales; family Acutalibacteraceae; genus UMGS1532. Next base: position 146,025 of record JAZQCL010000036.1, read on the forward strand.
AATCGAAAAAACGTCACTTCTAAGCATTTCTTTAGCCGCAGATAGACGAAGGTTATCTCGATATTCAGTGATTGTAATGCCAAACTTTTTTATAAATTTACTTCTTAAATACGAAGGGCTCATAGCGCAATAGCGGGAAAGTTCTTCGGTGGTAAAATTTCTTTTGAAATTATTGTGTATAAATTCAACCGCAGAAGCAATGTCTTTATCGGCAAAAAGTTGTTTTTCCTCAACGCGCCGCATAATAGATAAGTAAATTTGCAAAAGTTTAATTTTACAAGTTATGTAACTGTCCCACGAGCGCGATTGCCAAATGTCGGTCATTTCTAAAATTTCTTTATATATAGCATTGTCTGTTTCTATAACTCTTGGTAAAGTTTCAATATCGTGATAATGTTTGGCTCCGAAACCATACGCTGTGGTGATATATTCACAAGGCCCATCGGTTATTATAGAATACTGGTCGTTTTTTCTAAGTAGCATTAAGCTTCCCTTCTGAACCGGATAATCTTCGAAGGTTCCGTCGGAATTATACACCTTAAGCGCTCCACGGCCATCGAGAAGCAAAACAAAACCATCGTATGCTCTGGCTGAATGATAAAAATCGAAAACATCTCTTTCTTTTTTTCTTACAATTGTAGAAATGGTATAAATATTAATTCTTTTACGCGGCAACGTTATCACCCCCAAATAAAATTATACATCATATTAGCAGTAAAGTAAACAATTAATTCAGTTGTATTTTACAACAAAATATATAAAGGCTAAGCCGACTTACAGCTTAGCCTTTAGAAATTATTTAGTAATGTACTTAATAGGGTCTACTCTGACGCCGTTTTCGTAAACCTCAAAATGAAGATGGTTACACTGAGAATCACCTGTTGAGCCAACGCCGGCAATATGATCGCCACGATTAACGGTATCACCCACGCTTACATTTAATGAACTACAGTGGGCATAGCGACTTTGCACACCGTTGCCGTGGTCGATAAGAACGGTGTTGCCCCAGCCACCGGTTGAGTAGCCCGATTCTATAACCTTACCACCTGCAGCAGCCAATATAGGGGTGCCATAATCAGCAATAATATCCATACCCTTATGATAATAGCCATACCTTGGCTCACCAAAATAAGAAGAAATACTGAAATCGGTGCCTTTTCTGAAAGGGAAAGACATCACGGGAGCTGTAACGGATTTACCGCTTCCCTCGATAACATACTTTGCCGCAGGCTGTTTTGTGATCTCGTTACTGATTTCCTCTTTAGAAACAGCTTCGTCGCCTACATAATATACTTTTTCGGTGATTTTGCGCTTACCGTATTCGCCCTCTCTTGCTGTTACAATTTCGCCCTTTGCGTATTTATCGGAATTCTGAGTTACGGTTTTATAATCTATCTTTTCGGTGTGGGTTTCGGTTTTGTAGCCTGAAACCTGTATTCCATCGCTTTCAAGCTTGATACAAAGCTCTTCCTTGGTAAGGAAGGCTTCCATAGAATAAACACCCTGTTGAATACTATATTCAACAGCAAGCTTGGCGTCGCTTAATTCGTAGTTTATAAGGTATTCAGCTATTGCATCTTCTATTACCTTTTCATTTTCGCATGATGCGTAAAGGGAATCGTCTATAAATAAACCATAGCTTTCTTCTATATCGTCAATATTTTCTACTATAGCCTTGGAAAGGCCCTCGGCGTCGAGCATTTCTTTGCCTGTTGCCACCTGCTCTTCAACCTGAACGGTACTTAGGCTTTTCTCTGCAGCAGCATCGGTGTTTTCTGTAATGATATCCATAGCTTCGGTATAAACATCTTCCGAAGATACATAACCGATTGTTTCACCGCGATAGCTTACAGCATAGGCGTAGCTGGTGTTAAAAGATAAACCGAAAATTGCTACAACCGAAACAATCAATGCAACCGGTGCAATAAAAAGTGTTCTGCGACTGAGGTTTATATTATTATGAACTGCATTTAATGCAGTTTTTGAGATCCTTTTGATATTAGACTTTGCTCGGCTGATTACCCCGGACATTGCCTTTCTCATCGAATCATTCCTTTCAAATAAAAATTACAGAGTTGTAACCAACTGATACTATTATAAACAAAAGGTTACAAAAATGCAACACTTTTTTGAAAAAGTTTCGCTTTTTGTAACCTTTGACCAATTTCAGCCTATTAATTTTGGTTATTTGTGCATTAATTATAGTTCAATTTATCTACACTGTAATTTTTTAGCGCATTCAGCATCTTTTTGCACTCATTTTTTGCGCCTTGCAGGTTGTGTTCCAAATAATTTCCACATTCTATTTTAGAAACACCGGGAATATCGCCTGAAAATACGCTAATGAATTCGAAAGAGTTAATAATAAGTTTTATCACCTCAACGGGCGTAATATTACGTACAAGAAAGTAAAAACCTGTACGGCAACCCATTGGACCAAAATATATTATTTCGTCTTTATAGGGTGAGTTTCTTACGTAGGTTGCAAAAAGATGCTCGATGGTATGCATTGCGCCGTTTTCAAGATAATCGCCACCGTTGGGCTTTTTCATTCTTATATCATAAGTGGTTATATCGCCATCGATACGGCTTATATAGATGCCTTTATCCAAAGTGTTGTGATTAACGGTGAAGCTGGCAATTCTTTCCACTACTCTTCCACCTCGTTTTCCGCTTGTTGGCAAGACTCTTCAGAAGCTTGCTCTTTAGATTTCAATATACGAACATAATCTGTATCTGTGATTGAATACACATATACATCCTGGGCCTTGTCTTTAAGGTATACACCCTTGCGCAAAAGGCCGTCGCATTCCATATTAAGGCGGGTTGCCAGCCGAACCGACGTAAGATTAGAGGTTACTATTCTTGCGCAGAGCCTTTGTACACCAACGGTGCAGAACATATAATCAACTAAAGCCTCCACCGCTTCGGTAGCATAGCCGTTACCCCAGTATTTTTTCTGAATACCATAGCCCAATTCAGCAACCTTAAAATGTCGGTCTATATCTGTAATACTTACAGTACCAATAACCTTAGAGCTTTCTTTTAGCTCTATGCACCAGATAAAATATTCTCCCCGGCGCTCTAAGCTTAACTGACCCTTTATAAACTGCTTTGTAACATTTTCGTCGGAATGGATTTCCCAATCGGAAAAACGGCAGGAAATCGGGTCGCTGCAATATTCATATAAATCACTATAATCGCTCTTTTTAAGTTTGCGTAACACCAAGCGTTCTGTTTCCAACACGGGAAACGGTTTAAAATATTTAAAATACAATGCTTTTTACCTGCTTTACTAAAATAATGTCATTTGATTTGTGTCGGGCAATTCATTAAGAGCACCTACTGCATTCAGCGCTTCAATAACAGATTTAGACACACCTGATTCTACCTGGAATTCCTGTTTAGAAAGGTATTCGCCTTTCTGAGCTGCTTCGTAGAGTGACCAGGCAGCATTACCTCCAACACCGGGCAATGCACAGAAGGGCAAGCGCATTTTGCCGTTTTCGGGCAAGTATTTAGCTGCGTGAGATTTCTTTAAATCTACAGGGAGAATTTCAATTCCTCTGGCCATAATCTCATTAAATATAAGCATATTGTTATATACTGCAGTTTCTTTAGGTGAAGCATCTCTGCCCTTGGCTTTAATTTCCCGCATATAATTGCGAACGGCTTCCCTTCCCTTCATAATAATAGAAACCTCTACGTCTTCAGGGCGGGCTGTAAAATATGCGCAATAGAATTCAAGAGGTCTGTGTACCTTATACCAAGCAACGCGGAGTGCGGCAATAACGTATGCCGCAGCGTGGGCTTTGGGGAACATATACTGAATTTTTCTACAGCTTTCTATGTACCATTCTTCTACACCGCAATCACGCATATCCTGAGCCATTGCTTCCCAGTCTTCTTTGGACACCTTACCTTTAGCTATCATACCTTTTCGAACTGTTTCGGTAATTTTAAAGGCTCGTGACGATTCCATTCCCTGGTGAATAAGGTAAACCATAATATTATCACGTGTACCTATAACCTCGGAAATTGTGCATTTTCCGGAGTCGATTAAATCCTTAGCGTTGCCGAGCCACACGTCTGTACCGTGGGAAAGACCGGAAATCTGCAGAAGGTCTGCAAAGGTTTTGGGCTGACAGTCCATAAGCATACCGCGAACAAAATCGGTGCCCATTTCGGGGATACAGAAGGTTCCGTTTGGCGAATCGATATCCTCGGGGGTAACGCCCAATGCCTCGGTAGAGGTGAAAAGGCTGTAAACGGCGGGGTCACTCATAGTAACGTCGCTAACCTTAATTCCGGAATATTCCTCAAGATATTTATAGGTTGTGGGAATAACGTGTCCCAGCTCGTCCAGCTTCAGAATGGTATCGTGGATTGAGTGGAAGTCGAAGTGGGTGGTTATAATATCGGTGTTTACATCGTCGGCCGGGTGCTGAACGGGACAGAAATCGTAAATTTCCATATCGTTAGGAACTACTATCATACCCGCAGGGTGCTGACCCGTGGTGGTTTTGATTTTTGATTTTTCCACCATAGCGGCAAGTCGGTTCATTTCAGGGCGGCTTAAGGTAATCATTTTCTTCTCACAATATGCCTTTACAAAACCAAATGCGGTTTTTTCCGCAATTGTAGAAACGGTACCCGCCTTGAAAACGTTCTGAGCGCCGAACATCGTTTTTGTATATTCCTGAACGCTATTTTGGAATTCGTTAGAGAAGTTAAGGTCAATATCGGGAACCTTATCGGCATTAAATCCCAAGAAGGTGGCGAAGGGAATGTCGTGACCGTCACGATTATAGGGCGTGCCACAAACCTCACAATTCTTTTCGGGCAAATCGAATCCCGAACCAACCTCACCATTGTTAAAGATTTCACTATGCTTACATTTCGGGCAAACGTAGTGAGGCGGTAAAGGGTTAACCTCGGATATACCTGCCATTGTTGCCGCAAATGAGGAACCAACAGAACCACGAGAGCCAACAAGATAGCCATTTTCTTCGCTATAGGCAACCAATTTTTGAGCCGCCATATACATTATGGAAAATCCGTTTTTAATAATTGATGAAACCTCTTTATCAAGACGCTCGGCAATAAGGTCCGGTATTTTACCGTTTTCACCATAAGTATCCATTGCCCTTTTCCAGCAGATATCGTGAAGCTCTTGATCGGAGCCTTCAATAACAGGCGGATAGTTTCCGTCAGGCACCGGGATAACATCGCCATCTACCATTTCGGCAATTTTTTGAGGATTATCTATAACAAACTCTTTTGCTCTATCACCAAAATAGCTGAAATCGTCTAACATCTCCTGAGTAGTTTTTAAATATAGAGGGGCCTGCAAATCGAAATCCTCGAAGCCCTGGCCTGCCATAAGGATTTTACGGATAATTTCATCTTCTTTTTTAAGGAAATGCACGTCGCCCGTCGCAACAACCGGAATGCCCAATTCGTCACCCAAGGAAACAACAGTACGGTTGAACTCCTGAATAACCTCGAAGCTTACAACGTGGCGCATACGGTTGGGTATAATCTCGCCTGTTTTTTTATCTTCCTTATCAGGCTTTTGAGATTCACGAACCATAAATTCGTTGTTTCCGATTGGCTGAATCTCCAAATAATCGTAATATTTTGCAATTCTTAACAACTCCTCGCGAGGAGCTCCGTCTATAATCGCGGAATACAGTTCGCCGGCTTCACAAGCAGAGCCTACTATTAAGCCTTCGCGCAATTTATCAAGCTTACTTTTTCGGGTTATTGGCCGACCTTTGAAGTCTTCCAAGTGTGCTGAAGAAATAAGCTTGTATAAATTTTTAAGACCGGTAAGATTTTTTACAAGTATAATTTGATGGTAACGATGTTTAGCAAGCTCTTTTGCAGTAAGGTTATCTACGTCTACCCTTTCATCGTCTACAAAATAGGCCTCAACACCGTAAATAACCTTGAAATCGCCGCCTTTTTTTCTGATATCCTTAACTGCACCTGCGGCAGCGGGATAGGCTTGTACAACGCCGTGGTCGGTAATTGCAACTGCCTTATGTCCCCACTTATATGCCTGCATAACAATTTTATCGGCGCCTGAAACTGCGTCTTTAGAAGACATATTGGTATGGCAATGCAACTCTATACGTTTATCGCCATCGTAATTGTCGCACTTCTCATAAACCTGTAGATCGGCTAATGCCTTAACGTCTACAATAAATTCGTTTGCAAAGCTATCGTAGGTATAGTTTCCGTTTACTACAACACAAACGCCATTTTTTAATAGAGTAAGCTCTTCAGCAACCTCGGGCTTTATAAACATTTTAGCGTTAATTGAGTTGGTATAGTCGCTAAAGCTGAATTTTAAAATTTTCATAGGGCCGCGTTTTGTGTTAACCTCGCGACTCTCTAAGCCAAACACCTCGCCCCAGCCCACAAAATCCACTGTGGCTCTTGTATCCTCGGGAGGTATTATGTCAATTAATTTTCTTACGTTGGTGTTAATTTTGCTACCGTAAAAAAGTCGGGCGGTGTCGAGGTATACCGGTAAGCCGTCGGGAGGTGGGGTTGTTCCGTCGTGCTTAATCATTTCGGGAATTACCTTGGGAACAGCAGGCGCTGCAGTTCTGCTGTTTCTGTTTTCGGCAGGCTTCGCCACCGGTGGTGGCGGAGGAGGTGCGACGGGTTTGGGAGGTTCAATATGCACGTACTCCTGCTCTATTTCGGTGCGCTCCATAACGCCCGAAAACTCTACAGTAATCTCGCGAGAAAACTGTTCACGTACCATCGCGGCGAACCGCTTGCAGAAATCAACCTTATTAAGGGTAGCAATTCCGCCGTGGGCCAGCTCGATATTTAAAACGTTATCTTTTAAAGAATATTTTGCACTTTCCAAAAAGCCGTTAAGCTGGCAGGTTTCGGTTTTTAGCTGTTCTGCAATATCTGCACAGGCGGAAGGACAGAATTTGTCTGCAGGAAAATGCAACTTAAAGCTTACACTTAAAAGCATAAGCTGTTCCTTAATTCTGCGTGCGGCTTCGTCGATAATTGCCTTTTTTACATATTTTGAAAACTCAATCTCGGCGGTTAGGCTACGTTTTTCACTGTTGATATCACAATTTAAAACCGTACCGCAATCTAAATACTCTTTTAAGTTGTCTATGTATCCACCGAAAAGTTCGGCAAAGTTTATACAGGTCATTTAAATCTCCCAATTACATACTTTCTATTTCAGCTACCAAGGCATCAAGCAGGTGGGCTTCGTCTACCTTTTTAAATATCTCGCCCTTTTTAAAAATCATTCCGCAACCGTCGCCTCCGGCAATGCCTATGTCGGCTTCCCTGGCTTCACCCGGGCCGTTCACTATACAGCCCATTATTGCAACGGTTATATCCTTGTTGATATGAGCAAGTCGCTCTTCTGCCCTTTGCGCAAGTCCTATTAAATCAATTTTAGTTCTGCCGCAGGTGGGACAGGATACAAATTTAATGCCGCCTGAACGAAGATCCAGGGACTTAAGAATATCTATGCCTGCCTTCACTTCTTCCACAGGGGAATCGGTTAAAGATACCCTGATTGTATCTCCAATGCCGCGAAGCAAAAGACCACCAATTCCCGCTGCCGATTTGAGGATTCCCATTCTTTTGGTGCCTGCCTCGGTAACGCCCAAATGCAATGGATAGTCGCAATTTTCTGCGGCATAGCTATAGGCTTCGTACATTCTTACAGTATCGGAAGCCTTTAACGACAGAACAATATCGTTGAAATCAAATTTTTCCAAAAGCTTTATATGGTACATTCCGCTTTCGAACAAAGCCTCGGCTGTGGGTGATCCATACTTTTCAAGAATGTGTTTTTCAACCGAGCCGGAATTTACACCAACCCGAATAGGCACACCTGCCGCGGCACAAGACTTGGCCACCGCCTTAACACGGCTTTCTTCCCCGATATTTCCCGGATTTATACGAACCTTGTCTACCCCTGCAGCAACGCTTTCTAAAGCGAGCTTATAATCAAAATGTATATCTGCAACTATAGGGGTTGAAAGATTTTCTTTCAAAGCAGAAATAAGCCTGACTGCCTGCATATCAGGAACTGCAGCACGAATAATATCACAGCCCGCTGCTTCCAAAGCCTTGGCCTGAGCAACACTCGCTTCGATATCGTGAGCAGGGGTATTAAGCATTGATTGCACCGAAATTGGTGAATCACCGCCGATTTTGATTCCACCTACCTTCACAGTTTTTGATATGCGTCTGTTCATTTTGTCACCGCCTTAAAACAATCCAATAATATCTTTAAATACGATTAATACCATAATGAGCATTAATGCAACGAAGCCTATTCCGTGAACCAGTGATTCGTATTTTTGCGGAACCGGCTTTCTGAAAATCATTTCAAAAAGAATAAATACCAGCCTTCCTCCGTCTAATGCAGGAAGCGGCAAAAGGTTGAATACGCCTAAATTAATTGTAATCAAGCACAAAATGGGCAAAAGAAAATCTAACCCCATTTGTGCGGCTTCGCCCATTGTACCAACAACCTGTACCGGGCCTGAAACCTGATTTATATTATATCTTCCACGAATTAAATCAACTAAAGAAAACCATACCATTCGTCCGTAAGACACGGTGTGCTTCACGGATTGACTAATATACGTGCCAAAATCATTTTTTTCTGCAGTGTAGTAAAAATCCCTTTGAAGGAACTTGATGCCATCTGCTTCTGCGGTATCAAACCTTACATCTTCAAGCAAAACTTTTTTTCCGTTACGGCGAACAAGAAGGTCTACTTCGCCGTCTTTCACGGCAGTAAAAGCATAGTTAAGCTCGACAACAGTTAGGCAGCTTCTTCCGTCTACCTTTAAAATTGTATCGCCCTCTTTAAGCCCAGACGCTTGTGTAGTTGAATTTTCAATAAAAGAATGTACTGTGGTGGTTGGAAGGACCTTTTCAGGTGCAAAATAAACCATCATAATAACAAGACCCAAAATAATATTAAATACAGCGCCTGCTACTACTATAAAAAATCTGCGTATAGGCTTTTTATTACAAAAGGCCTTAGGGTCGTCGCTATCCTCTTCTTCCCCTTCCATAGCACAAAAACCGCCAAATGGAATTAAGCGAATTGCATATTTAGTTTCTTTACCCTGCCATTTTACAAGTGTAGGGCCAAAGCCTATTGCAAATTCGTTTACACGCACACCCATTATTTTTGCAATAATAAAGTGGCCAAATTCGTGCACCACAATAATTAATAAAAACAAAAGTATTGCAACGGCTATGGGCCAAACCGCGCCCCATATAGCGGCAATATTCATTGATTTAAGCTCCTTTCAAGCTATTTACAATTATTTATAACGTATTCACGGGCAGCTTTATCTGCCATAAGCACATCTTCAATACTGTAATTCTTTTTCTGAGGCTGCGCCTCCATTGCCCCTGCAACCAACTCGCCAATCTGCAAAAATCCGATTTCCCCTTTAAGGAAAAGAGAAACTGCCTGCTCGTTTGCACCATTAGCTGCAGCGGGTCGAATGCCGCGCTGAGCTGCGGCTCTAAGACAGGTGGCAAAGCACAGGAAGGTTTCGGTATCGGGTTTATAAAAAGTAAGGCTGCCAACATTGGTAAGGCTTAACGCTTTACCCGGACAGGGAAATCTTGCAGGATAGGTTAATGCATACTGTATCGGAAGCCGCATATCAGGTGCGCCAAGCTGTGCAATAACAGCGCCATCACGCAACTCAACCGCAGAATGAATTATACTTTCTCTGTGAACCACAACCTCGATATCAGAGGAATCAACAGAGAATAAGTGCATTGCCTCAATTACCTCAAGACCTTTATTCATTAACGTGGAGGAATCTATTGTGATTTTCGCCCCCATATCCCAATTAGGATGTTTAAGTGCGTTTTCAGCGGAAACCTTTTCAAGCTCCTGTTTTGTTTTGCCAAAGAAAGGCCCACCGGAAGCGGTTAATAATATTTTAGAAACTGCGCCGTCTGGCACACCCTGCAAGCACTGGAAAATTGCAGAATGCTCGCTGTCTACAGGCAGAATTCTAACGCCATTTTCGGCAGCCATAGGCATAACAATATCACCCGCGGCAACCAAGGTTTCCTTGTTGCTTAAGGCAATTTCGTTGCCCGACTTGATTGCGGCTATTGTAGGCTGTAAACCTGCGATACCAACTATGGCGTTCACAAGAGTGTCGACTTTAATTGAAGCTACCTCTTGTGATGCTACGCTTCCGCCAAGTACCTTAATATTAGTGTCATTTAATCGAATTTTAAGCTCAGAAGCAGCGGCTTCATCGGACATAGCAATAACCTTTGGCTTGAATTCCCTTGCCTGCTGCTCCATAAGTTTATAATTACTTCCGGCAGAAAGCGCTTCGATTTTGTATCCATGAGCTCTTGCAACATCTAAAGCCTGAGTTCCTATTGAGCCGGTAGACCCTAAAATGGAAATAGATTTCTCCATAATTATTATTCCTTTTTATTATTAATAATACCTGTTTATTAAAGGATTAACGTAGCTACAAAATAGAATGGGGCTATAAACAGCACACTGTCGAAACGATCTAACACTCCGCCGTGCCCCGGCATAATTTTACCATAATCCTTGATTCCGCAATCGCGTTTAATAAAGGAAGTGAACAGATCGCCAAACATACCTACAATCGAGAAAACTACTGCAAATATGCAAAGACGAACATAATCCTGCGACCAACTGCCTTGATAGGCAACACCCAACAAGCAAGAAAGTACAACTGCAGAAATTACACCGCCAATGCAACCTTCGATTGTTTTTTTTGGGCTAATTTCAGGAGCAATTTTATGCTTGCCCAAAAAAGTGCCTGTAAAGTAGGCGCCGGTATCTGCTCCCCAAGCAAAAATAAAAATGGTGAAGAAGCTAAAACCATTGGTTTTTAATGAAGTTTCAAAAATCAGGAACATACTGGTAAAGGCAACGCTAAGCATAAAGGGCAACAAGAGTTGTGCCAGTAATCCCTTGGTGTTGGTTTTATTGTGCCAGAAAACCGAAAGTACTGCAATCAAAAAGAAATATGCGGCATACAGAAATGCGGCATACTTTGCGGCCTGATACAAGTTCTTTTGCAAAAAAGAAAGAACAAAGCCCAGCCCCATAAGGCAGGATATTGCCACAAGGGGTAAATAAGTAACCATTCCGGTGTTTTTTAAAATCTCGTAAATAGCAATACCGTTAAGTGCGGCCAATGCTATAAGCAGCACCCAAGGTTGCCCGAAGCTTATGGCTAAAACCAGCACGAATATAGCAATACCAACAACGCCGGAAATTATACGTGTTTTCATATAATACACCTCTTATACACCGCCGAAGCGACGGTTTCTGAATCTGAAATCTTCAATAGCTTTGTCTAAATGCTTTGGTTTAAAATCGGGCCACAAAATATCTGAAAACCAGAATTCTGAATAGGCCGACTGCCAGATAAGATAATTAGAAAGACGATATTCACCGCTGGGGCGAATAATAAAATCAGGGTCGGGTTGACCTGCGGTATACATATAACCCGAAAGATATTCTTCGGTGATATCTTCGGGCTTTATTTCGGGATTCTGCAAAATCTCCTTAACTGCATTCACAATCTCGTTGCGACCACCATAATTAAGGGCAATATTAAGGTGCATTCCAGTGGCATTGGCAGAGGATTCTTCGGCGTCTTTAATCAATTCGATTATATCATTATCTAATTGAGAAATATCACCGATGAACTTAACCTTAATGTTCTCGTCTTTGAAGTTTTTAGCATCCTTCAGATAGTCACGAAGTATGCCCATAATATTCCCAACTTCGTCGGCAGGACGTTTCCAGTTTTCGGTAGAAAATGCGTAAACCGTCATATACTCCAGGCCAATTTTATTGCCATAGCGGGCAATGGCCTTAAAGGTTGACGCACCTGCAGAATGGCCGGCCTTTCGGGGAAGCCCTCTTTTTTTTGCCCATCTGCCGTTTCCATCCATTATTATAGCGATATGCCGGGGCATAGGCCCCGGCTCAATGTTTTTGTTTTCTTTTTTAAAAAACGCCACAGGTGACATCCTTTCTAAATTAGCTTTTTAGATAGCCATTATCTCCTGCTCTTTAGCGGCAGTCATGGTGTCGATTTCAGCTACGAACTTATCTGTGGATTTCTGAATCTTCTTCTCGGCATCGGCCTGCTCATCTTCGGTGATTTCGTTATTCTTTTTAAGTGCTTTAATACCGTCGATACCGTCTCTGCGGCAGTTTCTTACAGCAACCTTGCCCTCTTCTGCCATTTTCTTTACCTCTTTAGCGAGGTCACGACGACGCTCTTCTGTAAGTGGCGGGAAATTAAGACGTATAACGCTGCCATCGTTCTGAGGATTAATGCCCAAATCGGACATTTGAATTGCTTTTTCAATCTCTTTTAATGTGGTTTTATCCCAAGGCTGAATCTGTAAAGTTCTGGGATCGGGGGTAGAAATAGCTGCCATCTGGTTAATGGGGGTTGGGGTGCCATAATATTCTACCTGAATTTTGTCAAGAACTGCGGCATTTGCTCTGCCTGCGCGGATGGTTTTGAAGTTTCTGTCGAGAGCATCGATACACTTGTTCATACGCTCTTCCATTTTTGTTATAACTGCTTTCATATCTATTCCTCCAAAATTATTTTACTATTGTGCCTGATTTATCGCCGGCTACAGCCCTAACAATGTTTTCGGGGTCGTTTAGGTTGAACACAAGTATGGGAAGCTCGTTATCCATACAAAGCGACGCCGCCGTGCTATCCATAACGTGAAGACCCTTGTTAAGGACATCCATAAACGATATTGTATCGTATTTAATGGCATTGGGGTTGGTTTTCGGGTCGGAATCGTAAACACCGTCTACATTTGTTGCCTTGAATATAATATCTGCATCAATTTCTACAGCTCTTAATGCTGCGCCTGTATCGGTAGAGAAAAAGGGATTACCTGTGCCGCAACCAAAAATAACTACTCTACCCTTTTCAAGATGGCGAACAGCTTTGGAACGAATGTAAGGCTCGGCAATTTGTCGCATTTCAATGGCGGTTTGTACCCTTACGGTAACGCCCAACTGCTCGAGTCCATCGGCAAGGCCAAGGCAATTTATGGTAGTGGCAAGCATACCCATATGGTCGGCACGGGTGCGGTCCATATCACCACTGCTTCTTCCGCGCCAGAAGTTGCCGCCGCCAACAACTATGGCAACCTGAACTCCCATATCTACAACCTTTTTAATGCTCTTAGAGATAGTCATAACGGTATCGAAATCAATACCCGATTTCTTTTCTCCGGCAAGCACCTCTCCGCTTAATTTTAATAGAATTCTGTTATAAACAGGTTTCATAAAAATACCCCCAATATATTTGATTTTATTTTACCTTATTATTAATAATATGTCAATGTAAAATGCATAAAAAACTTGTTTCAAATTATTATGGGCTATATTGCAAATCAAGTACAATACAGCCCATATATACAGATGAATTTGTTAGGATATTTAAATCAGACAATAGTATTTGATCAGAGTTAGTTTATACCTATCAGAACTATACTCTTTCTTCCTTTTGATGCAAACTCTTCCAACGAGTAACCGAGATTTTCCACCTGCTTGCTATTGCTGTATACATTGAATCCGTAAAAGCCTTCAGATGTATTCAAAACCATAATTGTATGCAGGCCATTTGTGTGAATGTAGGTGAGTATGCTGACCTGACTTGAAGTGGCCAGCTCGTCAAATTCATTAGTATTTACGGTTGTTGATACAGTATATCCCCAATCTTCAAATAAACCTTTAAGGATAAATGGTTGCATTCCAAAAAGACCACAGGCTAAGGCGCCACGGCGCTCGCATTCGTATATAATCTTGCGGGCATCTATATCAATTCCAAGAAAGGTTGCCGCATTATACGCAGCTACCCAGCCACAACCGTTATATCCGCTTTTTAAAAGTCCGAAACGCGCTGAGGCTGTTTCATCGTTTTTTTGGTTAATAATGTAGCCGATCTTAGATATATTATTGTTGAGCTTAAAATTAACGTAGCTGCTAAACAACTTGATTACCTTAAAAATCGCTGGTTGCGCCGAATCGGCAAGGCATACTCCAACGTGTATCAAATCGCCTGTGTTGCCTTCTGAATAGGTAACCCTTTCTGTATCAAAGGTAATTGGTTCAGCAAAGGCCGTGCCATTAATCGGAAGAATGGCAATTATAAGAACAAAGGAAATTAAATATTTAATAAAACAAGTTTTTGGTTTTTTCATATCGCCACACCTCCGTTAATTAATTTACAATCAAAAGCTAAAAAGTGTTATACACTACGGTTTCAGCCAAAGGTCTTGTTTTAAAATGTAAATCCAATGGTTCTGCATCGTCTGACGGATAACCGAGGGTAAGCAATGCAACAGGTTTAACCTCTTCAGGAATGTTAAACTGCTCTCGCATAGCAGTCGGATCGAAATGCATCACCCAGGTAGAGCCTACACCTATAGAAGCGGCTTGTAGCATCATATGTGTTGTTACAATGCAAGCGTCGGAAACACCGCAATTTTTTCCATCATATTTACGCACCCAACATTCATTTTTATTGTAGCAAACCAGCATTGCAGCAGGTGCATCAAAATGGCATTTTGTACATTTTTTCAGTTTTTCCAAACCTTCGGCACTGTTGATAACCAAAATCCTTTGCGGTTGGTTGTTGCAGCCTGTAGGTGCTATATGTCCGGCCTGTAAAATGCTATTTAAATCCTTTTCTTGCAAAGGTTCAGCTTTAAATTTACGAACAGAATATCTATTGGTTGCCAATTCTAAAAAATCCATAAAAACCTCCTGTTATTACAAAAGCAGCCGTGCCGAAGCACGACTGCTATGTTGTAGAGTAAACTGATTACTTCTTGAAAATGTCCATAACGTCGAGGTAATCCTCGTCGCCGGATGCATCAACATTCTTAGAAAGAATATCCTGCAGTTCGTTAGACATATCGCTTGTTGCGTTATCTTCACCAAGGCCGGTTGCAATAACTGTAACGCGCATTTCATCTTCCATAGTTTCGTCGAGCTGAACACCCCAAATAATGGTTGCGTCGGGATGAACGGTCTTAGCAATAAGAGAAGATGCCTGGTCAACCTCGTCAAGGCCAATATCGGTAGATGCTGTGATGCTAATAATAACACCGGTAGCATTGTCGATTTTGGTTTCGATAAGGGGACTATTGATAGCAGCAAGGGCTGCCTGCTCTGCCTTTTCGCGGCCGGAAGCGTGGCCTACACCCATATGAGCATAGCCTGCGTCTGACATAACGGTGGTAACGTCAGCAAAGTCGAGATTAATCATAGCGGTAGCATTAATAAGCTCGGAAACGCTCTGAACACCCTGACGGAGAACATCGTCTGCTACGTCGAAAGCGTTAACGAGGGTAATCTTCTGTTCAGAGAAGAACTTAAGTCTTTCGTTAGGAATAACGATAAGGCTGTCTACATGCTGGCGGAGAGCTTCGATGCCCTGCTCGGCCTGCTTCATTCTCTTTGCACCTTCAAAAGCGAAGGGCTTGGTAACGATACCAACGGTTAAAATACCCATTTCTTTAGCAATCTGGGCAACAACGGGAGCAGCACCGGTGCCGGTACCACCGCCCATACCTGCGGTTACGAATACCATATCTGTGCCACGAAGTGCGGCAGAAATTTCTTCTCTGGATTCTTCAGCAGACTCCTGACCACGGGTGGGGTTTGCACCTGCGCCGAAGCCACGGGTTTTTCTCTCGCCAATCTGAAGCTTGTTGGTTGCTTTAGATGCTAAAAGAGCTGCTTTATCGGTGTTAATTGCAATATACTCAACACCCTTTACGCCGGCAGATACCATACGGTTAACAGCATTACCGCCGCCACCACCGACACCTATTACTTTTATTTGAACAATGTCCTCTGTTTCTTGAGCTATCTCAAACGGCATTTTTATCTTCCTTTCAGTATGTAAATTTACTATATACCTATATATACATTTAGATAATAACACAAAATCATCTAAATTTCAAGACTATTTTATTTATTTATTTATGTTTTTACAAACGTGATTATTGCGTGTCGGTTAAAACGATGTTATTTATAGATTTCTTCGCCCTTGCCCCTTTTAAAATAACCTTCTTCTTTCTCGCTATAATAGGTTAAATTCAAAGTGCCGGAAGATCTTTTATGCTTCTTATCGATTTTATTAAGTGTTTTTTCCATAAAATCAATTTTTTCGGTTAAATCCTCTGTATCGCCAAGAGCAATTTGGAATCTATTGTCTAAAGTTAGCATTATATCAAATTTTGATGAAATATCAACTTTATTTATTGGATAATTGCTTTTCTTTACAAGCTTTAATAGCTTTTTTACAGTACCGAAATCATCTTGATTTTTAAACTCGGCAGCATGCCCTGCCTTACAGGAATTAATTTTTAAACCTTTAATTTCGGTTAAATTCTTTTTCTGCTTTTTTACTATTTCCAAAACCTTATATTCTGAATTAAGCAGTACATATTTTTTGTTGTATTTTATACAATAAACAGCTTTTGTTTCTTTGGGAATTATTACTACCTTGTCGGGCAGCTGCTTTTTTATCTCCACAGACCCGATATACGGCAGCTTTTCGGTGACTTTTTTGTTCACGTCGCCTTTTGAAAGCATAAGAATATTATCGCCTGTTTCAATACCTGCGGCCGATAAAATATCTGCTTTTTTATATTTTGAACCGCTATAGTTTACTGTTATTTTGTTTATTGGAAGCAAAACTGTTGTAAGCAAAATTACAAAAACAACCAGCAAAAGCACAAGTAGTGCAAAAATAAAGCTTTTTCGCACCCTTCTTTTTTTCTTTTTTGTAGCTAAATACTTTACATCTTTTTTCATAATCTGATCCTTTTGATTCTTGCTCCTAAGCTTTTAAAGTATATTTCCGGGGCTTCGTACCCTCTGTCTATATGATGTATATCTTCTATTTCGGTTGTTCCCCGTGCCGCAAAACCTGCTACCATTAATGCTGCGCCTCCGCGAAGGTCGGTACATTTAACCGCTGCACCGCTTAAATTGTTTACACCTTCAACAACTGCAGTTTTTCCTTCAACCTTAACATCGGCACCTAATCGATTGATTTCATCGGCAAACTTAAACCTGGATTCAAATATATTCTCTATAAATATGCTTGTGCCTTCAGCTATGGTAGCCGTTGCCACAAGGGTTGGCCCTGCATCGGTAGGAAAGCCTGGGTAATATCCGGTTCTTACGGTTTTTAACCGTTTAAGTTTATTTGGTGCAGAAATTTTCAATTCATCACTTCGAACATCAACACTGCAACCCATTCGCCTGTATTCTGCCGTAATCGCCTGCAGATGTTCAGAGCAAACTCCTTTAATTACACCTTTTCCCAAGGTTACTGCTATTGCCGACATAAAGGTTGCGGTAAGAATTCTATCGGGAATTACGGTATGTTCAAGGGAAGTAAGCTCTTTAACACCCTCAATAACAATATCGCTACTACCTGCACCTCTGATTTTTGCGCCTGCTTTATTTAAAAACTCAGCAAGATCGGCTATTTCAGGTTCGCGTGCGGCATTGTATATTCTGGTGGTTCCAATTGCCGTAGCTGCAGCAATTATAATATTTTCGGTTGCACCTACGCTGGGAATTGGAATGTATATATCTTTGCCTTTCAAATTTTTTTCACAAACACAATCAATACAGCCATAGCTTTCGTTTATAGTAAGCCCAAGCTCACGCAATGATGATATATGTAAATCAATAGGCCGTGGACCTATTTCACAGCCGCCGGGACTGCTCAAAAATGCCTTTTTACATCTGGCGGCAATTGCACCTAAAAAAATTATGGATGAACGCATTTCACGCATAAGGTTATCGGGAATTATACAACAATTTACATTTGTTGCATCAACAATCACCGTATTTCCCTCTCGCTTACAGTTACAACCAAGGTTCACAAGTATTTTAATTGAAGTCCTTACATCTGATAAATCGGGACAATTATGTATAACACTTATGCCCTTCACAAGCAGTGATGCGGCAAGTATAGGTAAAACGCTGTTTTTAGCGCCGTGCACCCTTGTTTCGCCACATAATGGGATACCGCCCTCAATAATAATTTTTTCCATTATTAGCACCTCTTTGTAACTGAAAATCAATAATTCAGTTTATTCTATGCCGAGGTGCTGTAAATTGTTAATTAATATAAAGCTCCATTAAACAATCATATATGCGCTGATTTGCATCTAAAATTGCAGTTTCAGCAGCATTTTTACCCATTGATTTTGCAAGTTCCGGATTAGCAAAAATGTTTTTAACTGCTTCAATAAGCGAGTCGCCTGACAAATTCTTTTCTTCAATAATTTCGGCGGCATTGCGCTCTTTTAAGGTCATAGCGTTGTGGAACTGGTGATTTTCGGCAACATAGGGAGAAGGAATTAAAATTGATGCTCTTCCTGCTGCCTCAATTTCTGTTAAAGTAATTGCCCCTGCCCTGCCTATAACAAGGTCGGCCGCTGCCATACAGTCGGCCATATCTTTAATATATTCTGTGATTCTAAGATTCTCTGCATCGGGATTAACTCCCTTTTCTTTCAAAGAATTTATGGTGTTTTCATATCCAACCTTGCCGGCTGCGTGGAAGTGAATAAACTTTCCACTTTCCCAATGAGAGGCAATCAGATCTATTACCGCACGATTTACGGGAGCAGCGCCAAGACTTCCGCCGAAAGAAAGAATCATAGGGCGGTTATCCAGACCTAACTTAGCTCTGGATAAAGATTTATCCAATCTTAAAAATTCAACACGTACAGGATTTCCGGTGATAATAGGCTTGTTTTTGCAATTAAGGTATTTTTCCGCCTGCTGCATTGCGAGCATTACTCTATCTACCTTTGGCGCCAGCATTTTTGTGGTTACTCCCGGGAATGCATTCTGCTCGTGAATTGCGGTTTTAATGCCCAACTTATTAGCTGCACGCAAAACAGGACCGCTAACGTATCCACCTGTACCTACAACTAAATCAGGCTGCAATTCTTTGAGTATTTTTTTGGCAGCCGCAGAGGAAGTAAAGGCTTTTTTTACGGCAACTATGTTTTTAATTATACTTTTCGGCTTGAAGCTTCGCTGAAAGCCTGCAACATCTATTGTACGGAACTCATATCCTGCTTCGGGCACCAGCTTTGCTTCGAGCTTCTGAGCTGTACCAATGTAACTGATTTCGGCATCAGGATGCTGTTCTTTTATAAAACCTGCTATGGCAAGTGCCGGATTAATGTGACCTGCGGTTCCCCCGCCGGCAAATAATATATGCATTAAAATTACTCCTCTACTTTTTCGTTAATGTACTGAATCGTGAAACCGATAACACAACGCCCATTTCACACAGCAAAATTACGAGCGAGGTACCTCCATAGCTGAAAAAGGGCAAGCTGATACCTGTATTGGGTATGGTGTTTGTTACAACCATTATATTAAGCATAGCCTGTAAGCCTACCTGACAGGTAAGACCTATGGCCAATAATGCTCCAAATTTATCTTCTGCGCGGGCAGCAATCATAAATCCGCGCCATACAAGCACACAAAATAGTGCTATTATAAGCAACGCACCTACAAGGCCCAATTCTTCACATACAATAGAAAAAATGAAGTCGTTATGCGGTTCGGGAACCCACAAATACTTCTGCATTGATTGACCAAGACCCCTGCCCATTAAGCCACCCGAGCCAATAGACATAAGGGATTGTATTGTCTGGTATCCACGGCCTGTTGCTGCAGCCCACGGGTCACGCCAGTATTTAAATCGATCCCCTGCGTAGCTTACGGCTCCCGATGTAACAGCTATAACTACTGCTACAATGCCAACTCCCAGACCAAACAGTATGTATCGCTTTTTTAACCCGCCCACAATCATTAATATAATTCCTATTGAAAATATAAGAATGGTGGCTGAAAGGTGGGTTTCAAACACTACAAGCAAGCAAACTACTGCCAACAATGAACCTAAAAACAGTATGCTGAATTTAAAGGTTTTCATTGCGTTGTAATTAATTGCAATCATATGTGAAAATAAAAGGATTACTGCGAATTTAGCAATTTCTGAGGGTTGGAAGTTTATTGGGCCGATAATTATCCATCTGTGATATCCTTCAACACTGGGTAAAAGATACACCAGCACCAGCAGCACTATAGCCACACCATAAATCGGCCAAGAGAGCTTCATATACTTATGGTAATCTATTTTTGAAATCACAAACATTCCCAGCAGACCAAACACTGCAAATCCTGCTTGCCTAAGAATAAATTTATAACTGTTGCCAAAGTAAGTGTCTGCATAAGCATAGGATGCAGAAAACAACATCATAAGGCCAATAGACAGCAGTGTTATTACTAAAAACAGAAATGTAGAGTCCATACTTCCGCTTTTAACAAACCAGCCGTTATTCTGTTTTAAACCACCACGATGCTTTTCGGAAGTCATAGAGATATTCACTCCTATTTAAAATAAGTATGGTAAAAGGGCTATAAAGCAGCCGATTGCGGTTATTGCAGAGAACAAAACTACAATTTTTTGCTCGCTGTATCCGCTCATTTCAAAATGGTGGTGTATGGGTGCCATTTTAAACAAACGCTTTTTTGTCTTTTTATAATATGCCACCTGAAGAACAACCGAAAGTGCCTCGATAATATAAATTATACCTGCAGGAATAAGAAGTATGGGGCGACCTATCGAAAATGCCAAGGATACTACAACACCGCCTAAAAACAGCGAGCCTGTATCGCCCATAAACACCTTTGCCGGATAGGAATTCCAAACAAGGAAGCCAAGGCAAGCACCTGCTGCAGCACAAGCAAATATGTTAGTAATAACATAGCCAGATATCGAAGCTGCAAGCATAAAGCCACTGCAAACCACCATTGTTACTGTAGAGGCAAGGCCATCGAGACCATCGGTAAGATTTACAGCGTTGGTAAAACCATAAATAAAAATCAATGCAATGGGCCAGAAAATTAAGCCCGCACCCTCTGCAATATTTACATCGCCGACAAAAGGAATCCAAGTAAAGGTCATTTTGCCCATTCTTAGGCTGGCAAGATAAGCCGCCGAAACAAGCAACTGAAGTGCTGTTTTTTGGCTGGCGGTAAGGCCCAGGTTACGCTTTTTTACAACCTTAATATAATCATCTATAAAGCCGATAAAAGCCATACCGATAGATAAACCCAATCCGGAAAAAACGAACGGTATTTCCATTTGCTGTTTAACGTTATCTAAAGCTTCACCGTTATTTAATATACCGGCTATGATAAAACAGGCAAGGAAGGAAAAAACAAAACCTATAATTATCATAATTCCGCCCATTGTGGGGGTTCCGTTTTTCTTTTGATGCCAAGCTGGACCAATTTCTCTAATGGTCTGACCGAACTTGAGTTTGTGTAAAAAAGGAATGGCCACATAGCCTAAAAGTGCAGTAACCGCAAAGGCTAATACCGCCGCCAGTATAAAAATTATTGCATTCATTATAATTCCTCCAATGCCTCTTTAACAACCTCTCGCTCATCGAGATGAATTTTTCCTGTGTTCAAAATCTGATATGTTTCGTGCCCTTTGCCTGCCAATACGATAATATCATCCTTCACCGCGTGGGCCACGGCATATTTTATGGCATCTATTCTGTTTTCAATTACTACGTATGGAGTCTTTGTGTTTTTCATTCCTACGGTTATATCTTTTATTATAGCAGTGGGGTCTTCTGTTCGTGGATTATCAGATGTTACTACAACAAAATCAGAAAGCTTTGCTGCGATTTCGCCCATTAACGGTCGCTTTGTTTTATCTCTGTCGCCACCGCAACCAAAAACCGTTATCAGTCTGTTTCGCGGAACATCCCTGAAGGTTTCAAGTATATTGCTTAAACCGTCGGGGGTGTGGGCATAGTCGATAATAACATGAAAATCTTTGCCGGTAGGAACTACCTCTGCTCTGCCCTTCACACCTGCGAGTTTGAAAAGTGCAGTGGTTGCCGTAAGTAACGGTACGCCCAATTGTACGGCACAGCTTAAAGCACACAAGCCGTTGTATACAGAAAACTTTCCTCCGGTTTTAAGTTTTACCCTGCCGATTATGCCGTATCCCACAAAATCGAAATCCACGCCGTCTGCACGATAGTTAATTCCCTTGGCAGTATATGTGGCATCATCGGAAATTGTTGAATAGGTTATGGTTTCGCAGGGCAAACCCTCAACCATTTGCACCGAGTAAGAATCATCATAATTCACAATGGCAATTTTACACATTTTAAAAAGTTCACGCTTAGCCAACATATAATTTTCCATTGTTTTGTGATAATCAAGATGGTCTTGTGTTAGATTGGTAAACATTGCGGCATCGAAGGTTACTCCGCATATTCTACGCTGCTCTAAGGCGTGAGAAGAAACCTCCATTATACAATGGTCGCAGCCCTCGTCACACATTGCTGCGAACAATTCA
Organism: Acutalibacteraceae bacterium; assembly: GCA_045546235.1. GTDB lineage: Bacteria > Bacillota > Clostridia > Oscillospirales > Acutalibacteraceae > UMGS1532. The sequence goes on from JAZQCL010000036.1 coordinate 168,551, forward strand.
TTAAGCTCGTATGCCCCGGGAGTGGTGTTACCGGAATCGATAACCTTTTCGCCTATCATATGCTGTATTGTACCTATCAGGCCGCACTTATGCCCGGCTTCCTCTAATATAGATTTTAACATATAAGATACAGAGGTTTTTCCGTTTGTGCCTGTTACACCAATCAACTTAAGTTTATTCAATGGGTTGCCAAACCAGTTTGCTGCAGCTGAAAAATACAAATTATGGGTATCTTCAACTATTACCTGATTATCTAACTTTAAATCTTTTTCACAGAGAATTACCGCTGCGCCTGCTTCTTTAGCTTGTATGGCATAGCTATGACCATCTGCTGTTGGACCATTTACACATATAAAGGCAAAGCCCGGTTTAACCTTGCGGGAATCGGATGTAATACCTTTAATTTCAAGGTCATTGTATTTACAATTTATATCAGAGAATATTTTAGCAAAGGTCACGTTAATCCTCCTTAATTATTAAAAATCTACCATTGTATCATTTCTGAAACTAACCGTTATTGTGCTGCCCAAAGCAAGCTTTTTACCAGCTTCTGCACTTTGGCTATATGCAGTAACACCAACATCTGTTAAAGATGTGCCCTCAAAAGCCACATTAAAGCCGGCATTTGTTGCATTTTCGTTAACCTGAGAGACAGACATTCCGCTGAAATCGGGAACCTCTGCTTTAGTAGGCTTTTCACCCTCGGTATAAAGCACAACTACGCCGCCATCATATATTTTGGCGCCAGCTTCAGGCATTTGCGAAACTACAGTTTCGCCATCACCTATTATCCTTGCATTAAGTCCGGCGGTGGAAAGCTTGTTCTGCGCAACACCAATAGTTTCGCCTACAACACTCTCTACCGATTTAGACATTGCTTTGAGTTCTTCTTCACTATAGCTCGGCTCGTAACCAAGATACGGCATTATTTCTGAAAGAATCTTTCCGGCAGATGGCGCCGAAACAATGCTTCCGTAATAGTTGTCACCCATTGGCTCATCTAAAAGGAACAATATTGCGATTTCGGGATTGTTGGCAGGTGCCACGCCCAAAAAAGAACCCACGTATAGATTATCCTTTTCTTCGGAAATATTTTCGGCAACCTTCTGTGACGTGCCTGTCTTTCCGCCAATCTCGTAACCGGCGACATACGCATTTTTACCGCCACCAACTTCTACAACCTCAAACAACATATTGCGCATTATTTTAGATGTGCTTTCAGAAACAACCTGTCTTTTTTGAACAGTTGGTATGGTTTCAACAGTTTTTTTAGCTGAATCTCTGATTTCGGAAACAACATGGGGCTGTACCAAATGTCCGCCATTAACTGCAGCACTACAAGAGGTAATAAGCTGTATAGGTGTTATTTTAAAGGTCTGACCGAATGCAGTTGAAGCAAGTTCAACCGGGCCCATTGTATCTTCCCCGTGATAAGTAGAAGTTGCTTCACCCGGCAGGTCTATTCCGGTTTTTTCTGTAAGACCAAAAGAGCGGAAATACTTAGAAAAGGTTTTTACTCCTAAAAGCTGACCCAAGCTTATATAAACGGGGTTACAGGAATTCTGCATAGATTGACTTAAGTTCTGTGTACCATGTCCTTCTTTTTTGTGGCAGTTATAGGTTTGGCCCGCAATAGTTATATGTCCCGAGCAATTATAAGACGACGAAAGACTGGTAAGACCTTCTTCAAGCGCTGCAGCACAGGTTATAATTTTAAATACCGAGCCTGGCTCATAGGTATCGGAAACAGCCTTATTGCGCCACATTTTGTTTTGAAGCTCTTCCCTTTTTTCGCTAAGCTTTTTCCCTTTAAGGCCTTTAAGCTGCTTATTGTATTCATCAGGCAAGGTAAATGGATCATTGGGGTTAAAATCACCGGATACCGCCATTGCAAGTATTGCACCTGTATTAACGTCCATAACTATACAGGTACCTCGCTCGGCTACCTTATTTTCCTCAACAGCCTGGTCTAAATATTTTTCTGCAACTTCTTGAATATAAGTGTCGATAGTTAAAACTAATGTGTTGCCCTTTTTCGCTTCTTCAACATACTCATAGCTAAACTTCATATCGGCGCCCTGGGCATTTTTAGAAGCTACAACTCTGCCCGGTGTTCCCTGAAGCTTTGTATCGTAGGAATACTCTACGCCAAATAAACCCTGATTGTCGTCTCCAACAAAACCAATAACGGTAGAAGCTAAGGAATCGTTCGGGTAGTAACGTTTGCTTGATTCATCAAGTCCAAGTACATCTGCATAGCCACCATCGCTTATAAATTCCCTAACCTTATCGGCCATATCTTTCTCTATGTTTCTTTTAAGAACAATATAGCTCGATTTTTTATTTAAACTTTTTTCAATATCGCTTTTCTCTACTTCAAGAATTTTTGAAAGCCCCGAGGCAATATCCTCTTTTGCGGCTTTAATTTTATCGCTATTATTTTCGAAAGATGTTTTGAAATCGTTTGGGGTCACATACACGTTCCAAACCGTAGCACTTGTTGCAAGTAAATTCATATTACGATCGTAAATATCTCCCCTAAGTGCTGTAGTTTGAGTATCGTAAAGTTGCTGTTCAGAGGCCTTTTCTTTGTACTTTTCGCCATCAACAATCATTATTTTAGTTAAACGCACACCCGATACACAGAACATTGTAATTATTATAATCAATGCTACCGAAAGCATACGTCCCCACATAAGTTTTGTTGGCTTTTTCGACATTTTCCGGCCCCCTTAAATAATGCTCGAAAACGAGAGTCATATTTATGGCTCTCGTCAACCTATTATATTCTTAAAATAACTAAATTTATTCTGCCTTTGCAGATTCTTCTACAATTTCGTTATCGTATGTGAATATATAATTCATTTGTGACTTTTCTTGTTTTTGCATACCAAGACCTATTGCTTGCTTTTCAAGATTACCCACAGAGGTCTTCTTTTCAAGTTCAACACCAAGTCTGGTTTGTTCGCTTTTTAAACGCTCGTTAATGGTTTCTACAGCGCCTATTTCGTTTCCTACTCTGGAAATTTCTGCCCTTAAAAACAGATTACCAAACAATGCGCCTACAATAAATATTGTAACAAGTACAGGAAAAACCTTTGCACTTTTACGAGTTTCTGGTTTTTTTGCCGAGATTTTGGCAACTTTAGGCTCTAACTTAATTATTTTCTCTTCATCTTCACGGGTTGCTTTGGGCATAAAAAGATCGTAATCGTGAGCTAAATTGTCGTTACAATATTTCATATTATTCAATTTCCTCAACACTCCTGTATCTTTATTATTCCACGTAGCTTTGCACTACGACTTCTTTGGTTCTCACTTAATTCTTCTTCGCCGGGGATTATTGGTTTTCGCGTTGCTAATCTGCCTTTTGGAGTTTTTCCACACACACAAACGGGAAAATCCGGCGGGCAAGTACAACCGCGACAAAGCTCTGAAAAAGTGTTTTTGACTATTCTGTCTTCTAACGAATGGAAAGTAATTACTGCCAGAACTCCGCCAACCGTCAGCTTATTAAAGGCGGAAAGCAAAGATTCTTCCAGTAGGTCTAATTCTTCGTTAACCGCTATTCGCAGTGCCTGAAAGCACTTACGTGCGGGATGTCCGTTTCTTTTAACCTTTGCAGGAACACAATCGCTTATTATATCGGAAAGCTGAAGTGTGGTTAATATGGGAGCTTTTTCCCTTCTGTCAACAATTGCGTTTGCTATTTTCCAAGCGAACTTCTCTTCGCCGAAATCTCTGAATATTTTTGTAAGCTCCTCGACACTAAGATTGTTAACCAAATCAGCGGCAGTTGTGCCCTCTTGGCTCATTCGCATATCTAAAGGAGCATCTGCGTGATAAGAAAAGCCGCGAGATCTGTTATCAAGTTGCCAGGATGATACACCCAAATCCAACAAAATACCGTTTACTTTCGTTATGCCCTCTTCTAACAGCGTTTTTTCCATATATCTGAAATTGGTTTTGATAACCTTTGCCGGCAGACCCTTTAACCTTTCGGTTGCCACCTTTACTGCATCAGGATCTTGGTCTAACGCATACAGCATACCATCGTTAAGTTTAGAGGCAATTACTGATGAATGCCCTGCACCGCCCGCGGTACCGTCAACATAAATACCATTTGGGTTTATGTTGAGCAAATCTATTGTTTCGTTAAGCATAACAGATTTATGTACAAATTCCATTAGCCCAAAACTCCTTTAAATTCCCAGTTCCTCCATAAGTGAAGTAACCATTTCCGGTGTGCACTTTTCTGCTTCGGCTGCCCAAATATCGGTATTCCATATTTCAGCCCTTTTGGACACGCCAATTACGGTTGCATTAGATTCCAGTTTTGCATATTCGCGAAGCTTTAGAGGCAGAAGAATACGTCCCTGCCCATCGCATTCAACCTCGGCAGCACCAGGGTAAATGAACTTTTGTACCTGTCTGGATTTTGCTACCGGCATACTCTGGATGGTTTCGTCAAGCTTTTTCCACTCTTCCATTGAATAGACGAATAAACAAGGATTTGCGTCCAAGCCCTTACACACCATAAACTTTTCGCCTAAATCTTCACGAAATTTTGAAGGGATAAACATTCTTCCCTTTTTATCGATGTTATGTTGAAACTCACCGTAAATCACTTGTTTTTCACCTCACATTCAACACTTTTAAACACTTTGATGCACTTTTATGGGATTTTGCACCACTATTTGAAACTATTATAACCTATATATATAAAAAAATCAATAGCTATTTATACAAAATTATTAACTATTTTTTGACAAATATCACAAAACAACACGTCGCTTCGCCTATTTTTGGCAAAACGACGTGTTATTTGTAATCGCTGATATAATTTTAAATAAATAAAAAAGAACCCTTCCAAAAGGAAAGATTCTTTTAATAACTCACAAATTAGATAAGCTCAATAATTGCCATCTCGGCAGCATCGCCACGGCGAGGACCGATTTTGGTAATACGGCAGTAACCGCCGTTCTTATCAGCATATTTGGGGGCAATCTCGGTAAACAACTTGTTTACAACAGATTCCTTTGTAATGAAAGACATAGCCTGACGCTTGTTGTGAAGGCTGCTTTCTTTTGCGAGTGTAATATACTTTTCCGCCATTGAACGTACTTCCTGAGCACGTGTAAAGGTGGTTTCAATCTTGCCATTTTCCAGCAAATAGGTAACCATACCACGGAGCATTGCTATTCTGTGGTCGCTGGTTCTACCGAGCTTTCTTGTACCTGGCATTTATACTCACTCCTTTATATTAGTGATAATAGAATTATTCCTCGTTACTGCAGAGGGCAACGCCCAGCGAATCAAGCTTAGCGATAACCTCTTCGAGTGATTTACGGCCGAGATTACGAACCTTCATCATATCCTCTTCGGATTTGTTGGTAAGATCTTCGACGGTATTTATTCCGGCTCTCTTTAAGCAGTTAAAGCTACGAACCGAAAGGTCAAGCTCCTCAATGGTCATCTCAAGGACTTTTTCTTTACCAATGTCGCCCTTCTCAACCATAATCTCTCCGCTGTACTGACCGCCGGAAAGATCTACAAGAAGTTTGAGATGTTCAGTGAGTATCTTGGCTGCCAATGAAACAGCATCCTTGGCAGAAATTGTGCCGTTGGTCCAAACCTCAAGAATAAGGCGATCCAAATCTGTAACGTTACCAACACGGGTATCTTCTACAGTGAAATTTGCCTTAACAACAGGGGTATAGATAGAGTCAACGGGAATTACACCAATAACTGTCTGGGCATCCTTATTCTTTTCGGCAGAAACGTAACCCCTACCCTTATCGAGTGTGAGCTCCATAATAAGCTTACCGCCCTCGTCAAGAGTAGCAATGTGCATTTCGGGATTAAGAATTTCAACCTCGGAATCTACCTTTATGGAAGCACCGGTTACCACACAGGGGCCTTCTGCTTCTATATAGACAGTTTTAGGACCGTCACTGGTCAAATTAGCTGTTAAACCTTTAATGTTAAGGATAATCTCAGTAACATCTTCCTTAACACCGGGAATGGTTGAAAATTCGTGCAGAACGCCGTCGATTTTAACCGAAGTAACTGCTACACCCGGAAGAGAGGAAAGCAATACACGACGAAGGCTGTTGCCTAAAGTAATGCCATAGCCATTCTCTAAAGGTTCAATAATAAACTTGCCGTATGTGCCATCGGGCAACATATCAAGCATTTCAATTTTGGGCTTGTCAATTGATACTTGCATCTAAAGCTCCATTTCTCCGCGCGAGTAATTTTAAGATCCTGCTCGAAGTGCTCCGCACGGTGAACACAATTGAGCGCATAGGGATTATTACTTAGAATAGAACTCGACGATGAGCTGCTCCTCAACAGGTGCATCGATCTGATCACGGTTAGGTAAGGAAATAACCTTAGCTTCAAAGTTATCAGTATTTACATCAATCCACTGGGGAACAGGACGTCCAGAATTTGCTTCAATGACTGCTTTAATTTTATCAAGGCTTCTGCTCTTCTGGCAAACGGTAATAACGTCGCCAGCTTTGCAAAGATATGAAGCGATGTCAACTCTGTGACCATTTACTTCATAGTGGCCGTGACCAACGAGCTGTCTGGCTTCTGCTCTTGAAGAGGCAAAACCAACTCTGTAAACAATGTTGTCCAAACGGCTTTCGAGCATTCTTAACAGGTTGTCACCTGTAATGCCGGTTTTACGCTCAGCAACTTCGAAATAGTGACGGAACTGAGTTTCGTTCACACCATAGAAGCGCCTTGCTCTCTGCTTAGCACGAAGATGGATGCCGTATTCTGAGTTCTTTTTACGACCCTGACCGTGCTGGCCGGGAGCGTATGCTCTGATACCTACAGAACACTTTTCTGAATAGCAACGCTCGCCCTTAAGGAACAATTTCTGACCCTCGCGGCGGCAAAGCTTACAAACTGCACCGGTATATCTTGCCATCTGTTACACCTCCAAAATAATTAAACTCTTCTTCTTTTGGGCGGGCGGCAGCCGTTGTGAGGAATTGGGGTTACATCCTTAATCATGCTAACCTCAAGACCTGCTGACTGAAGTGCTCTGATAGCAGCTTCACGACCTGCACCCGGGCCTTTAACGAATACTTCAACAGTTTTAAGACCATGCTCCATAGCAGCCTTAGCAGCGGTTTCTGCTGCACTCTGTGCTGCGAAAGGAGTAGACTTTCTTGAACCACGGAAACCAAGTTCACCAGCAGATGCCCAAGAAAGAGCATTACCCTGTGTATCAGTGATGGTAACGATGGTGTTGTTGAAGGTTGACTGGATATGGGCAGCACCGCGCTCGATGTTTTTCTTTTCGCGGCGTCTGCGGGTTGCGGTAGTCTTCTTACCCTTAATTGCCATATTTCTTCCTCCCGCTTATTTCTTCTTGTTAGCTATTGTCTTCTTCGGACCTTTACGGGTACGAGCGTTTGTTTTTGAACGCTGACCTCTTACGGGCAAGCCCTTACGGTGACGAGTTCCACGATAGCTACCGATTTCGATAAGTCTTTTAATATCAAATGCGATATTTCTGCGACGGTCACCTTCTACCTGAAGGTTGTGATCGATATACTCACGAAGTTTTGAGATATCTTCCTCTGTAAGATCCTTAACACGAGTATCGGGGTTGATTCCGGTATCTGAAAGAATCTTCTTGGATGTTGTAAGACCAATTCCGAAAATGTAAGTGAGACCGATTTCAACTCGTTTCTCTCTCGGAAGATCTACACCAGCAATACGCGCCATTTATAAATGCACCTCCACATTGTTGTTAGCGCAGGATTAACCCTGGCGCTGCTTGTGCTTGGGATTTTCACAGATAACCATTACTCTTCCCTTGCGTTTGATAATTTTGCATTTTTCGCAAATCTTTTTAACAGAAGGTCTGACTTTCATAATTATATTACCTCCTATAATTTAAGTCCGACTTATTTGGAACGCCAAGTAATGCGTCCCTTTGTCAAATCATAAGGTGACATTTCAACAGTTACCTTATCTCCTGGCAAGATTCTGATATAGTTCATACGAAGCTTACCGGAAATGTGGGCAAGTATTATATGGTCACCCTGAATTTGTACCTTGAACATTGCGTTAGGCATTGCCTCAACAACGGTTCCTTCTAATTCAATCATATCCGACTTGGACATAATAGAGCCTCCTACAATAATAGAAATTTCTGTTATTTGTTATTGGTGGTTTATTATTGGGACAGTTTAAGGTGCCACTGTCATAATTTTTGGACCGTCCGCAGTAATTAATACTGTGTGTTCAAAATGCGCAGACAATGAACCGTCCTTTGTTAATACCGTCCAACCGTCAGGCATAACATTTACACCGAAGGCTCCCACATTAACCATAGGCTCTATAGCCAAGGTCATACCCGGAACCAGGCGTATACCATGTTTTGCTCTGCCGTAATTTGGAACTTCGGGTGCTTCGTGAAGATTAGTGCCGATTCCGTGCCCAACATAATCACGAACAACGGAATAGCCGTTTTCTTCAACAAAGCTTTGCACGGCATTTGAAATATCGCCGATTCTGTTGCCGGCGAGCGCCGCAGATATGCCTCTGTAAAGGCTTTGCTCGGTAACCTCAAGCAAACGCTTAGCGTCACTCGAAATATCACCTGCTGCAAAGGTTGAAGCATTATCTCCGTGATAACCCTCGAATTTTGCACCCAAATCAATGCTGACTATGTCGCCCGCCTTGATTACTCGCTTTTTAGAGGGAATGCCGTGAATTACCTCGTTGTTGATAGATATGCAGGCAGTTGCCGGATAGCCGTTATATCCCTTAAAGTTCGGAACTGCTCCGTGACTTCTGATATAGGCTTCGGCAATGCGGTCGATTTCCTCGGTGGTTACACCGGGTTCTACCGCTTCACCTGCAGCTTTTAATGCTCCCGCAGAGATTTTGCACGCCTCTTCCATTATGGCGATTTCTCTTGCTGTTTTGAGCACTATCATAATTATAACTCCAATGCTTTGAAGACAAGAGCTGTTGTATCTGCAACCTCTTCTTGACCTTCAACAACCTTAAGCTTGCCTAATTCCTTATAGAAGCCCTTTAAAGGCTCTGTCTGGTCGTGATAAACCTTAAGACGTTCTCTGATTGTTTCGGGATTATCATCCTTACGCATTATAAGAGCACCGCCGCAGAGGTCACACACGCCTTCGCATTTAGGCTGCTTATATTGGATGTGGTAGCTGGCGCCACACTTTTCGCAGACACGTCTGCCGGAAAGGCGGCTGACAACAGCTTCGTCCTTAACGTCAATTTCGAGCACAGTATCAATACGTACTCCCATTGCGTTCAATGCTTCTGCCTGAGGAATTGTGCGGGGAAAGCCATCTAAAATGAAGCCGTTCTTACAGTCGTCACATTCTAATCTTTCTTTGATTATGCCGATAACAACTTCGTCGGGCACCAGGTCGCCACTTTCAATGTAACGCTTGGCCTCAAGGCCAACCTGTGTTCCGTTTTTAATAGCTTCTCTTATAATGTTTCCGGTTGAAATTGCCGGAATAGAAAGCTTTGCACAAATCTTTTCGGCTTGGGTGCCTTTGCCGGCACCCGGAGCACCTAAAAGTATAAGATTCATATCAGTACCTCTATTTAGTCGAGGAATCCCTTATAATGACGCATCATCATCTGAGATTCAAGGTTCTTAACAGTGTCAAGAGCAACACCAACTACGATGAGGATTGAAGTACCGCCGATGGATATGCTGGCCTGATTTGCAAGCGACATAAAGATAGGAAGCAATGCAATCACGCTTAAAAGCAAAGCACCAAGCAGTGTGATTCTGGAAAGAATCTTCTTTATGAATTCGGCTGTGGGCTTTCCGGGACGAATACCGGGGATTGCGCCACTGCTCTTTCTGAGGTTGTTAGCCATTTCTACAGGATTGTACTGAATGGTAACATAGAAATAAGCAAAGCCGATAATCAAAACGAAGTAAATTACTGCGTAGAACGCACCTTGAGCAGTGAAAAGCTTAAGGAATTCGTACCAGAAACCGGTATTCTTGTTACCCATAAAGGTAAGAATCATAGTGGGCAGCATAAGAATTGAAGAAGAGAAGATGATGGGCATAACACCAGACATATTAACCTTAATCGGAATATGGCTGTTCTGACCGCCGTACATCTTACGTCCTACTACCTTCTTAGCATATTGAATGGGAATTCTGCGTTCTGCATCGTTCATCCAAACAATGAAAGCAACTATGACTACGAACAGGGCGATTATACCAACAATCTGGCCAATCTGATTCTGTTTCCACCAAGCAATTAAGTTAATAACTGCAGAGGGGAATCTTGAAATGATACCTGCGAAGAGAAGCATAGAGATACCGTTGCCGATACCGTTTTTATCAATCTGTTCGCCAAGCCACATAACAAGTGCAGAACCTGCTGTTAATACTGCAATAATTACTACTGCTGCAAAGAGCATGGGGAATTTACCACCATCAACAAAGGAAGTAAGACCGTTCATTGCAACGCCGTCTACTTCGAATGAAGTGCTCTTCAAATAGAAGAAATATGCTGTACCCTGTAAAAGGCCCAAGATAACGGTTGTGTATCTTGTGTACTGTGCAATCTTCTTTCTGCCCTCTTCACCGTCCTGAGCGATTCTTTCCAGAGGAGGAATTGCAACACAGAGAAGCTGCATAATAATTGAAGAGTTAATGTATGGGGTAACACCCATAGCAAAAATTGCTCCGTACTCTAATCCGCCACCGGATAAAACGGAATAATAGCTGAAGAAGTCTTTACTGGCCTCGCTCACGCCTTTGCTGAGAACCTGAAGGTCAATAAAGGGTGCGGGAATAATCGAACCTACGCGGAAAATAAAGATGATGAACAAGGTAAATAAAATCTTTTTTCTAAGATCCTTCACCTTCCATGCGTTTCTAACGGTTTCGAGCATCTGCATCTTACTTCACCTCAGCCTTTCCTCCGGCTGCTTCGATCTTCTGCTTTGCAGACTCGGTGAAAGCAGCAGCGTTTACTGTAAGATTCTTGGTTAACTCACCGTTACCGAGAATTTTTACGCCGTCGTTAACTTTCTTAATAAGTCCCTTTTCCTGTAACAAAGCAGCGTCAACAACGGTTCCGTTGTCGAATACTTCAAGAGCTGAAACATTAACGGTTGTATATTTAGTTGCGAAAATGTTGTTAAATCCTCTTTTAGGAACTCTTCTCTGAAGGGGCATCTGACCACCTTCAAAGCCAATCTTGCGGCTGTAGCCGGAACGAGCCTTCTGACCCTTATGGCCTTTGCCTGCAGTTTTACCATTACCTGAACCATGGCCTCTGCCAACACGTTTTGCTTCAAAAGTAGAACCTTTAGCAGGAGCTAATTCATGTATTTTCATTGGTCGCACCTCCTTGCTTACGCTTCAGTTACCTCGATGAGGTGGATAATCTTATTGATTTTACCGATTGTCTGGGCGTTGTTGGGCTGGATTCTTTCGTCGCCAACCTTCTTAAGGCCCAAAGCATTTGCGGTTGCGATCTGGTCTTTTTTAGAGCAGATCAGGCTCTTTACGAGCTTAACTTTCAGGCTGGTAGCAGCCTCGTTTGCTTTATACATAACAGAAGCTCCTTCCTTAACCTAAAATTTCTTTGGCAGATTTGCCACGAATGGCAGCAACCTCGTCGGCAGTTCTGAGTGCTGCAAGACCTGCAACAGTTGCACGAACTACGTTGTAAGGGTTGTTAGAGCGAAGAGCCTTGGTACGGATGTCGTGGATACCAACGGTAACCAAAACGTCACGTACTGCACCGCCGGCAATAACACCGGTACCAGGTGCAGCGGGCTTAAGCAGTACTCTGCCTGCGCCGTATTCGCCAATAATTTCGTGAGGAATTGTGGTGCCGTAAAGTGAAACCTTAATAAGGTTCTTCTTAGCATCTTCAATACCTTTTCTGATAGCATCCGGAACTTCGCCGGCCTTACCGATACCGAAACCGATAATACCATTGCCGTCACCGACTACTACAAGGGCGGAGAACTTCATGATACGTCCGCCTTTTACGGTTTTAGAAACACGGTTGATAGCAACAACCTTTTCTTTTAAATCCAAAGTAGCTGCGTCTATATTTGTAGGCATAATCATTTCTCCCCCTTCTTAGAATTTGAGGCCGCCCTCACGGGCACCTTCTGCAAGCTCCATAACGCGTCCGTGATAAACATAACCGCCACGGTCGAATACAACCTCGGTAATGCCTTTTTCGGTAGCACGTTTAGCAATTAATTGTCCAACCTTGCGGGCTTCTTCTTTGTTACCGGTAGTTGCGCCGAAATCCTTTTCAACGCTGGATGCAGCAACAAGAGTAACACCTTTAACATCATCAATCAGCTGAGCATAGATATTGCTGTTGGAGCGGAAAACATTAAGGCGAGGACGCTCTGCTGTGCCGCTGATCTTTGAGCGAACACGAACATGGCGATGAAGTCTTGCCTTATTGCTGTCAGGCTTTTTAACCATTTTACATACACTCCTTTATTACTTCTTGGCACCCTTACCGGCTTTACCCTCTTTGCGGCGAACATATTCACCAGCATAGCGGATACCCTTGCCCTTGTAAGGCTCCGGCGGACGCTTTTCGCGAACTTCGGCGGCGAACTGGCCAACCATCTGTTTGTTTGCGCCGGAAATAATAATCTTATTGGGGTTAGGAACCTCGATAGAGATACCGTCGATTTCAGAAACAATAACCTGATGTGAGAAACCGAGGTTCATTACAAGGTCTTTACCCTGCTTTGCAACTCTGTAACCAACACCCTGTACGTCGAGCTCTTTAGTGTAGCCTTTGGTAACACCTTCTACCATGTTAGCAACAAGAGTTCTTGTTAAGCCGTGTAAAGAGCGATGCTCTTTATTATCGGTAGGACGGGTAACGTTGATTACGTTGCCTTCTACTGCAATTGTGATGTCCTTGTGGAAGCTATCTTTAAGCTCGCCCTTAGGACCTTTAACAGTAACCTCTGTACCGTTGACTTTAACATCAACGCCTGCAGGGATTTCGATAGGCATTCTTCCTATACGTGACATTCTCCTGCACCCCCTTACCAGATATAAGCGAGAACTTCGCCGCCAACGTTGGCTTTGCGAGCCTGCTTATCAGTCATGATACCTTTAGAGGTGGAAAGAATTGCAATTCCCAGGCCCTTCATAACTTTGGGCATATTTTCTACATCGCTGTAGATACGCAGACCGGGTTTGGAAATTCTGCGGAGCCCGGTAATAACCTGAGATTTGTTAGGACCATACTTTAAGCTAACCTGAAGTATGCCCTGATTTCCGTTTTCAATTACCTGAAAACCATTGATGTATCCCTCATCGAGTAAGATCTGGGCGATTGCCTTCTTAACGTTAGATGCGGGGATATCAACCGAATCGTGTTTTGCTGAATTAGCGTTACGGATTCTTGTAAGCATATCAGCTATTGTATCGGTGATTTGCATACCGTGAACCTCCTTTTACCAACTAGCCTTCTTCACGCCAGGGATCTCACCTTTGCAAGCAAGCTCTCTGAAGCAGATACGGCAGATACCATATTTGCGAAGATAAGCGTGAGGACGGCCGCAGATTTTACATCTGTTGTAGCTTCTGGTTGAAAACTTAGCCGGTCTTGCCTGCTTTACTTTCATTGAAGTTTTTGCCATAATACTCTCTCCTTACTTCGCAAACGGGGCACCCATGAGTGTTAATAACTCACGAGCTTCCTCGTCGGTTTTTGCGGTAGACACGAAAATGATGTCCATTCCGCGCACCTTGTCAATCTTATCATAGTCGATTTCGGGGAAAATCAACTGTTCCTTAATGCCCATGGAGTAGTTACCACGACCATCGAAAGAATTGGGGTTGATACCTCTGAAATCTCGAACTCTCGGAAGAGCTGCAGAGAAGAGTCTGTCAACAAACTCATACATTCTGTCTCCACGGAGAGTAACTTTAACGCCGATAGGCATTCCCTCACGAAGCTTAAAGTTTGCAACGGATTTCTTTGCCTTACAGGTTACAGGCTTCTGACCAGTAATCTGAGTAAGGTCGGAAATTATAGCGTCGATAACCTTAGAGTTTTCCTTGGCTTCACCACAGCCAACGTTGATAACTACCTTATCAAGCTTCGGAATCTGCATGACGCTCTTATAACCAAACTTGTTCATAAGGGCGGGGGCAACAGTGTTACGATATTCTTCTTTTAACCTTACCATGTCATGTATCCTCCTCTACTTAAAATGTTTCGCCGCATTTTTTGCAAACGCGCTCTTTTTTGCCGTTCTCGAGGACATTGTAGCCTACACGAGTGGGCTTTTTACATTTCGGGCAAACTACCTGTACTTTGCAAGCATAGATAGCGCTTTCTGCCTGAATTATACCGGAAGGATCGCCGGCCTTGCGAGGCTTAACATGCTTAGAAACCATGTTAATACCTTCAACAATAACCTTGCCCTCCTTCGGGCTAACTGCAAGAACCTTGCCACTCTTGGCGCGGTCTTTCTTATCACCAGTGAGGAGAATGACAGTATCATCTTTTTTAACAAACATTATCATTTACCTCCATTAAAGTGTTTCGGGAGCAAGGGAAAGAATTTTGGTATAATCCTTATCTCTGAGCTCACGGGCCACAGGGCCAAAAATACGGGTGCCTCTGGGGTTCTTATCGTCCTTAATAAGCACCGCAGCGTTTTCGTCAAATCTGATGTAGGTACCATCGTTACGGCGTACACCTTTGGCAGATCTAACGATAACAGCTTTAACAACGTCGCCTTTCTTAACAGTGCCGCCGGGTGCAGCCTTCTTAACAGAAGCAACAACTACGTCACCGATATTGGCATATCTTCTACCGGAGCCGCCTAAAACACGGATACACATTAATTCTTTAGCACCTGTGTTATCGGCAACCTTGAGGTATGTCTGCTGTTGTATCACAGTTAATTCCTCCTTACCAAAGCTTACTTTGCCTTTTCAATGATTTCTACAACGCGCCATCTCTTATCTTTAGAAATAGGCCTTGTTTCCATAACAAGAACACGGTCGCCCTTATGTGCAACACTTTCTTCATCGTGTGCCTTAAGTTTGATTGTATTCTTAACGATTTTCTTATAAAGGGGGTGCTTTACGTTGTCTTCAATAGCAACAACAACGGTTTTATCCATTTTATCGCTAACAACCTTACCAACCCTAGTCTTACGAAGATTTCTCTCTGCCATAATTGGTTACCTCCCTTTCTTAAGCTTCCATGCTCTTGAGCTCATTCTCACGAATGACGGTCTTTACACGAGCAATGTCTTTTTTAACAGCCACAATGCGCATAGGGTTATCGAGCTGATTAATGGCGTGCTGGAAACGAAGATTGAAAAGTTCCTCGTTCAGTTTCTTAAGCTGTTCTGCGAGTTCAGCAGGAGTAAAGTCTCTGATTTCCTTTGCGTTCATTATTGCTCACCACCCTTATCTTCTTTTTTTACGAATGCACATTTGATGGGAAGCTTGTGAGAAGCAAGACGCATAGCCTCGCGGGCAACCTCTTCGGCAACGCCGGCGATTTCGAACATAATGCGGCCGGGCTTAACAACTGCTACCCAATATTCAGGTGAACCTTTACCGGAACCCATTCGAGTTTCAGCAGGTTTTTCAGTAACGGGCTTGTCAGGGAAAATTTTAATCCAAACCTGACCACCACGCTTGATATAACGAGTCATAGCAATACGAGCAGCCTCTATCTGATTAGAAGTAATCCAAGAAGGCTCGAGTGCCTGCAGACCATATTCGCCGTGGGATACTGTGTTGCCACGAGTAGCCTTACCGGTAAGACGGCCTCTCTGTACTCTGCGGTATTTTACGCGCTTAGGAAGTAACATTAGCGAGCTCCTCCTTCCTTCTTCTGAGGCTTGCGAGCGTCGTGAAGAACTTCACCGGTATAAATCCATACCTTAACGCCGATACGACCATAGGTGGTGTTTGCCTCTGCAAAACCGTAGTCAATGTCTGCACGGATTGTCTGCAGCGGAATTGTACCCTCGTGATAATGCTCAGTACGGGCAATTTCTGCACCGCCAAGACGGCCGGAACACTGAGTTTTGATACCCTTTGCGCCGAGACGCATTGCTCTACCCATAGCGAGCTTCATTGCACGACGGAAGGAGATACGCTTCTCCAACTGTGCTGCGATGTTTTCTGCAACCAAGGTAGCGTTGAGGTCAGGGTTCTTAACCTCTACAATGTTAATGTTTACAGGCTTGCCGAGCATTTTCTCGCACTTCTCACGGAGCTTTTCGATTTCAGCACCGTTACGTCCGATAACCATACCGGGCTTAGCGCAGTGAATGTGAATTCTTACACGCTTAGAGTCGCGCTCGATTTCAACCTTCGGAACACCTGCGGAAAATAATGTTTTCTTAAGATACTTACGGAGGTTATAGTCCTCTACTAAAGTATCGCCGAACACATTGTCTTTAGCGAACCAACGGGAATCCCAGTTTTTAATAACGCCAACTCGGAATCCGTTAGGATGTACTTTCTGGCCCATAACTTTACCTCCTTTAGTCTTCTTTCTCTCTGAGAACCAGAGTGATGTGAGATGTTCTCTTTAAAATTCTGTGTGCTCTGCCGTGATCCTTCGGACGGATACGCTTGAGTGTGGGGCCGGGGCCAACGAAGCACTCTGCAACATATAATTTAGAAACATCCATATTGTGATTGTTTTCGGCATTTGCCATTGCTGATTTCAGCAACTTTTCCAAATACTCACAGGCGGCCTTAGGTGTGAACCTGAGAATAGCCATAGCTTTGTCAGCATCCTGATTTCGGATAAGATCCAAAACAATCTTCACCTTACGGGGTGAAATACGAGCGTACTTAAGGGTAGCTCTTGCTTCCATAGTCTATACTCTCCTTTCGACCGCTTACTTTGTTGTTTTAGCACCGGCATGACCTTTGAAGGTTCTGGTGGGAGCAAACTCACCGAGCTTGTGACCAACCATATCCTCCGTTACATATACCGGAACGTGTTTACGACCATCATGCACTGCAATAGTGTGTCCGACGAAATCGGGGAAAATTGTAGATGCACGGCTCCAGGTCTTAACAACACGCTTTTCGCCAGCTTCATTCATCTTTTGGATTCTTTCGAGTAATACAGGTTGCACGAAAGGACCCTTCTTGAGACTTCTTCCCATAATTATTTAACTCCTTTCGTCAAACTTACTTAGCGTTGCGACGCTTTACGATATATTTATCGGTGCGTGCATGCTTCTTACGGGTCTTGTATCCGAGAGTAGGTTTACCCCAAGGAGTAACAGGACTCGGACGACCGATGGGTGACTTACCTTCACCACCACCGTGAGGGTGATCACAGGGGTTCATAACAGAACCGCGAACTGTAGGTCTCCAACCCATATGGCGTTTACGGCCAGCTTTACCGATGTTAACATTCTCATGCTCGGCATTGCTTACCTGACCAACGGTTGCCATACAATTCTGAGGAACGTTACGAAGCTCACCAGAAGGCAGTCTTAAAAGTGCCATACCGTTTTCTTTAGCCATAAGCTGAGCCATATTACCAGCGGAACGAGCAAGCTGTGCGCCCTTGCCGGGATAAAGCTCTATGTTGTGGATAAAGGTACCGGTAGGAATATTGATAAGGGGTAATGCGTTACCAACCTTGATATCGGCGTCGGGGCCGGAAACGATTGTATCGCCAACCTTAAGGCCGATAGGTGCGATGATGTAACGCTTTTCACCATCTTCGTACTGAACGAGGGCGATATGAGCAGTTCTGTTAGGATCGTACTCAAGAGTAAGAACTGTTGCGGGGATACCGAAACGCTCACGCTTGAAATCGATTACTCTGTACTTTCTGCGGTTACCGCCGCCACGATGGCGAACTGTGATGCGGCCATAGCTGTTGCGGCCGGCATTCTTCTTTATAGGCTCGAGCAGACTTCTTTCGGGTGCAACCTTTGAAAGCTCGGAATAATCGAGAACGGTCATACCACGTCTGCCGGGCGTAGTTGGTTTATAATGTTTGATTGCCATTTGATTTCACACTCCTAATTGGCTTAGCGGGGCCAAACAACCCCCATACATTGCCAAAAATCCGAAAATTAATTACATAAGACCTTCAAAGAACTGGATGGGCTTTGCATCTGCGCTTAAGGTTACGATTGCCTTCTTCCAAGAAGCAGTGTAACCACTATAGCGGCCTACGCGCCTTTCCTGTCCGCGAACGTTAATGGTATTTACCTTAACGATCTGCTTTTTGTCGAGCTTGAACAGCTCGGCAACAGCGGCTGCGATGTCTACCTTAGTTGCGTCTTTAGCAACCTTGAAGACATATTTCTTATCAGCAATTCCGGTCATACTCTTTTCGGTAATTACCGGAGCCAGAATAACTTCTTGAGCAGTTTTCATTATGCGTAAACCTCCTCAATCTTGGCTACGGCATCTTTGACGATAACAAGTGTATCGGCATTGATGATATCGTAGGTGTTGATGGTGTTAACCTGAGCGGTCTTAACGCCTTTGATGTTAGCTGCACTCTTGATTGCGCAAGAATTCATATCGGAAAGAACGATAAGTGTCTTCTTGCCGGCATTAACTGCCTTAAGGCAATCTGCAACAACCTTAGTTTTGTACTCTGTAACATCAAGGTTATCGAGAACGATTAAAGACTCGCTGAGTACCTTGTCAGAAAGTGCCGACTGCAATGCAAGTCTGCGAACCTTCTTATTTAAGGTGTAAGAATAATCACGGGGTTTGGGGCCGATGGCCACACCGCCGTGTGTCCACTGGGGAGCACGGGTGGAACCCTGTCTTGCGTGACCGGTTCCCTTTTGACGCCAAGGTTTGCGACCGCCACCTGAAACCTCAGTACGAGTCAGAGTTGACTGTGTGCCCTGGCGCTGATTTGCAAGATAGTTAACAACTGCCATGTGCATAACAACTGCATTGGGTTCAATACCGAACACGGCATCGTTAAGCTGAATGTCAGAAACTTTCTTTCCTGCCATATCTAATACTGCTACATTAGGCATAATTCAATCTCCTTCCCTTAGGCTTTCACGGTGTTGGCAAGAACAACGATGCCGCCCTTGGGGCCGGGAACGGCACCCTTAACTGCGATGATATTGTTCTCTGCGTCTACCTTAACTACATCGAGGTTCTGAACGGTTACGCGCTCGTTACCAAGATGACCTGCCATTTTCTTTCCCTTAACAACTTTTGAGGGAGTGCTACAAGCGCCGAGTGAACCACCGTGTCTTGCAACAGGACCGGTACCGTGGCTCATCTTAAGGCGGCCGAAGTTCCAACGCTTGATAACGCCGGCATAGCCCTTACCTTTGCTTGTGCCCTTAACATCTACTCTTTCGCCTTCTGCGAAAACGTCGGCCTTGATGATATCGCCTACATTATATATAGAGATGTCTTCAAGTCTGAATTCGCGAAGTACCTTTTTGGGAGCTACGTCCCCTTTTGCGAAATGACCTTTCATAGGGCCATTTACCTTTGAAGCCTTCATGTCGCCGAAGCCTACCTGAATTGCTTCATAGCCGTCGTTCTCTGCGGTTTTCTTCTGACAAACCACGCAAGGGCCTGCCTCGATAACGGTTACAGGAACAACATTGCCGTTTGCGTCAAAAACCTGAGTCATACCCAGCTTTTTGCCAACGATTGCTTTTTGCATTGTTTTATCCTCCTTATAGGTTATTGGTTGGCGTTTTGCCAACATGACCTCGCACGCGTTACATTAAAATTAAAGTTTAATTTCAATCTCAACGCCGGCGGGGAGCTCAAGACTTGTCACAGCTTCAACAGTTTTGTTGGAAGGTCTGAGAATGTCGATAAGCCTTTTGTGAGTTCTCATTTCGAACTGCTCACGGGAATCCTTGTACTTGTGAACTGCACGAAGGGTTGTTACTACCTCTTTTTCGGTAGGCAGCGGCACGGGACCGGAAAGACGTGCGCCTGTGCGCTTTGCTGTCTCAACGATCTTTTCTGCTGCTTGGTCTACCAATGCGTGGTCGTAACCTTTCAGTCTGATTCTGATCTTTTCTTTGACTGCCATTGTTTTGTCGCCTCCATTAAAAATTTTGGCGGGTTGCAAAATGCTTGTAACACTGTTCCGTGTGTTTCAACCCCGAACAGTATAAAACCGGATGTTATGGACAATTTCCATAAATCCGGGATACGGCCGTGAGAAGCCGTGCACGTACAGGGACACGTCCCTGCCGTTTGCCAATGAACAAGCTTTTGTCGCCCGGTTTATAAATCGGACATACTCCGCGGAAATTTCCCGACTCGAGGTCGGCCACCTCCCGCATCAACGCATATCTGCACACACGTGCTTATATATAATAACACAGCCCTTAACCGAAGTCAAGGGCTTTTTAAAAATTTTTTAAATTATTTTTCTGTGTTTTTTTGATACCGAATTCTTAGTTATCGTTATCGAAATTAAAGAAGTTTTCTGCTGAATATGGGTCGGAGTTCAAATCGTTTTCTCTCGAGGTTTCTTCATCTAAAACATCTTCATCGGGATCGTCAATATCTCCTCTTGCCTTTCCGGGTGAATGTGCGCCTTGCTTAAAAGCAAACATATTAACGTAAATTAAAACGCCTACACATATTATAATAAGAACAATTGGTATTACAATAAGTTTCTTTACTTCTTTAACGGGATTGGTCATATGAGAAGAAAGCTTTTTAGATTTATCCTTCTTGGGAACAAGGGTTAATGTATCTTTTCCGCTGTCTTCCCAATCGTCGCTGTAGCTTTCAGTATCGTCATCGGTTGTAGGCAATGCTCCGTAGTATCCCCCACCCTGATTTGTGTTGTTTTTCTTAGAAGAAGTTTTTTTAGAGCTGGTGTTCTTTTTTGAACTATTGCCTTTTTTTGAAGAGGTTTCTTCTTTATCTCCCTTATCTTCCTTATCGTCGGCAGAAGGGCTTTTATCCTCATCGGTGGTTGTGCTTACTTTAGAAGATGTGGTATTCACCGAACTGCTATTGACTGCAGGGCTTGAAACCGTGGTATCACCCTGAGAAGGTGTGGATTCAGTAGGAGCAGAGGTTTCCGAAGAGGTGGTTGTATTAGGAACACTCGGTTGGGAAGAAACTGAATTTACGCCGCTGTCTGACGGAGTATCCGATGGCTGTGAGGAAGTAGTTCCGGCACCTCCTTCAGTACCCGATTCTACCATTGAAGTGGTAGAACTGCCTTCTGTTGCCGGAGGTGGTGTGGTTGTATCCTCGGCAAACGCGGTAATAACAACAGTAAACGATATACATATAACAATAAGTAATGCGCATAATCTGTTAAGTGTTTTATTATTCAAGGGTTTTGCACCTCCTATTAATATGCCTTACCCCAATAAATCATTTTCTTTGCGGGCTTACCACAGCAAGGGCAAACCTCGCCTAAATTCTCTTGCTCGAATGGAATACATCTTGAAGTGACGCCTGCGAATTCCTTAAGTTTATCTTCGCATTCGCGCTGGCCGCACCACATAGATTTAATAAAGCCGGGTTTGTTATCAGCGATATCCTTAATCTCTTCTAAGGTGGCAGCGGTATAGGTCATTTCCTCGCGACGCTTCAAAGCTTTCTCGTAAAGGCCCTTCTGAACTGCTTCAAGAAGCTCGGGGATTTTAGTTTCAAGCTCGTCGAGAGATACAAAGTATTTCTCTCTGTTATCACGTCTTACAACAACGCACTGGTTGTTCTCGATATCCTTAGGTCCGATTTCAAGACGAAGCGGAACACCCTTCATTTCGTATTCGGCAAATTTCCAGCCGGGCGAACGATCGGTATTGTCCAGCTTGGTTCTGCAAATCTTCTTAAGTCTTGCTTCTATATCTGTGGCCTTCTCTACAACGCCCTCTTTATGGGAAGCGATAGGAACTATAACCAACTGAGTAGGAGCAACGGCGGGAGGAAGAACAAGACCGTTATCGTCGCCGTGAGTCATAATAATGGCACCGATAAGGCGAGTGGTCATACCCCAAGAGGTCTGGAAGGGGTATTTCTGTTCGTTATCTTTATCGGTAAACTGAATTTCAAATGCTTTAGCAAAGCCATCGCCAAAGAAGTGCGAAGTTCCGCTTTGCAGTGCTTTACCGTCGTGCATAAGGGCTTCGATGGTATAGGTGTCTACAGCACCTGCGAAACGCTCCTTTTCGGTTTTAACACCTTTTACAACAGGCATTGCCAATGCTTCCTCGGCAAAGTCCGCATATACGTTAAGCATACGGATGGTTTCGGCCTCGGCCTCTTCGCGAGTTGCGTGAATGGTGTGACCTTCTTGCCAAAGGAATTCTCTGGAACGAAGGAAGGGACGAGTGGTCTTCTCCCAACGAACAACCGAACACCACTGATTGTAAAGCTTAGGTAAATCTCTGTAAGAATGTATTATGTTTTTGTAATGGTCGCAGAAAAGGGTTTCGGAAGTTGGACGCACACAAAGGCGTTCCTCAAGCTTTTCGGCACCGCCGTGGGTAACCCAGGCAACTTCGGGAGCAAAACCTTCAACGTGATCCTTCTCTTTTTGAAGCAGTCCCTCGGGAATGAACATAGGCATATAAACATTATCGTGACCGGTTTCAGCAAATTTTTCGTTCAGTATGCGCTGAATATTTTCCCAAATAGCATAACCGTAAGGGCGAATAATCATACAACCTCTTACACTGGAATAATCTATAAGCTCTGCCTTGATAACCACATCGGTATACCACTTAGCAAAGTCTTCGTCCATAGAAGTTATCTCTTTTACAAGTTTTTCTTTTGCCATAAAATCTACATTCCTTTATATATCAATACATTACCTATTATTATATTATACTTTAATGGGAATTTCAAGCATAAATACGAAATTAATAGTTAATTCAATTCAAAACTGAATAATCGGAATTCCTCAGCACCGTGTGTTTCCAACGGAATAAACCTTACCCTACACAGTTTTTTGCCTACCCTATGCTTAACAAACCTCAAATGAGAATCCACCACATCTAATGCGAAGGTGTTGCCTAAAGAATCCTCGCCCTCGATTCTGTACTTTTTTATCAAGGTAGAGGGTAACTTGTATCTGGTTTCGTTAAGCGGATAGCAGCAAGGCATATTATGGTACTCTCTGTTAAGGTTACTATCAAATACAAGTCTTATTTCTTCTATAAATTTATCCTCGCTGAAGGTATACTCTATAAAGTCGCCCTTATTGCCTTTCCAACAGTTCTCTTCTCCCCTATCGGCTCCGTTTCGCACTATATCGGCAGTACAGTCAGCTTCGAGGGTGAGCTTCGACAATTCTCTGTTATTCCAAGGTATATAGCAATCGTCCTGCATAAGAGTTTGCTGTAATTCCCTAACATCTATGGCCCTTATATCTGTGTCGGTTTTAATGCTCTGCGCAATTGCAGTACCTAAAGCCTGACCCAATATTGCGCAGGTTGCCATAACACGTGACGAGCTGAGAGCTGCATGTGTTACGCTTATATTTCGGCCTGCAAAGGTAAGATTTTTTATGTTCTTTGAAATCATACATCTGAGAGGTAGGCCCCAAGGAGATGGTGCAGGGTGATAGGTGGTGGGGTGGCCTTCCTTATAGTTAAAGCCTTCGGGAAAATGATCGTCCATACTCCAACCGGCGTAGGCTACAATGTCGGGGAATTTTCCCTCTGCTTCAACGTCATTCTGAGTAACGGTGTATTCTCCTACATATCTGCGACTTTCGCGTTTTCCGGGAAGAAATCCTATCCAATCCATTTCCCAATTATCCGCGCCGTGGTCGCCTTTATTCTTGATATGATCCCATACTCCGTAACAAATTTTTAGCAGTTCGTGCCGACACTTGTCGGTATCGTGTATACAGTCCATGGTTCCGCCCAGCTCTATCCACCAAAAGTTGTTATCCTTTACGTGATGGTCTTTAAAAGGCAGGTCGGCATCAGTTTCGTAGGTGTTGGCCCAATTAGGCTTTATAAATTCTGTTTTGTGATCGGTTTCTTTAAGCTGAAACATACAGCTCATACCCATTGTCTTTTCGTCTGCAACATCAGGGGGAATTGTTTCTCCGAACTCCGACTTAGCTTCTCTGCCGTATCTGAACTCGGCTCCTGTAAGGGGAGCTAATATAGAATCGCCGCTACAATCGGCAAAATATTTCGCTTCTATATTATGATAGGTTTCGGCATTTGATTGCCATGCCCCCACCGAAACGATTCTATCAGCATTTGTTTTAGCATCGAACACGCAGGTGTTAAGCAATAGGGTAAGATTTTCCTCTTCCATTGCCAATCCATACATAACACCGTCCCATAATGGGTATTTAAGCCCTTTATTATAGTAATAATTATCTAAAATAAGCTCTTCTATTATGCCGGTTTCTCGCATATCGGTGCCGTGTGCTCCGCAAATCCACATACGGATTTCTCCCGAAGCATTACCACCAAGCACGGGTCTGTCTTGAACAAGCACAACTCTGCTGCCGTGGCGCGCAGCACTAACGGCTGCCGACAAACCTGACAAACCTCCGCCTACCACACATAAATCCACATTATGATTAACTAATTTCATATCGACACCAGCAATTTCTACACTTAAAAATCTGCCGCTCGAAAACGGGCGGCAGTAAAGGTGTTATTTATTATTCTCTATATAGTTAACAAGATTGCCAACTGTTTTAATATTCTCAATTTCCTCGTCGGGGATTTCTACGTCGAACTCATCTTCAAGTGACATAAGCAAATCCACAACATCGAGGCTGTCTGCACCCAAATCGTCGGCTATCATAGCTTCCAAAGTTACGGCAGATTCGTCAACATCGAGCTGTTCAACCAAAATATTCTTTACCTTTTCAAATACCATAAAATGTACTCCTTTAAAATTATTATCTGTCGAAAAATCATCGGCAGATTACTTACAAATTAATGATATTTGTTATTAGTGATTTTGTCAATACTTTTTTGAAAAAATTTTTAAATCATTATAAATTTACTTTAAAATAGTATTTACCAATTAAAATTAATATGTTATAATATAAAGTAATATGAATACTGAAAGGAATATTGCAATGAAATTAATCAAAATATTACCTATATTATTAGCCACCTTGTTTTTGCTGTCAGCCTGTCGTTCCACCACCGAGCCGGAAATTACTGTTCTTAAGAATGCCACTGCAGACGTTACTCACGACGGTGAAAACGACCGCATAATCAGACAGGTTAGCGGCGCAGAAAACGGAGAGGCCAGCCTTAAGGTTTACACCAAAATAGACGATACCTATACTCTTATCTGGATGGATACCTTAGGAACCAAAGAAAACGAACAAAAAGCTATTTACCTTTGTAAAAAAAGCGGCTACTATGATTTGCTTATTTGGAAACCCACTACAGACGGCGATACCACCACATTGGAATACTCGGTTTTCTATCTTGACTACAGCAATATAACAAAAAAGGCAGAACCGGTTCAAGAGCTTAATGAAAAAATAACCTTCACCAAAGAGCAGGTTACTAAAAACGGCGACAAATACGAAGAAGCCAGTGATTTTGTTTACACCCTAAATAAATATATATCGAAAAGTGCTGCAATGATAGACACTGTGGGCGGAGAAGTTATTTACAGCCCCACAAGCAAAGAGTTCAAAACCAACCCCTATTACCCCGATTGGTACGATAAGAATTATGAACCTAAAACAAACAGCAGTTTAACCAGTTCAACTGTTTCAAACACCCTTCCTCCCGATTCTTCCAGAATAGAGAGCGAGGTTGAAAGCATCGACCCTACAGAAAATATAGAATCTATCGACGGTGCATACGACGATGCCCCGGAAACCGAAGATACTACAGCAGAATATTAATGAAGCTGTTCGAAACGGAACATCCTATACCCCCTGCAAAAACAGTTTTTGCTGAATTAAAATTTCATAATCTACCTAAAATTAAACACCCTGCGATGCAGGGTGTTTAAAATTTACTTCTTGAATATAATTGTTGCTGCATTTGCTGCAAGTGCAAGAATAAAGAATATTAATGCAAAATATTTAGTTACGCGCTCTAAAATAGCATCTACCGTGCGAGCTTTGTTCTTAGAAAGGAATGTGTCTGCACCGCCTGAAATTGCACCGTTTATACCCTGACGTCTACCCTGTTGAAGAAGAACAACCAGAATAATAACAAGAGAAATAACAAGCATTAAAGAGCCGATAACATATTGCCATACATTAGCCATGCTACTTTACCTCCGAAAAAATTGATATAACATATTATATATACCACACTTTTTTTGAAAAAGCAATAGTAAATTTTTAAACCGGGTGAACTGAATTCTCTTTATCGGCGTGTGCACCATCTACGCCGTACTTTGCATTGTTGCGCTGTTCGAAGAATTTAACCGCAACAGGACCAAACTGTGCATAGGACAATACATCCTCTTCCTGTTCGCTCCACTGTTTACATTCTTCACGAAGCTTATCCAGTTCGGGCTCTATAAGATCGGCAGGGCGACAATCAATAGGCTGTTCGTCGCCAATAATCTGCTTTCTGAACTCGGGATCGATTTCGGTGGGGGTTGTGCCGTATTCGCCACGAACAATTCCCTTGAATTCTTTAGTTACCATTTTATATCTCTCGCCGCCGATTACATTGAACACAGCCTGCGTTCCAACAATCTGAGAGGTGGGAGTAACCAAAGGAGGATTACCACAGTCGGCACGAACTCTGGGCACCTCAAGAAGAACCTCGTTAAGCTGGTCTTCTTTACCTGCCTGCTTAAGCTGTGAAAGCAGGTTGGAAAGCATACCGCCGGGCACCTGATAAATAAGCGCCTTTGCGTCAGAACGGAGCATTTTAGGATCAAGAAGACCCTCGGCAATATACTTAGAACGAAGAGTATCAACATATTTTGCGATACGATCGAGAGCTTCTAAATCAAGGCCTGTATCGTATTCGGTACCGGACCAGGCAGCAACCATAGATTCGGTCGCAGGGTGAGATGTACCGTTGGCCAAGGGAGACATTGCAGTATCTACAATATCTGCGCCTGCTTCTACAGCCTTCATAAGAACCATAGAACCAAGACCAGAGGTATAGTGCGAATGAACCTGAACAGGAATTTTAACGGTTTCTTTAATTGCCTTAACCAGATCGTAGGTGTAATAAGGAGTAAGCAATGCAGCCATATCCTTAATGCAGATGGAATCAGCACCTGCTTCTTCAAGCTGCTTAGCATATTTAGTGTAGTATTCAAGAGTGAATACATCGCCGGTTGTATAGGAAATTGCTGCCTGTACATGAGCCTTTTCCTTCTGAGCTGCCTTAATTGCAGTGGTCAGATTCTTAAAGTCGTTCAAAGCGTCGAATATACGGATAATGTCGATACCGTTTGCAACTGATTTTTGAACAAGATATTCCACAACGTCGTCGGCATAGTGGCGGTAGCCCAGCATATTCTGTCCGCGGAAAAGCATCTGCAACTTAGTATTGGGACACTTTTCACGAATTATGCGCAATCTTTCCCAAGGGTCTTCGCCGAGAAAACGAAGGCAGGAATCGTAGGTTGCACCGCCCCAGCATTCAAGTGAATGGAAGCCGATTTTATCTAAATCCTCCAGCATTGGGAGCATATCTTCAGTAGTCATTCGTGTTGCGATTAGGGACTGATGCGCATCACGAAGTATGGTTTCGGTAATACCGATTTTTTTAGCCATTCATAGCACCTCTTTCTTAAAATAAAGCTTTGCGGTAATTATTTTATTGTTACAAGTGCTTTGCCGGTATCTACGGTTTCGCCCTTAGCTACCATAACTGCAGTAACGGTACCGTCGACGGGTGCTACGATTTCGTTTTCCATCTTCATAGCCTCAAGGATTATTAGAACATCACCTGTTTTAACTGCCTGGCCTGCGCTTACCTTAACATCGATAATATTACCATTCATAGGTGCATTAACAGGTGTACCCTCGCCTGCTGCAGCAGGGGCTGCGGGTGCAGGCTCGGCTGCAGGAGCAGGAGCTGCTGCGGGGGCAGGTGCTGCTGCAGGAGCTGCGGCAGGAGCAGGAGTGGCTACGGGTGCTGCGGTTCCGCCCATTTCTTCAACAGTAACGTCGTATGCTTTGCCGTTTACGGTTATTTTAAGCTGTTTCATTTTGAATTCCTCCAGATTAGATTAAAGTTGAATATTTGAATGTTTCTTGTTTAATGTAGAAATACGCTTTGAGCTTAACATATCTAAAGCCATTGCAAGTTTGGGAGCAGTTTCAAGAGGATTGATAACATCTTCCACGAATCCTTTAGCTGCTGCCACGAAGGCGGAAGACTCTTCATCGCAATATTTAGCAGTTAACTCTTCACGTGTAGAATCTTTAAGCTCTTCCTTCTTGAGGAACTCAACCGCAGTTTTGGGCTCGAGAGCCGAAACGTAAGCTGTGGTCCAAGCAAACACGCTGTCGATGCCTGCTGCCTTGCTGGCAAGAGCAATGTATGCGGCACCACAAGCGGCGCCTGTGATAACCGTGATTTTAGCGGTTGTAGCTTCTGCATAAGCCTGGGTAAGCTGAGCTGCGCATTTTACGCCGCCCGAAAGCTCGTCCTCAAGATTGCCGAGAACACCTGAAGCATCTAAGAATGTTACAACAGGAATGGAGAATGCGTCGCAGAAGCGAACAAATCTTGCAATCTTCTTTGCACCCTTACCGCAAAGCTTACCGCCTTCGGTATTGGTGGCAACCAAGCCAACGCCGGCACCATTTATTCTTGCAAAGCCAACAACTGCACATTTAGCGTGTTCGGCATAAAGCTCGCAAAAACTGTCGGCATCGGCAACGGCATTTATTACCTCGTAAGGCTCGGTGCCGTTTACAGTGCCTGT
Organism: Acutalibacteraceae bacterium; assembly: GCA_045546235.1. Classification (GTDB taxonomy): domain Bacteria; phylum Bacillota; class Clostridia; order Oscillospirales; family Acutalibacteraceae; genus UMGS1532. Next base: position 197,430 of record JAZQCL010000036.1, read on the forward strand.
TGCAGGAACATATTCGGCGTAAAGAGGAGCCGAAAGATTGTTCTGAGGCAGGTATGAAATAAGCTCTGCAACCTTAGAATAGGCGTCTGCTTCATCTTTAGCAACGTATGCTGCAGTTCCGTTTTCAGCAGCAAGTGCTGTTCCACCAACCTTCTTATCTTTAAGAATTGAACCTGCAGTAACATACATTTCTGCACCTTCAACCATAATTACTACGTCAGACATAGCAGCAAGAACTGCGGCAGAACCAATGCAATCGCCAACTATAACAGATATTTGAGGAACAACTCCAGAAAGAGATGCGGTATAAGCCATAAGCTCGCCGTAGGCCTCCATAGCTTCTATGCCCTCGTCGATATGGGCACCGTCGCTATTGTAAATACCTACAACTGGCGCTCCAACCTTTTCGGCCATGCTGTAAACCTTTTTTATTTTGGTGGCAAGAGCCTTGCCCATTGCACCGTTGGCACCGTTTGTTTGGGCAAAAGCAAAGGTAAGAACACCGTCTACGTTGCCGTATGCAGTGATAACGTCGCATCCTGCATCACCATTCTTTAAGAATTTATCGAGTTCAGTGAAGCTGCCGTCGTCAAACAATTCGGTTAACTGCTTAACAGCTGCAGTGTTTAACTCTGCACTCTTTTTCTCCAGCATTTTCTGCCCGAGTTCAAAATTCATATATATTCCTCCATTCGTAAAATTCGTATGATATATTAGATCATTACATTACAATTCAAAGTATATTATATACCAAAATAAGCCAAATAGCAAGATATTATTTGCAGTTTTTTCAAATTTACGCAATATTAATATTCAGGCTGAAAGTTTGCACGATTTTAACTAATTTACACAAAAAAGTTGACAGGTTTTTCCTAATAAATTATACTTCTTTCAGGCAACTATTGCCATTATGAAAGGTGTGTTGATGTTTATGAAATACGGACTTGGTTGTACAGACCCTGCAGTTTTTGACGATTGTGCCAGAGGCGGGCTTGATTATATGGAATTTTCCATGAATCAGATATGCTCTATGAGCGATGCCGAGTACAAGTCTACCGTTAAAGCCGCTCGCGATGCGGGATTGGCAATAGAATCCTGTAACGCTTACTTCCCCAAAACCTTAAAATTTGTTGGCAGCGACGTTAACAAAACAGAGGTGAACGACTACATAAAACTTTCTGTGGAACGTGCAAAATATATGGGTGCAAAAATTCTTGTGTTTGGTAGCGGTGCTTCCCGCGCCGTGCCCGAGGGCTACAGCGTTGAGGCCGCATATCAGCAGATTGAAGAAACCATGTGTATGATTAACGAGCACACCGCCCCTGAAGGTATTGAGCTGGTTATAGAGCCGCTTAATTCAAACGAAACCAACGTTATTAACACCGTTAAAGAGGCCTACGACCTTTGCAAAAAGATGAATCTGCCCAGCATTCACGTTCTTGGCGACCTTTTCCATATGGGAAAAGAGGGCGACCTTTCTATGGCTATTGAAAGCATAAATGATTGTGCAGACGAATTCAGACACGTGCATATTGCCAATCCCTTTAATCGCTCTATGCCATACATAGGCGACTGTGTGGATTACACCCAATTTTTTGACACCTTAAGGGCTATCGGTTACAACACCAGAATGACTATTGAAGCCGTTTGCTCGCCGAGATACCCCGAACTCCCCGACGCATTAAGAGAATTCTTTAAGGTAATTGATAAATACAACGCATAATATATTTAAGATAAAATTAATCCCACCTGATTTTTAAATTAAATCGGGTGGGATTTTTCTTATAAATTAATCAAGCTTGTCTTCTATTTCGATTATAAGCCTATCGTTCACCTCGTAGTGACTTACAACCTCGGTTACAACACAGAAGCTTTCGGAAAGAGAATCAATTATTTCCAGCCTTGGTTTTATGTAGTTTTTCAAATTAGTCACCCTTTCCTTTTATTCCGGCGTATTGGCAAACGCCGTGCAATCGCTGAACACTGTAAAGGTTGCGCCGTTTAAGGTGTAGGTTATATACAGCTTCGCAAAACGCTGTTTTTGAGCCTTCACGCCGCTGAGTATAACCATAATTGACCCCTGCTTCAATTTTTCGGAATATGCATTTACAGCTATACTGTTTTCTGTATCGCTTTCGGTGGTTTCCAACATATCTTTTGAGGCTTCGGAATTGGTATAGGTAATGCCTACTTCGGTTAATACTCCACCCTCGGGAAGCTTTATATCACCTGTAAAATACAGGTTGTAGCTACCGTCATTCCTTTGCAGCATTTGAACGGAGCTGTTAAGTACAACCGGCTTTGCAACTGTTTCAGAGTCGTTATACACCGACTCAAGAGCAATATTACCGGGCACATAGAAGGTATATGCCGCTGAATCAGAAATCGCAGTACTGCTTGCGGTGTCCTTCCAATAGCTGAAGCCATCGCCCGTTGCGGTAGCGGTAAGCCTTGCATCAAAGCTATGCCATCCCTCGTAAGAATTTTCTGTGTCGGTAACCGAAACGCTGTATTTATCTAAAGTGTTTTTGGCATATATCGCTTTAATTATCTTGCTTTCGGTAACGTTATCTGCTGCGTCGTTCCAACCAACAAACTCGTAACCGAACACCAGCGGCAAAGCCGCTTGAGCCTCGGCTAACTGCTCTTCGGATACGGTTACAAAATAGTTTCCACCTACGGTATAAACAACGTTGCCTGCATTATCGGTAAAATCAACCTTGATTGTTTCGGCCTTTTTGCCGTAAACCTGGAACTCTGCAATTCTTGCCTGAAGCCCTGTGTAGGTAGACATAGTTTCGGCAGAATTCGTAAGACTATAGGGGTTAAGAATTCTCAATGCAACATAACGGTATCTGCAGGTTCTACCGTTAATCGTGGTGAAAATCTGGGTCATATTATTGTTTACGTTTTGGTATTCCGCCAGCTTTTCCATATCCTCGAATTTATCCGAGGTTTCAGAGCCATAAAGCTCGTAAGCACCTGTCATACGATTGCTTGCGTGTGAGCTTACAAAGGCTATGGCGTCTATATCGTAAAGGTTACCCAAATCGTAAACTATATATTGGAAACGAAGCGAGCCGTCAAGACAGTAATTGTATTTGGTAGCACCGTCTACAGTTTCTTTAGAAACAAGAAAATCTGTACAGGCGGTGGCACCTGTTCTGAATTCTTCTGAGCCGCTTACTGCATTATCGTTTATTGCTGTGGCGGTTCCCTGAACGCCAAAGCTTCCGCGGGTCCAGGCGGCGGTTTCCGAAGCTCTTGAATATTTATAATATCCTACGCTTAGTGCATTATTAACCGAGGGGTCTGCCACCGCTGTAAGGCCTTCAGGCAGGCTTTTGCCGGAGTATTCTGAAATTTGGAATTTGGGCTTGGCACTTTCGGGAGTGGGGGTGCCGTAAACCTGAAATTCTGCAATTCTTGCACACATATTGGTAATTGCAGTTGAATCCGCGGTGTGGTTAAGACTAAATGGATTAAGAAACTTTATGCCCACGTATCTTGCGCGAAGCAACTTGCCATCTCTGACCTTGAAGTGCTGAGATTGATTTGCGTTTTCGTTACGATAGGAAGTAAGCAAATCCATTTCGGTTATGTTGCCGGTTGTTGCCGAGGCGTACAGCTCGTAGGCACCGGTCATACCATATCCCGAGTGAGAGCTTACAAAAGCAATGGTATCAACGTCGTAAAGGTCGCCTAAATCGTAAACGATATACTGTCCCCTTAAGGTTCCGTCAAGACACCAGTTATAATTATAGGTTCCGTCGCCATTATCGGTTTTAGAAACCAGAAAATCGGTACAGCTTGAAGATGGGCCGGTTCTTACCTCGTCGTTAACCTGCTGATTGCCCAAAGGCTCTTCGCCCCCCTGCAGGGTGATGGCGGTAGTTGACCAGGCGGCATCTTCGCTGCTACGGGACATTTTGCCGTAGCTGATTTTTATATTTTCGTTAGTAACAGGATTTGCAACAGCGGTAAGCCCCGAAGGAAGCTCTTTTCCGCTTTTTTCGGTTACGCTTAAAAGAGGCAACACCTCTGAAATTACGGTTATGGGGTTGCTGTATACCGTAACGCTTGTGGCGTTAATTCCAACTGTAGCTTTTGCCACAAAAGTAACCTCACCCTTTCCGCTGAAGGTAATATTATTGCCCGAAGCAGATGCTATTTCCTTACCCTCTAATATTTCTAAGGTGGGGGTAGCCGAAAAGCTTTCGGCATAACCTTCAATTTCGCTCTCTATTTTAAGTGTAGTGCTTTCTGCAACGTAATCTCCATCTTTAATATTGGTTATGGTTAAGGCCTTGGGGTATTCCTTCATAAAGTCGCAATTATCCGAAAGGGTTGCGGCATAACCCCAAAGATAGTATTGATGGTGTTGAAGCTTGGTGGTTAAGGTCCAGGGTGTCAGCACCACACCCCGAAGCTGGGCTGCACGGTTACTGCTTCTGCCGTAATAATCGTATTTAGGACTGTAAACAGCGTTATATGCTCCTGTATTGGCTAATATATCCTTAACACCCTTATCCTCGCCGCCTTTTGGAAGAAGTCCGCCGTTATAATAATCCTGACCGCTGTAGGCAACGGTTATTTCGGGATACTTGCTTCTTGCGGCGCTAAGGCTCGATTTATCTATATCGTTTATAAGCAGATAACAGCGGTCGGTCATACCATATTGATAAACCAGCTCCATAGCTCTGTCTAAAGCATCGCTGTCTTTTAGCTCTAAAGCAAGAATTAAATCGGTTTTTTCTTTAACGCCTGCCAGCATTTCCTCGAGTGTGCTAAGCTTATAGGGTGTGCTAAAGGTAACACCATTATTGTTCTTTACAAGATTAATGGCTTTAAGCTGTTCCAAGGTACTGCTTTTTACGGTAAGATTTTGGTCGCAGGTTTTGCCTGTGGTTGCATCGTGGGTAAGAATCACCTCGCCATCGGAAGTAAGGTACAGGTCAATTTCAACTGCATCTGCGCCGTTTTCCCAGGCTGTAATCGCGCCTGCTACCGTATTTTCTGGAGAAATTGAGGGTATTCCGCGATGGCCGATATTAAGGGGGCTTCTTGTTACAGTATTTTTATTTAACTTATTTTTTGCTATATCCAAAAGCTCTGAAGTGTTATCGGAAACAACTCCCAGCGCGCCCGAAAGCAACAACTCATAGTTTTCGGCCGCAGAAGACGTATCACCACCAACGTTCCACACCCTTACGTATCTTTTCCAAAGCTTGGCGGTGGTTTCTTTACTACAAACCGCAGAAGGCAGCACAACAACAGTTGCCATATATTTCGATGCTGTAGCGGTTATTTCTGCAATATCGCTATCTGTAAGCTCTTTGGTATAAGCCTTGGTTAAATCTAAGGCTCCGCGAATAACAGAATTCTTTTCGCGAGCATATTTAAGTACTTCTTTACTATCCGACATTACCATAACGTCGTAGAAATTTAATTCCTTTAACAGAGCTAACAGTGAGTCTGCCGAAGCTGTATCGGAAATTCTGAAAACCGGAAGAACTCTGTAATTCAATGCTTCGATTACCGCATTAACGGTTGAAAAGGCGGAGCCGCTTGTATCTAAAACGCTAAGACTACTGTCTATGGTAAAAATAGCGGTTGAAGGTAAACATTCCGCCCCTAACATCTCAGAAAGCTCTGCAGAGGAATTAACGTCTCTTATTAGTGCAATATCGCCAACTATATTGGTTTCGGGTTGAGCTACCGATACGTATTTTGCGGTTTCCTCGGTGTTTTCGGTTTCGCTGGGAATACCATAAATGCTAAGGGCAGAAAGACGGATACTGTTGTAACCCGCTGTTCCGGAATCGTTAAAAGCACTCATAGGGTCAAGTATTCTGACACCTACGTATTTTGCAGTTAAAGACTCGAAATGATAGTGCTGCATAAAGGTGTCGGTACTGCCCGCTGCAGCAATTCCGCCTGTATAGTCGTTTTCGAAATGGTAAAGCAAATTTTCGCTGCTGAAAAGCGAAGCATAACTGTCGGCGGCATAAAGCTCGTAGTTCGATGGGCGCAGATATGGGGTATTATACTGACCGCCGAAAAGTATATCCGAAATTTTTGTGCCTTCTGAGAAGGTGTAAATCAGTTGGGTATATTTATAGGGGTTTCTTAAATGTGAGGCGTAGCTCTTCTCCCCTGCCGAACCCCTTGTGTATGTAAACGCGCCCATAGAATCGTAGCCGTAAACTGTAGAGCCCGAATAAAAGTTCACGGCATTTTGAATGCCGCTTAGGGTATTTGAAATACTTTTTACAACCGGGTTTCCCTTATCGTCAAGCTTTGTTTCGCCATTTACTGTTTCGTAGGTGGTTTTTTGAAGTGTGGTGGCTTTGTAATCATTAAAGGACATTGCCTTTGCCAAAACACCCTTATTCCAACGGTCGGTGGTGTAGCTATTGGAAGAAGAATTATAGGTATAGGTGGTGCTTTCTGGCACCATATCGAAGTTTATCCACCAGGAATCGGGGCTTGCTTCGGCAGCAAGGGATTTTAACCAAGCGGCATCGCTGACGCCGTTGGTAACACCGCCGTACCAGGTGGCATAACCTTTGTTTTCACCTGCCAGTTCGCCGCCCCCTTGTGGAGTAACGTTGGTTCTTTGCTCGGCGTATGAGATTTCCTCTGCTGCGACAAATAAGCCAGCCGGCAGTACCGCAAGCACCATACAAAGGCTGATTAGCACCGATAAAAGTTTTTTCATAGTCACTCTATCCCTTCATTACTTTTGTATTTCTCTGATTTCACTTTTTTTATATAATTTTCAGGGCTTAATCCCAAATGCTTCTTTGTAAATTTGCAAAAATATGAATACTGCTCAAAACCCAGGCTTTGAGAATATTCCTGCAAAGAGCCATTAAAACAGGATAAATCCCTTTTAATACGCTTAATTTTTTTACTTAAGATATATTGCTTTGGGGTTAATCCTGTGCGACTTTTGCACTCTTCACGAAACTTAATCTCGTTGCAACCGGCCATTGCGGCATATTCCTTAACATAGCCCTTAGAGGCCTCGTTCACCGTCATAGCCTTGATTGCATAGTCGATGGAATCGTTAAAGCGAATATCGTTGACACTTCTTTTGCACATTCTGCCTATTCTGAAAAGAATCCCTAAAAGCAAGCAGGTACAAATTTCCTGGGTGTTGTGGTCTATGTTATTGCACTCTTCAATAAGGGTATTTAATTCGTTCTCTAACAATATTGATTTACCCACTTGAATTTTTTCGCCCGATGGAATACCAAAATCATCAAGCGGCAGTTCGATGTGAAAATGCACCCAGTACCAACGGCAATAGGAATTGCGAAATATTTTATAGGGAGTATTTTTCGGAAGAATTACAATATCTCCTGCAGATGCTGACACGGTCTTGCCCTGTTTTTCAATAACCACACCGCCGTCTATAATATAAACAAGCATATTATCATACCAGCGGTTACCGCGTTCTATAAGACTGTCTTCGTTATATTCGTTAATGCCACAGGTATGAACGCTTAAGTGCTTACCGTACTTAGTTTTTTCGTATTTTTCCTGTTGTTCTCTGGTGAAGGCACCTAAAATAGAATACATAATCTACTTCCCTCATTTTTATTATAATTGATTGCTTTAATATGAATAAATGTAAAAAACATTATTTTGTTGTACTTTTTGTTAGTTTAGGAATAAAAACATAGGCTGACCTAAAATCAGCCCATATTACGGTTAATTATTTTTTACAGCCGCAAGGATTAAAAAGATTTGTAATATCTATAGTCTTATTATCTTCGTTTCCGAGAAAGCCAAGGCGCTTTATAAGCTCGGCTTCGACAGGCTCTTTAAAATATGCTTCCATTATACCGCGGTTGGCGGCAATAAAAAGCGCAGAACGCAGCATACTGTCGGCCATAGTTAAATCTGTGGCGGGGTCGAGCATACGAATGGTTACGCTACTGTCGGTGATGTCATAAAGGCAGGTGCCAAGGCAGTTTTCACCATCTAATGCGGCAATAGCTTTTGAGGTTGTGGCGCTGTAATTCAGGCTACTTACTTTATATAAATCCTCTGCCTTAGCGGCAGAAAGTTCTTTTACTTCTACCATTTTTTTACTGCTCCTTCGGTTTGTTTACAGATATGTTTGTAAGGTGCTTCATTTCCTTTTCGTTAAGGTCTCGCCACTTACCAACGGGCAGCATTCCAAGCTTTACGCCTGCGATTTCAACCCTTTTTAAGCGGATAACGGTTAGGCCTACAAACTCGCACATACGGCGAATCTGACGATTTCTGCCCTCGGTTATTACAAATTGAAGCACTGTTCTGTTTTCGCCCTTATCAATTATATGTACCTCGGCAGGCAGGGTTTTTCTGCCGTCTAAATCAACCCCTGTGCACAAGGTGTCTATCATTTCGGGGGTAACGGTTTCTCTTACTGTTACGCGATAGCTTTTATTAACGTGACGAGAGGGGTGGGTAAGAGTGTTGGCAAAGTCGCCGTCGTTAGTCATAAACAAAAGACCTTCAGAATCGCGGTCAAGCCTGCCAACTGGGAACAACCTTTCAGGGGCATCGGCCACCAATTCGGCCACGCATTTTCTTCCCTGCTCGTCGCTCATAGTTGTAACATATCCGCGGGGTTTATTAAGCATAATATACATCTTTTTAGAGGTGTTGAGCACTCGCTTGCCCCCCACCATAATTTTATCTCTGATAGGGTCTACCTTATCACCTACCTCGGCGCGCCTGCCATTAACCTTAACGCGGCCTGCCGCTATCATATCTTCTGCAGCACGGCGGGAAGCCACACCGGCTTGTGATAAGAATTTTTGCAGTCTTATTTTATTATCCTTCATATTGCACATCCTACTTGCGAAAGAATTAGTTTTTGAATATATATTTTAAGTTTTTTTGAAAGCGGCCCCAAAAGCTTAATTTACGGGGTGCTATACCGTTTACAGAAGTTTCGGCTTTAAGAGGTACAGACTTCAATAATTTTCCGTTTAAATGGTAGCTTACAAAACCTACCTGTTCGCCTGAATTTATGGGTGCATACCTAAAATCGGGCAAGGAAATTTTGTATTCCACCCTTTCCTGTTCTTCGGGAGTTAGTCCTATTGTGAAGCTGGGTGCTGTAAGCTTACATTCGGTTTTATTCCCTGAAATAACATGAAGAGTTTCGGCGGCTTTGGGGCAAGAAAAGGTAACGCTGTTTACCCTGCTGAAGCCGTAATCCAGCAAGGTTTTATGGTGCCCCCAGGTGTTGCTATCACCAAGGGTTACCGCAACGATTTCTACCCCGTTTCGCTCTGCCGCAGATACCAAGCACTTGCCGGACTTTGAGGTGTAGCCTGTTTTAACACCAATGGCTCCTTCGTAAATATCCAGCATTTTGTTGTGACCATACAGCCTGCGGGAATAAGCGGGATTTCCGTATTCCACCGTTATGCTTTTTGTAGCTACGGCCTCTCTGAATGTGGGATTTTTAAGGGCATAAGCCGTAAGCTTTGCTAAATCAGAGGCGGTGGAATAGTGGTTTTCGGCATCTAAACCCGAGGGGGTAACAAAATTGGTGTTATCCATCGAAAGCTCTTTTGCCTTTTTATTCATAAGCAGAGAAAATTCCTCTGAACTTCCACCCAAAGCTATTGCCGCGGTTGTGGCGGCATCGTTACCCGAGGGCAAAAGCATACCGTAAAGCAGTGCTTTATAAGATACGGTATCCCCCGGTAAAAGTCCCATAGAAGAACCCTCTACCGTTACCATTTCCTTTGTGGTTACAATTGTTTCGTTAAGGTCGGCCATTTCGCATAGAAGCAGCGCCGTCATAATTTTGGTGGTGCTTGCCATTGGTAGCTTTTGGTCGCCGTTTTGCGTATAAACTATTTCGCCCGTGGCAGCATTGATAACCACCGCCGCTTTTGCGTTTATTTCAAGCGCCTGGGTTTTGGGTATTAACTGCACCAAAACACAAAGCATTACCGCAAACGAAACCAATCTTTTCAATACCTTCACACCCTTTTCAATTTATATGAAAGTATATGAAAAGTGCCGGTTTTTAATGAATAGCCGCTATTAAATTTCTATTTCTTCCTTCTTTTTAAACAAAGAAGATATTTTATCGAACAGCTCGGGCAACATACCAATTGCTTTGTTTGCGCTGGATTCCTCTTTATAAATCTGAAGCATTTTTACATCATTGCCCTTAATAACTATAAAAGCAATGGGGGTTATTGAAACACCTGCGCCGCCGCCACCGCCAAACATTGGGGTGCTACCCTTTCCGCCAAAGTCGGAGCCACCGGTTGCAAGACCGAAGGAGACCTTGGAAACAGGCATAATGGTTACGTCGCCTGTAACTATAGGGTCGCCAATAACTGTGTCGGCATCTACCATAGCTTTGATTTTTTCCATTGTGGTGTCCATAATACCACGAATATTGTTCTCGCTCATAAATTGCACCTCTTGATTATTTTAAATTGAATTTAATTAACTGTTTTAAAAAGCCTGCAGCAACTGCAATTACCTGAAGTACACGTATATGCATATCTACGTAAAGCTCGCCGCTTGAGGTTTTGGCATCGAAATCGGTTATTATATTTATTTTGCGCTCTTTAACCGTAAGCCCGCTTTCCACCATACTTACTATGGGGTAAACAACAGCACAAACTGCACCGTATTCTATGGCGGTTGTTGCGGCGTCCTCGTCGCCCACTACTATATTAACCGAAAGTTGCTTAATTACCATACGTTTAAGCAGCTTACCCGAAGCCTTTAATATAGCCTTGATAATATCGCCGTACTTATCGGCATAATAGGAAATGCCGTGGTGTTTTTTAGGCTTTGGCTTTTTCGCTTCATTGTCGGTCTGCGGCTTTTTCTTTTTGCGTTTTTCTTTTTTTTGCTTTTCTTTGCCTGGAATTATGCGGAATTTAAAGAAAAGATATCTTACAATAAATTCCGGCTCGCGGCATAGGTTAGCCGTAATTCTTATAGGGAAAAGCAGCAACACGTAAATTGCCGCAAGAACGGCAAGGGTTACCCACAATGCAACCATTTATTCTTCACCCTGCTCGGCGACGGGCTCTTCTTCGGGCTTAACGTCGTAATCGCTAAGGCTGATTTGCTCTGCGCTGTTTTCGTCGGTTGTTTCGTCGTGAGGTAGCGGAGGAAGCTCGCTAAGGTCGGTAATTCCGAAGCAGCGCATAAAGTTATCGGTAGTGCCGTAAAGCAAAGGTCTGCCGGGAAGCTCCAGCCTGCCCTTTTCCTCGATAAGCTCTTTATCCACCAAGGTGGTTATAACACCCGAGCAATCCACACCTCTTATCTGCTCTACAAAGGCCTTGGTAACTGGCTGGTTATAGGCTATTACCGAAAGCACCTCGAAGGCTGCGGAAGAAAGGGGTGTTCTTCTTTTCAAGTCTAAGGCTGCCTTTATATGCTCTGCGTGCTCTGAGCAGGTGCAAAGCTGGTAATTATTACCCATTTTTGCAACCCTTAAACCACTGCCGCGGCTTTTAAGTGATTCCTCTAAAGACTCGATAAGCTTTAATGCGGCGGCATTATCTATAACAAATACACTGCATATTCTGTCGATTGGCATTGGCTCGCCGCTGGCGAAAAGCACCGCCTCTAACTTTGCAGTCATTTCCTTTATTTTCATTTGCGTTTACGCTCCTTGATTATTTCTACCGAAGATTCGCCGCCCTGACCGTTCACCTGCAGGCGGTTTGCCTTTACAAGCTCAAGAACTGCCAAGAAGGTGGCCACAATTTCCGAACGGCTTTTAGCCGAGGTAAACAAATTGCGGAATTTGGTGGCGCCTTTTTTGGTAATGGTTCTTAAAACGTATATAATTTTCGAGGGCACCGAAACAATTTTTCTTGCCACAATCTTTTCAAATGGCGCAGTTGACGGCGGAAGCTTACGCTGACCCCTGCCCACCGCGGCAAAGTATGCATCGTAAAGCATTGCCTTATCGTGGCTGAGTATGTAACGCTTGTCCGGGTCGATTTCCATAGGGCGCCTTATAAAGCAATCGAAGCCCTCGGTCATATAAGAAAGCTTTTCGGCCATTTCGCGGCATATACGGTATTCAATAAGCTCGCCCGTAAGCTCGGCGGCTAATTGTTCGGCCTCTTCGTGGCGCGGCAACAGGAATACCGTTTTCATATAAACAAGGCGGGCGGCCATTTCTAAAAATTCGCTGGCAACGTCCATATCCTGTTGCTTGGCATTTTCGATATATGAAAGATACTGCTCAATCAAATCGAACAGCTTTATATCGTCTATATTAAGCTTGTTTTTAGAGATAAGGTGCAAGAGCAGGTCCAGCGGCCCCTCGAACACGTCAAGCTTGTAGGTTATATCACTCATAATTTCACCAGATTAAACAAGATCTAAAATGTACATATATTGCCCGAACCATTGCGGGAATGGTAGCATTGCAAGCCTTGATATAAGCTTTAATATCGCCGAAGTTACGGTAGAAACAACATTTGTACCCATGGCTATAGCAACGATAATAAAGAAAAAGTACCTTTCATATTGCATTAGTTTATAGTATGTTCTGTCGGGCAAAAATGCACTTAAAATACGCGAGCCATCCAAAGGCGGTACGGGTATAAGATTAAATACGGCAAGCGCAACATTAATTTGTGCAGCGTAAAAGCAAACAAAACCAACAACCGCCAAAGCATCGGACGTAAAGTTTGTGGTTTGTACACAATAATACAAACCCGTGTATGCTAAAATAAGCATAATAAAGGCCATAATTAAGTTCGACAGCGGTCCTGCCAAAGCGGTGATTGCCATATCTCTTTTAGGATTCTTAAAATTGCGAGGATTAACAGGAACCGGCTTGGCCCAACCAAAGCCGATCAAGAATATTAAGGCGGTGCCCCAAATATCAAGGTGAGCTAATGGGTTAAAGGAAAGCCTGCCTTGATATTTTGCTGTAGAATCGCCCAGCTTGTATGCTGTGTAACCGTGAGCTAACTCGTGAATGGGCAGAGTTAAGAACACTACAATAACCGAAGCTATAAGCGAACTTACTACAGTAATCCAAGAAAAGTCGTTATACAAGATATCTAATAACACATTTATCACTCCAAAAACGCAATATATAACTATTCAATTTATTATACTTCAAAACATAAAAAAAAACAAGTGGTTTTATTTTTGTTTACTTTTTTATATAATCACTTATTTTCCCTACTCCGCAGGCAGAATAAAGCGCCTCGGCAAAATCGCAGGGCAGCACGCCAGAGGGAATATAATCTTTAAATTTTTGGGGCAATACAATTTCGGAATCGCTTAAAGAATTGTAAGTAATCAGCTTAAAACCCACCCTTTGAAAGCTGTAATCCGGCTCGGCGGAAAAAATATATCCTTCCCTCAAGCCCGCATAAGAGTTAATTTGCATATAGCAGCCGAGCTGAGTGTAAATTTTATCACGAACATCTTTGTAATAATTGGGGTTATCGGTTTTAATGCAGGTGTTTCGGGCCAATTCGGCAAGCCGTATAAGAAGACCGCTGTAAATACCTTGTTTATCACAAAAAATCAAGTCACAATGCCGGGCTTTTAACTTAGTTTTCAGTTTTTCCGCAGCCAAAGCCGCCTTCCAACCGGCGCTTCCGAAGCAGGGTAAATTTTCCGGCGGATTCAAAGCTTTGGGTACAAGCAGACTACCAGTAAAAATTAACCCTCTCCAATCTACTTTCCCCTTGATTATTGGCAAGTTTTGAGAAAAATAATACTTATCTTCCATATCAATACGCTGTGAGTATATAATTTTTCTGCTTTTCCTTTTAAAATTAACAGGGTTAATATACACGAACATACTATCACTCCAAAAAATAAACGGCAACCGTTTCGATTGCCGCTAAGCCTTAGCCTATGCTAAATCCCCTTGTATTTCCGCCTGGTGGCCAAGCCTCCGCGGATATGTCGCTCACTTTTATTGATTTCTAAAACCTCTTTCACTTCGCCGTAAAGCCGTGGATTTATATACTTCAACCTTTCGGATACGTCCTTATGTACGGTGGATTTTGAAATATTAAACTTTGCCGCTGTGGAGCGCACCGTGGCTTTGTTTTCAACTATATATCCGCCAAAAATTTCGGCGCGATTTCTAAAGTTGCTTTTCATACCATCACCTCTTATGCCATTTATATGGTAAGAGGCTCGGTAATATTCTTAAATTAGCTTTAAGTGTTGCTAAAAATCACTGTTATGGCTGCGATAATTTTTTGGCGAAACACCAAAATGCTTTCTAAAGGCTTTGCTTAAAGCATAAACCGATGAATAATTAAGCATTTCTGAAATCTCGGTTATTTTCAAACGGTTATCTATAAGTAAAAGGCGAACTGTTTCTAATTTTCGCTTATTATAATAATTTGAAATTGTATCGTTTGTTGTCTTTTTAAAAACCGCAGAAAGATAACCATAGCTGTAATTTGTTACGGCCAAAAGCTCGGTAAGATTTTTTATTGAATAAATATGCGTATGAGAGATGGACTTATAAAAGCCATAGAAAATAAAGAGCAGTGGTTAGAAATTTAGACAAAAGCATTTTAGCGGATATCCTTTGTTGATTTACAAAAGATATTCGCTTTTTTAAAAAATCTATTGAAATGATATTCATTATGTGATACTATGTAAAAAAAACGTAGGAGGTATGGCAATGGATTGTTTCGATAGTTACAAAACTGAAAATTTCATATTTGAAGAGCACGAGGCTAAGCTTGTATTGCCCAAATTAAACAAGCCTATAGGCATTGCAATTAAAACCGAATATTGGGGTGCTTTTCCAGACACAGAAAGGCGGCTTGTAGACAGCGGTATGCTGCTTTGCTACATAAAGAACGACAATCGCTGGGGCACAGATTCCGACCTTGACCGCAAGGCAAGATTTATAAAGCATATTGCCGAAAGATACGGACTGCCCCAAAAATGTGTGCCTGTTGGTATGAGCTGTGGCGGGCTTTTTGCCATTAAATTTGCAGCAAAATATCCCGAACTTATAAACTGCCTTTATATCGACGCACCCGTGCTTAACTATATGAGCTGCCCTTGTGGCTTTGGGGTTGGAAATCCACTTAGCCCTACTAAAGACGAAATACTGAATGCATTAAAAATCACTATGCCGGAGTTGCTTGCCTACAGAGATATGCCTTTAGATAAGCTACCCCTGCTTATTGAAAACCGCATACCTGTAATAATGGTGGCAGGCGATAGTGATACCACCGTTCCCTACATTGAAAACGGTGCTTTTCTTGAAAGAGAATATAGCAAAACCAATATTGACTTTGAGGTTTATATAAAAGAGGGTTGCGACCACCATCCCCACGGATTAGAGGATCCAACCCCTGTTATAGACTTTATTCTAAGACACATTTAATAATGGAGTGATAAACTATGCCGATTGTTTACAATGAACAAAGCAAAACCTTCAGCTTACGTGCAGGCAACAGCCAATATATGGTGGCTATTTACGGAGAAGGGCATATCATTAACCCTTACTACGGTGCCGCAATTCCTGAAGAAACCGTAACTGCCAACACCTCATTTCGCGATTTGTATACCCGAAAAGAGGATTCCCTTTTTCCTAAAGAAGTGGCAACCGCGTACACCCCCTACACGGGTGATATGAACTCCAGCTTTCACCCTATGCGCTACGGCATAATTGAATTGCCCTTTTCTGCCGACCTGGACCTGATGGAGTTTTCGGGCTTCGGCACCGGCGACTTCAGAAAAAGCGCTGTTCGCATTCGCTATGCCGACGGCACCTCTGCCACGGATTTTCGCTATAAATCCCACAAAATTTATGCAGGAAAACCCGCTTTAGAGGGTTTACCCGCCACCTATATCAATAACGATAACGAAGCAGATACTTTGGAGATAACCACCCTGGACGCAACCACCGGTGCAGAGTGTGATATTATTTACACAGCTTTCCATAATCAAAACGTTATTACCAAAAGCTATAGAGTCAGAAATTGCGGCAACAAGCCCTTTACCATTGAGGATTTATGCTGCACCTTCAACCTGCCCGACAAGGATTTTGAAGCCGTTTCTCTTTACGGCAGATGGGCACGCGAACGGAATATTGAAAGAACACCGCTGCACCACGGAATACAATCCATTACCAGCCGCCGCGGTGCTTCAAGCCACGAATACAACCCCTTCCTTGCCCTGGTTAGAAATTCCGACGAGGAGTTGGGCGAGGCTTATGGTGTTAATTTTGTTTACAGCGGCAGCTTTTCTATCGGTGCTGAGGTGGATGTTCACGAAAGCACAAGGGTTTTCTCGGGCTTTAACCCCGAGCAGTTTGCCTGGACTTTAAAGCCGGGCGAAGAATTTCAAAGCCCCGAAACGGTTATGGTTTATTCCGATTCCGGCCTTGGCGGTATGAGCAGAACCTTCCACCGTTTCTACGCCGACCATCTTATTAAAGGAAAGTATAAATACGAAAAACGTCCGTTACTTATTAACTGTTGGGAAGGTACCCTTTTCGACATTAACGAAGAGGTTATTCTCGGCTTTGCCAAAGGTGCAAAAGAGTTGGGTATTGAATTGCTGGTTTTAGATGACGGCTGGTTTGGCAAACGTGACAACGACAGAAGCTCTTTAGGTGACTGGTTTGTTTACGAAGAAAAATTCAATCTGCAAAGGCTTGTTAAAAATGTTAACCAGCTTGGACTAAAATTCGGCATTTGGTTCGAGCCTGAAATGATTTCCCCCGACAGCGACCTTTTCCGTGCCCACCCCGATTGGTGCCTGCACGTTGATGGCAGAGAACACAACAACTGCCGCCAACAATACGTGCTGGATATGAGCCGCGACGAGGTTGTGGAAAATATATTCGAGCAAATGCGAAAGGTACTTGATTCAACCAACATTGAATACATTAAGTGGGACTTCAACCGCAATTTAACTGAAGTTGGCTCCGCCACCCTTCCCCCTGAAAAACAGGGTGAGCTTTACCACCGCTTTATGCTGGGTACCTATAAGCTTATGGATAAGCTTTTGGAAGCCTACCCCCATCTGCTGCTTGAAAACTGTTCGGGTGGCGGCGGAAGATTCGACCCGGGTATGCTTTACTATTCACCGCAGATTTGGGCCAGCGATAATACCGACTGTATTGACCGACTTGATATTCAGTTTGGCACTTCTATGTGCTATCCCGCATCTTCAATGGGTGCCCACGTAACCTTAAAGCACCGCGGTGATTTTAACATAAAGGGCAACGTTGCTTTATGGGGTACCTTTGGATATGAACTAAACCCCGGGCTTTTAACCGAGAAAGAAAAAGCCGTTATAACAAAACAGGTTGAGGATTACCACAAGTATTACAACCTTACACATTTTGGTGACCTTTACCGCTTGATTTATCCCTCAGACCCCTATTACTGCGCCTGGGAGCTTGTGGCAAGGGACAAAAGTGAAGCTTTACTTACTGTGGTTGTTACTAAAGAAAGCCCCCACAAAAAATTCCGCTTAAGAATGAAGGGTTTAAAGGCCGATGCTTACTATAAGATTGAAGAAACGGGCAGGATTTATTCGGGAGCCTTGCTTATGAATTTTGGTATGAACCTTACAGAAATGCCCTGCGGAACAAACGATAGCTACAAATTGCATTTTGTGGAAATAAAATAAGTAGTATACAAAAACAGAGCCTTCGAAGGGAGACACTTCGTAAAGAAGTGTTCTCCCTTATTCATTTTTTATATAAAAATTGACACTTTCTACAGATAAGTGTCATAGTGGGTTACGCGCTTTCAAATGTGCGTAACGGAGTACATATTTTTCAAACTAACCTATCTCAAAAATAAGAATATTAAGTGATATTCTTTAGAATACCTCGCCAAAGGCGAGATATTTCTAAAGAGCGATATTGAAACTTGCAGTTTCAGTGATATTCAATAAGGTGCATAGCACCGTCATTCTTCGTAGCAAGATTTATCTTGCGGAGAAATATTTGCCCCAAAAACTCGCGAAGCGAATATAACTTGGGCGTAGCCCAAATATAACTGCGAAGCAATATCACTCGCCGCCCGCGAATATAACTGTGGCACCTTCCTTACGGAGGGTGCCACAAAGGCTCTGTTTTTATGTTATGTAGTTAAATTCGTCAAACTGAGTTATGCCTAAATTCTTTAACAGCTCTCGGCTTTTAATTACGTCCTCAGGGGTGTTGAACTGCGGAATATGGGGCAAACGAACTATTATTCGCTTTGGTGTAACTAGCTTTATTAATTCCTTAAGATTGCTTAGCATAAGATGGCAATTTCCACCTGTGTAACGAGAGTATATTTCGGGATTGGTGTCTTTAACGTCTACGTAAAACATATCTACGCATTCTGCCGCAGTTTTTACCTTTTCAATCGGTACCGCCAGCGAGGTTTCGGCACATATATGCCACTCATCACCGCAGATTTGCCTGAATTCCCTTATAAATTCGGCACGAAGCAAGGGCTCGCCGCCACCAAAGGTTACACCACCGCCTGTGGCAACAAAATAAAGATGGTCGATTTTAAGCTTTTCGTAAAGCTCGGCAGGGGTCATTATTTTTCTTGCCGACTCGGGCTTAAGGGTAAAGGAATTTATACACCAGGCGCACCTGAGTGTGCAACCGTGAAAGCACACCAGAGTGGTTATCCCCTTTCCGTCTACGCCGATACGATGGCGGGCGTAGGTTGAGATAGGGGCGGTAATGTTATTTTTGCTCATAGTCATATTATAGAATTATTGTTGATCATCGAAGTAATCAACAGGCGGCATGCCTTGTATAGAATTTTCAAAATCTGATATTTCGGAAGTGAACGTTTCAGGTTCCGATTCCGACGGCGGAGCAATAACATCGCCCATAAGTTCGAAGTCAATCTCGCCCATAAGTTCTAAGTCACTCGAAACGGTGGGGTCGACCTTTCCCTCTGTTTCTTCAGGCAGAGAACTGTTATCAGAAGGTTTAGAGGGGGTTGTGGAAGATGAGGTTATTTCACTTTTACCCCGTGTGCCAAAGGTACTGCTTGTGGGTATTTTCTCGTTAGCACAGCCCGCAGCAGTAACCACCAATGCGGCGGCAAGACCTGCTACTGCAATGTTTTTGCCCTGCTGCTTGCGTTTTAACAGCTCGGCCTCTAAATATTTAACCTCGGCCTCGCATTTTGGGCAGGTACCAAGGCAATCTCCCTGATATTTACATTCAGATGTTACAAATTCAATATCATTATTTTTAGCTATTTCCTTGCGTATTTCTTTTAAAATTTTGCATTTGCTTTTTCCGTTCATAGTCTTACCTCCTTATGCGTAGGGCAATTACTCTACATCTATTATACGACACAATGGGGAATTTTCCTATAGTTTTTTCAAAAATATCTGCCGCAATAAAATATTTAGCAAAAATCAAAACTTTTCTCTTGACATTTTCTGCTTCACAATATATAATTATATCGCTGTGCCGCTGTGGTGGAATTGGCAGACACAAGGGACTTAAAATCCCTCGGTAGCAATATCGTACCGGTTCAAGTCCGGTCAGCGGCACCAATGAAAGTCACTAAACTATATAGTTTGGTGACTTTCTTTTTGTTCGCCCTATTCAAAATTTCTATGAACCGATGTTTTTGTGAGCAGTTCACGACACGCTCCTATATTGCTGACTTAAATTACGAATAGCTTCTATTTTTGTATGTCGATATACTGCTTCATAACTTTCATTATTAGCACAAAAAGGAAAGGCGACCTTGAAGGTCGCCTTAATTGTTGTGTTACTAATTTCTATTTTTTCAATATACGAATGTAACAGTAATCTATTTTGTTCGGTATATTGTGGGTCTTTTAAGAAGCTTTTTAAGCGTTCTATAAGTTTTTGCACAGTATCTCTTGATACTTCAATACTTTCCTTATTTTGTTTATAATCTGTTATAGTAGCTTCATAGATGTTTATTTTTTGCTCTAATGAGTTTAATCTATCGGTTAAAACTTTATTATATCCTGTTTGTTCAAGAGTATCTATCAGATTATTTCTTGCTATTTTTAACCCATCGAGAGCATTTTTCGCCGATTTAATGCCTTCATTATCATTTTCTAAAATTGCTTTTATTTCTTTGTTGATTTGAGAAGTTATTATATCTATGATACCCTTACTAAAGAAATGCTCAACTAAGCAATTAATGACAAATTCTTCAACAATTTCTGTTCGTATTTCCTTACAAGAACAAAATACAGCATTAGGTGTCTTCACTCCACAATAAAGTGATATTGCCGCCGTACACCCAGATATAAAGTATTCAGTTGCTATCTTCGAAACTAATGCAAAAAACATATTAAAAAACCTCGCTTTCTTTTTGTCTGCTCAACAATAATTTATCAGCCGCTAATAACAAGGTAAAAGTGGCAATAAAGCCACCGATGAAGTAATTCATATCATCCCTCACTTTCTATGTTTGTTTTATATATAGAAATCCCCATATCCGCAATTAAGCAGATATGGGGTATCTTTAAAGAATCTTTATATTTATAACTTTGCTAATAAATCAGCCTTTTTAGTTGCAAATTCCTCTTCGGTTATGACTCCTGCATCTTTAAGCTTTTGCAATTTTTCAAGTTGCTCCAACGGGTCAATTGCTTTCTCCGCTTGCTGAACTACAATAGGTTTCTTTGCTTCCTCACGAGCAAGTCGCTTATAAAGATTATAAATCTCAACAACTCTTTCCGCTTCGGTAACACTTAATGTTTGAATTTTTAAGTTAGTTCCCGCAGTAAAAATTGTGAGGTCGCAAAGCTTTAAAGCGGCATTAAGTAAGGTTACTGTTAGGCTATCACTATTCGCTTGCTCGGTTGACATCGAAACAATATCTTCATAGTAAAACTTCTTAACATTTTGTGCAACACCAAATACTTCTCTATCAAGCATTACAAATTGTCTTGTTGTACACATTAAGAAATCTTTTGCAGTAATGCTGTCTACACCCCAAGCAAAATATATGATAAGTTCATCTTCTTCCATATATTTTTTCGCTTCGTTGTATGCTTCATCACCGATTTTTTCGTGAATAAATTTATCTATTTCTTGTTCGGTAATTTCAAAGTCTGATTTTTCAAGACATTCGAAATAGTATTTAAGATTCACAAAATCTGTTTCTCTTAAACGAGCAGGTATACAGAAAAGCAGTTCGCCGTTACAGAGTATTTTATTTGTTTCACCTTCAGTTTCAAAGCCTATAGATGTAATTTCGGCTAACGGAATTTTTATATTATAGAAAAATTGCGGATTATCTTCTAATGCAATTCGTGCATATAAAAATTCAGTAGTAACCGTTAAATACTCTTTAGTTGTATTATTATCTAAAAGGAAAATAATTTGTTCGCTGTCGGGTAAATCTGCAAATCTTTTCAACACATCTCTGCGAGTAATCTTATCTTCGGTATAAGGCAACATTTTCAGTTTACTCACTTTAAGACTCGAAGCAGGTAAAACAAGCTTTTTCATATATTCTTTAGTAAAAGCTAAAGTATCAGCCATTGAATTGATAGCAAAAATCCCTCTTTTGGTGGCATCTTTACCCAAAAGAATTTTGTCACATTTGATTTTGCTTTTAGCTTCCGCTTCTTCTCGTGCTTTTCTTTCGGCTTCTTCTCGTGCTGCTGCTTCTGCGGCACGGGTTTCTTTAGCGGCATCCATTTTAGCTTTTGCTTGGTCTGCAGCACTTTTAGCAGTATCTTTTGCCACCTTTGCGGCATCCTTTAAAGAATCTAAAAATCCCATATTTTACTCCTTTTATTATGATAATAATGCATCAGTTAATTCGCCAACTTGTGCCCAATAAAATACACATATTACAACTACTACTGCGAAAATTGTAACCAAACTTAAAGTGCGTTCTTTAGCGGCAACCTCTAAAAACTCTTTAGGTGTAAGGTTTTCTTTTTTATATGCCATAACTAAATCAACAATAGCTAATATAAAGCTTAATATGTATACAATTAAGCCAAAGGTTGAGTTAATAATCAACATAATCAATATTGAAGCAATAGTACCAATTAACGAAAACAATCCTAAATTTTTCTTATCCATTTTAAAGACTCCTTTTTATATGTTTATTTTTATTATTTTATCGGCTAAAATCCTACCCTCCTATCAATATTATCTGCCGATATAGATAATTAAATTATTAGTGTATCTCGATACAAATAGCAGGTCTAACGCCTATAAAATCCATTTCAACGAAGTTACCGTCTAAATCAAAACGACCATCAGATAATACTTTCATTGCTGTTTCGTTTCCGTGGTCGCCAGGTGTTCTTAACCAATAGGATGAACCGCCATCCCGTCCGTACATCTGATATGGTGTTCTTTCGGCTGTTCTTGAAGCTTTATTGCTTAGAAAAGTACTTATTTCTTCATAGCTCAAGCAGAATACTTTATCTTGAGTATCATTACCACCATCCGTTGTGTATTTTACATTTCTTCCACTTGTTTGTGCCGTAATTGTAGGTATTTTTTGCTGTTCACTCTTGGTAAAAGCACTATTAAGAAAATCGCTATTTAGCCATTTCCTTAATTCACAATTTTCCCAAGTTATTTTTACATCATCTGTATGATACGCTCTGCGGTCAAGTATTTTATGTGATATAACTACAAGATAGTTGCCTTCTTTGGCTAAAACAAGCCACTCAATTTTTTCTTTGCCGTTATCTAAAATATTATCTTGCTCATAATTTCCAAAATAAATTATATCTCCTACTTTTGCTTTCGAAATGGGTACAATATAATCGGGGTCGGTTTCAACTATAGTTCCATTAGACTCTGTTTCGCTTGATACAGGAGGAGTATATATATAGGTTTTTAGAGGAATTTTATCATATACTTCTTTTGTAATTTTCTTTGCAACAGTTCCGCTTGATGTGTTCAATTCAGTTCCGTTAAGTACATAGTAAACCATAAACTGCCTATAAACTGAAATTTCGTATGTTGTAATGTTGTTATCGCCCATTGAAACATTTATAGCATCAACATCACCATATCTGTAATCATATTCCTCGATTTTGGATTTTTCTTCATAATAATCCTTGCTTATATACACATAGGCTTCATCAGTTTCGTAGTAACCGTATAAAGCATTTAAATAATCATCTCTTGTTTCAAGCTTTTGTGATGAAGATACTGAAACAGTATCGTTTTTCTTCGAAGATGATGAATTGTCTATACTTTCATTGTTATCTTTGCCACAACTGCACAAACACAGGATAATAGAAACGGCAACAATTATTGATAATATTCTTTTTTTCATAGCTAATCTCCTTAATTTATTCTTTGTCTATATGTTCTTTAAGAATCTTACGAATCCACTTTTCTGTGTACCCGTATTTTGTAGCAAGTTCACGGACATTATAGCCATTATATTCTTCGACTATCTGCTTAACAATGAACTCTCTACTGAATAACTCCACAGGAAAAAATATCTGTGTTCCTCGATATTTTGAATGAATTTTAAGTACTGCATCAATACCGAGTAGTGCGGCAAGTTCACTATATGCACCGTTTAAATACTCGCCCTTTATTTTAATTTTATCTATGGTAGACATTGGAACACCTCGCATATTTAAAACTCCTTTCTGTATTATAAATTATAACTTTGGAACTGTGTAGCCGCACAGTTCACGGGAACTATTCCCCAAAAACTTCCACATTTTTCCAAAAAGAAAACCGTATCCATCCGAGAGGACGAACACGGTTTTTATCTTGTTTGATTTGGCAAAATGTGTTTTTTGTTTATAATATTGGGCTGATTTTCCAAAAATCCGCTTTTCCAAGAGAAAAGAGAATCTTTGGAAAGCGGATTGCATTTAGTGTATATACAGTATAAATGTATTAAGTGAAATCTTGCGTTTCTTGTAGTGTGGCAAGAAAGTATTGAAGATTTGCGAGTTTGGACAGTTACGGTTCAGCGGCACCAAAGCATTCAAACCCGAACCTTTTACCAATCGGTGAAACGTTCGGGTTTGTTGTTTTCTTAAAAGATGTTAAATAAGCCTTTGTTTGTGGCAGT